>DATFWX010000249.1:0-15255 GCA_035258845.1 Polyangia bacterium | reverse complement strand
CGTCGTCCAGACCGGCATCGGCCGCGCCCGGGCCGCAATCGGGATCCGGCGTCGCGCAGCCGGGGATGCAGTTGCCATCCGCGCCGCATTGGCGATCACAATCCGGATCCGACGCGCAGCTGAGGTCGCACACCCCGTTGTCCCCGCAGTTGCTCGAGTCCAGGGCGGCGCAGTCGGGATCGCGCGGCGCCACACAGGCCTCAGCACAGATGCCGTCGGCGCCGCAGTGGTTGGCGGCGCAGTCGGGGTCGCCGAGCTGACCGCCGGTGTTGCAGCTCTCGTTGCAGACGCCATCCGAGCGGCACGGGTCTCCGCCCTCGAAGGAGTCGATGTGCGCCTGGATGAACTGGTTGATGTAGGGCTGATCCGAGCGCTGCTGCGAAGCGTCGAGCATGCAGCTGTTGTCGCCGGACGAGGTGACGCCGGCCTCGTATTCGACCCCGCCGCCGACCCAGAACGAGGGACCGCCGCTGTCGCCGTTGCAGGTGCTCCGGCCCGCCGTCTGCGCATAGATGAGCGTCTCCGGGATCATGCAGAGCGAGCCGCGACCGGGGGCCGGACCGACCAGCGTGATCGGGAAGGTGGCGACCCGCCGCCGGCCGAAGCCACCCGCCCCCGTGTCTCCGTAGCCAACCCATACCCACGAGGGACCCACGTAGCGCGCCGTGTTGTCGAGCGTGGCGCGGAGCAGCGGCGCCGCCTGCGTGGGCGCGGCCTGCGCGAGCTTCAGGATGCCCAGGTCGTAGGTTGCGTCGTTGTCGCAGATGTCCGCGTACATCGGGTCGCGCACCTGCTGAACGACGTCGACCGTGGTGGCACCGCTGACGGTGGGGCCGAAGTAAACCTTGGTCACCCCGCCGATGCAGTGACCGGCGGTCAGGACGGTATGTTTGGAAATCACGGTGCCCGAGCAAAATGCGCCGCCACTGTATCCGACCGCCACCACGTAGCGATGGTTGGGGTCGCTGATCCCGCCAACGATGGCGGCCGAATGCTGGTTCCGATCGGCGGGCTGGAGGCAGCCGCAGGCCCAGGTTGCGATCGCTGCCACCAGCGCGGCCCGGAATCTGCGAGCGAAAGTCATGGGAGCATCCTAACCAGAGCGCGGCTGTCCCCAAGCCCGCGATCGCGACCG
The DNA here is from genome assembly GCA_035258845.1 of Polyangia bacterium. Lineage (GTDB taxonomy): Bacteria > Myxococcota_A > Polyangia > JAHFDS01 > DATFWX01 > DATFWX01. The sequence goes on along the minus strand of DATFWX010000249.1, from coordinate 14,120 downwards.
GGACCGATTCGTAACCTAAGTTCACTGCGTCGGCAACGGTGCATCGTGCTAGGGCGCACGGATCCGCCACAGGCTGGTCACGCCGGTGCCGCCTGGATCGGGAGATGACTCGAAGGCGATCCAGGCTCCGTCGGGCGACCAGGAAGGGGCGCCGTCATAGCCGCTCGAGCGCGTGACCCGGATCGGGTCGCCGCCCGCCAGCGAGATCACGAACAGGTTCGCGCCCGGCAGTTGTCCGCGGTCCGAGGAATAGACCACGCGCTGGCCGTCGGGCGAGAAAGAAGCGTCGGTGCTGTCGTCGCCGGCCGGTGTGAGCGGGGACAGCGCGCTGCCGTCGGGATGAACCGTGTACAGACGCCAGGTCGAAGACTGCAGCGCCTGAAACAGGATGTGCAAGCCGTCGGGCGCGAAGTTGGGCTCGCGGTCGGCGGTGCCGCTGGTGAGGCGGCGCGCGGACGAGCCCGCGGCGGCGCCCACGATCCAGACCTGCGCCGAGGTATCGCTATAATTCAGCTCGAAGATGATCTGCGTGCCGTCGGGCGAGAAGCTGGGCTCGACGTAGGAGCCAGCGCCCGTGTGGTTGGTGATGCGGGTCAGAGCCTGTCCATCGGGCGCAATCGTGTACACCTCATCGGGCCCATTGTCGCGGTCCGAGGAAAACGCAATGCGGTTGGTGGCTGCGTTCCAGCACGAGCCGGGCAGGTTGACGTTGCTCCCGCGGTCGTCGAGCAGGCTCATGATGGTGCCGCCCACCGTCGGAACCTTGTACAGGCCGGCGGGACCGCCGTTGTAGCCCGCGTGCCAGAGCGTGAACAGAACGGTTGCGCTGTCGGGCGAGAAGGCCGGGTTTTGCGCGCTGTCGGTTCCCGTGGGGGCGTAAATCAGGCACGCGCCGTCATCGCGGCACTGCGCAGAGCCGCCCGCGCCGCCGGTGCCGCCAGTGCCGGCCGCGCCACCAGCGCCGCCCACCCCGCCGGTACCGCCCGCGCCACCCGCGCCACCCGCGCCACCCGCGCCACCCGCGCCACCCGCGCCGCCCGCGCCGCCCGCGCCGCCGGTGCCGGGACCGGTTGCGTCGCCCTTTCCAGCAGCGTCGCCTGGTCCCGACCCGTCAGGACCTTCGGTCATGCCGCCGCCGCAGCTTACCAGCGCCGCGACCTCCCAGCCGAGCGCCCCCAGAATTGCCATGGAAAGGATGCGTACACGCACACCGGAGCAAGTGGGCAACTTCTGTGCCGGCCTGCGGCTGCGCAACTCCGCGACCGCGCGCGTGAGCGGGCCGGCCGGCGCGAGCAGGCGATGCGACCTGTCGTGCGCACTGACAACGCCGGGTGACGCGGCACGGGACCGGCCGCTCGGGGGTCACTCCGACGTCTGCGTGTGCGACTTGGCCTTCGTGCGCCTGGCTTTCGCGCGCTTGTCGTTGTTGTCGGCGTCGAGCTGCATGCGCCGCGCGTTCTCCTGATCCTGATTGGCCAGCGCTTCGTCGGTCTGGCAGTTGGCACGCAGCTGATAGGCATTCTTCATCTGCTCGGGATGCCGGCTGCCCCAGCTCACGTTCTCGAGCTGCCTGACCAGATCCATCACGCGTGCGCAGTTGCTGCTGGTGGTCGTGATCAGCTGCTGATAGAGCTGATCGGGCCGCGTCGAGATGTTCTCTCGATCCGACCCCTCGCCGCCCGCGCTGACGCGCTCCCCCGGTCGTGACATGGCTTCCAGCTGCGCGGTCGTGTTGTCGCTCCTCACCGACGGCTCCGCGGCGTCCTTCTGGGCGGACTCCGCGGGCTTGGCGAGCGCCGGCGGTGGCGCAGCCGACCGATTGTCCGCCGCCACGCCACCGCCGATGTCGCGGCTCTCCCCATACCCATGTGCGGGGCCGCCCGCCTGCTTCGACACGACGCCCGACTTGTGCTCGGGCCGCCGGCCCTTCGCGACCGAGGTGTCTTCGGCGAGGGTCATGGTCCGACGCTTCTCCGCTGCCTCGTCGCCTTCGGCTGCCGGCGCCTTTTTCGCCACCTTGGCATCATCCAGCGGCACCTGCGCGGGCGCACGATACTCAGGCGTGCTGGGGCTGCCATCGATCGCCCAGCCGTCATAGCGCACGCGCGCGTGAGCCCAGATCGCCAGCGCCGCCGCCATGGCGACGAGCGGCGTGGCGTAGTACGCTGCCTTGCGCCAAGGCGACCCGGACCCGGACCCAGACCGCACCGATCTCGCCTCGCGCATGAGCTGCGCGCTGACCGCCTCCGGCGGCTCCACGATTCGGAGGTGCGCGACCTTGCGCCGCAGGCTGCGGAAGCGGTTGTCCTCGTCCGAGCAGCGAGCGCATGCCTCCAGGTGGGCGCGCAGCTCACCCATCTCACCGGCCGCCAGCTCTTCGTAGAGGTAATCCATGAAGGATTGGTCGAGCTTGTGACAATCCACCCGGCTCATGGCGCCACCCTCGCCAGCTCCCGGTAATCCTCGAGCTGGTCGCGCAGCTTCTCGAGCGCGTACCGCATGCGGCTTTTCACGGTGTTCTCGGGAACGCCCGTGATGGCGGCGATTTCCTTGAATTGCAGGTGAAGCAGCTCGCGCATCAGAAAGACCTCGCGCTGCTCGTCGCCCAGGCGCTCGATGGCGGTCTTGAGCCGGCCCTGGAGCTCGGCGTCGGCAGCGCGTCGATCCACCGCCGCGTCGGCATCGGCCACCGATTCCATAAGCGTGGGGCCGTCTGCGTCCGCGCAGTGACTGGGCGCATCCAGCGAAGCGGTCTGGCGCAGCTTCATGCGGCGCGACAGGTCGATACATTGGTTGCGGGCGATGGTGTACAGCCAGGTCGTGAATCTGGCCTCACGCTGGTAGCTGCATCCGCCCTTGATCACGCGCAAGAAGGTTTCTTGCAGCAGGTCTTCGGCCCGCTCGCGATTGCCCACGAAGCGCAGGATGAAGTTGAACACAGGCTTGCGGTGCCGGGCGAGCAAGAGCTCGAACGCCCGCACGTCACCGTGCTGGTAACGCGACATGAGCGCCTCATCCGTCTCGTTCACCTTGGCGGTGTAGACGCACCAGAAAGGCGCGGAGATCTATAGGTGGACGGTTGCCGATGCGGGGGTCAGTCTAGGGAGCGCCGACCCATTCGCTCCACGGAGACGGGTTCCACAGGTTGATCCCGTCGTTTCCGATCGGGTACTCGCCGCCTGCTCCAAACCCGCTCTGGTAGGCGTCGTAGAAGCCGCCCAGAAACCTGATCGCGTCAGAGTCACCGCCAAATGGGCCCCCAGGATCGCCGCCGTCAAAGGGCACATCACCACCACTGACGTGCGACAGGGCATCGTTCGCAATCGTCCGCAGGCCGGCCAGCTCGCGAGAGTGTGTCCGGTTTCTCATGGCAGGTCCCTCCTCGTGGCGGGACTGAAGCATGCGCTGTGCCACCGCGAAACCGGGGGTGGGCTCGAAAAGGCCACAGGGTCAGCGTCGTCGTGGAGTGACAATGGGGTCGAGCAGTCTCCACCTGTAGCGGAGAGAACTCGGCGGCTCGGCGCCCGTCTACAGCGTGCGCAGGAACGCCACCAGGTCCGACTTCTCCTGCGCCGACAGCCCAATCGCAAAGCGGGTGTCGTAGAAATCGACCACGTCGGCCAGGCTGGCAGCCGAGCCGTTGTGGAAATAAGGCGCCCGCGCAGCCACCGCGCGCAGGATGGGTCCCTTGAAGCGGCCGATGTCCTTCCAGCGGCCCGTGATGAGCGCGCGGCCCGGATCGGTGGTCTGGATCGAGATGCCGGTGGTCTTGTTGCGCAGGGTGTAGAGCGGCAGGTCGGGCGTGCGGCGTTTGGCGTCGGTCAGGCCGAGATCCAGCGGCGCCGCCACCGAGTGATTGCCCACGTTGGGCGTATCGTGACAGGTGGTGCAGGTGCCCGGGATCGAAGTCGCCCCCAGCTCGTCGTTCAGCCCCTTGACCCCGACGATCGCGATGGGCCTGTTATTGAACAGCGTCTCGCCGCGGGCCACGGCCGCGCGCGCGGCCGGCCGGGGACCCGATTCCGGATCGTCCCACGCGACGTAGATCGTCATGGCGTTCCGATCGAACTGCGCGCCGGTCGGGTTTCCGCCCAGCGGATCGTTGATGCCGATGAAGAAAGGTTGGTTGGCGAGGGCTTCCGGGCCCCCGGCGGCGCCGAGGCGGGTCAGATCGCCCGCGCTCGCGTCAACCGATTGGGCTGTGAAGAGCCCGAGCTCGAACGCCACGATGGCCTGCTGCTGGGCGGCCGTGAGATCCTGCGCGGCCTGGGCGTGGCCCCGGGTGGCGTCGTTGGACTGGTGCGCGAGGCTGGTGCCGAGCCCGGACAGGGCCGGGTTGGGCTCGCGTCCGTCCCACATGACCGTGGCCAGAAAGCCCAGATTGGTCGAGGGCAGCGGCCGCCGGAACAGCGAAAGCTCGGAGGCGCTGGCGTAGCCGTAGGGATCGTCGACCGCGATGAGCTCGAACTCGGCGCTCGGCGGGATGGGCAGGCCGACGCGGATGAGCCCCTTCGTGAGCAGCATGCTGTAAGCCTGACGGCGCGCGTCCACGGTCGAGACGTCGGCAAGCGGCGAGTTGGAGCCGTCGTTGGTGCGAAAGATGGGATCGGTGCCGTCTGAATCCTCGAACCGTTGCTGCACGTGGGCCGGGACGATGGTCCACCCGTCGCCGGGCTGATGGCAGCTCCCACACGTGCGGCCGTTGGTGCCGAAGCTCTGGAAGAACGGACCCCGCAGATCGATCTTGCCGTTCGTGCTGAAGGTCGCGAACTGGCCGCTCGGGTCCGGGAACGGCTGCAGGTTCTCGACCTCGCCCTGGTCTCGCTCCGCGCGGGCCGACTGACCCAGCGAGCCGTCGCCTCCAGCAATGCATCCAGCAAGAGAGAGCAGCACACCGACCATCCATTTCATTGCTTCCCCCTTTCACGCACCTGCCTGCTGGTCAGGCAACCGGCATGCCGGGCTCGATGGGAGGCGATCCAAGGACTTGCGACTCGGCGCCGGTGCACCGTCGGTACACCAGGTCCACCGCGAGCGCGCGCGAGCGGCGCGCACGCAGAGGAGATATCATGGCCCCGCGAGCCGCGAAGGCACACAATGGCCAATCGCACGGACACGGTCGGGTCGGAGTCACCTCGTACGGGCGAGCGCGCTCCCGAGTGGGCGCTCGCCGTGGCGCTCGACTGCGCCGAGCTCCGTGCGCCGCCGGCTCGCCTCGCGCTCGCGCGCGTGACGGAAGCCGAAATCGGCCGCGGCGGCGAGCGAGGCTTCCCGCGCAGCGGGACCCGTCTGCGCATCGATCTGTCCGATCGATCGGCCTCGCAGCTGCACGCTCGGCTGGCTCGCGCGGGTGACGACTGGAGTCTCGAGGACGCTGGATCGAAGAACGGTACCCGCGTGAACGGACGTCGCGTCGACCGGGCCGCGCTTGCCGATGGAGACATCATCGAGTGTGGGGGTACGTTCCTGGTCTTGCGCCGGGCCTCCGGACCCATTCGCGATCTGTACGCGCCCTCCGCATCCACCAAGGCGCTGCAGACCATCTCGCCTACGCTCGAGCGGGAGCTGGCCGTCTTGCCGAAAATCGCGCGCTCGCGGGTTCCGGTGCTCGTGCGCGGCGACTCCGGCACCGGCAAGGAGGTCGTGTCTTCGGCGATTCACGCGCTCTCGGGCCGGAGCGGGCCCTTCGTGCCCGTCAACTGCGGCGCCATCCCGCCTACGCTGGTCGAGAGCGAGCTCTTCGGCAGCCGGCGCGGCGCCTTCTCGGGCGCCGAGGACCGAGCGGGGCTTGTCCCCAGCGCCGAACGTGGGACCTTGTTCCTCGACGAGATCGCCGAGCTGCCGGCGACCTCACAGGCCGCGCTCCTGCGCGTGCTGCAGGACGGAGAGGTGCAGCCGCTCGGCGCCGGCAAGCGCGTGCTGGTCGATGTGCGCGTGGTCGCCGCCACCAACCGGCCGGTGGAGGAGCTGGTCGCCGACGGGCGCTTCCGCCGCGACCTGTATGCCCGGCTGCGCGGCTACGAGGTGCGTCTGCCCTCGCTGCGCGCTCGGCTCGAGGATCTGGGCCTTTTGTGCGCCCATCTGCTGGCGCGCCTGGAGCCGGATCGGCCCGCGCGCCGGCTGTCGCGCGCGGCTGCGCGCGCTCTGTTTTTGCATCCCTGGCCGTTCCATGTGCGCGAGCTCGAGCAGGTCCTGCGCGCAGCCATCGCCATTTCGAGCGACGCCGAGATCGGCGTCGAGCATCTGCGGTTGGGAGCCTACGAAGCCAAGGAAAGCGCGGCCGCCTCCGGCAGCGAGCGCGAGCGCCTGTTGGCTCTCCTGGAGAAGCACGGGGGCAACCTGAGCGCAATCGCACGCGAGCTGGAGACCTCGCGCTCGCAGGTCAGCCGCCTGCTGGCGCGGCATTCGCTAAGCCCGGATCGGTACAAGCGGCGCTGAAGATGGTTGGACGCAGTAGCAGGCTTTCTGGGCGGCCGCCACGGCAGCCTCGCGCCGAGTCGGTCATCGCTCGCGCGGGCGCTCTTCGAGGCCCACGAGTCCGTGGCGGCGCCACCCGACGCGGAGGAGCCAGGTCCGCGCCGGGGCGGTCGGCGGTGGGCTGCGCCAGCGCGCGCGTGGTGATCGCCAGCCGTCGAACCAGGGGCCCGACGAGCAGGGATCGACGCCGCGCGCGTCGGTTTGATGATGCTTCCAGTTGGCGAGCACGTAGACCAGCGCTTCGCGGACGGTGCGCGGTCGGGTCAGGGCGCGTGCTTGATAACGCTCGGCGAACACGCGGCCGCGCCGGCCGAGCCAGAGGTTGACCGCGCGTGCGATGCGCACTGCGAGCCCCTGCATGCCGCGGCTGAGGGCGCGCGTGTCCTCGGCTTCGACGATGAAATGGATGTGATTGGCCTGCACTGAAAAATGAATCAGGCGAAACCACTCGCGCGAGGCGCGGGCGAAGCGGCTGCGCAGGATTTCGAAGGCGGGCCGGCGCAGCGACGGCAATCCTGGAAGCAGCCTGAGCGTAACGTGGGCCGGGTGGGCGCCCTGGTGCGTAGGTCGGGTACGATGCGGAACCGTCGTGCGGCGCCCGGCCGGGCGGCCGGCATGCGGCCGCGGGCCGCCCCAGGCTCCTTGCTCGAATAAGCCGAGCTGGCGGACTTCGATGGGAGCTTTCTCCGACGGTGCATTAGCATCTTGAATAAGGGCAATGTGGAGGTTGGCTGTCAACAGGACTTTTTCGGCGGGTACGTCGATTTCGGGCGCTTTGGTTCGTCGCATGGTTAGAGTCAGGCTGAACGACTTTCTCGATCAGGAGGCAATCGATGAACAAGAACCGGGTCGTGCAGGTCACGTACTTTCTGCTTCGCGTGGTGGCGGGCTTGTTGTTCTTCCAGGCTGGGAGCATGAAGTTCCTGGGCTGGTTTGGCGGGATGCCCGGCCAACCGGGCTCCCGAGCACCCCTGCTGACCGAGATTGGGATCGGCGGGGTGCTCGAGTTCTTCGGCGGGATCGCGATCATGTTGGGCCTTTTGACCAGGCCCGTCGCCTTCATCCTATCGGGCGAAATGGCGGTCGCGTACTGGCAGTTTCACGCGCCCAAGGGCGCCTGGCCCATTCTCAACCACGGCGAGCCCGCCGTCCTGTTCTGCTTCATCTTTCTGTTCATGGCGGCACACGGCGGCGGCGACTGGAGCCTCGACGCGCTGATCCGGCGCAAGCGTAGCGCTGCCGCCAGCGCGGGTTGACCGCCAGCGCGGGTTGACCGCCAGCGCGGAAGGACTGCCGGTTCCGGTATCGGTGCGCCCGCCCGGCTGGACCCAATTCTGCAAGCTCAACGCGGCATGGTGGGAATGCGAGAGGAGGACCCTTCATGGAAGACCTGAGGAACATCGTGAGGCCGCTTTACACGGACTGTCTGACCGTCAACAAGCACGCGGATGCCCCTGCGGTCATGCACCGCCTGCTCGCGGACGGCTTCCGATCGATGGGAAGCGAAGACACCAAAGGCAAGGCCCAGCTCATTGGACAGGTTCAGTTTTTCTGGAAGCTGGTTCCGAATCTGAAGTGGGAAATTCAGGAAATGCTGCAGGACGGCAACAAGGTCGTGGTCCGGTCTACGGCCAGCGGTTCTCCGCGAGGAGATTTCATGGGCATGAGCCTCGATGGGTCGAGGTCGTTCAAGATCATGACCATCGATATCCACACGGTTGAGCACAACCAGATCAGCGAGATACATCACCTGGAGGATTGGGCGACCGCGATCAAACAGCTCAAGGGCGCATGATCGAATGACCGTCCGGTCGAGCTCACGCAGCTCGGCCCCATGGTTGCGACGCGGAAAGCGGCCGCTCCTGGGCAATATGCCCCGGCTGGGCAACTAGCCCTGCGCAAGTTGCATCTGGCCCGACCACGGCCTGGTTGACCAGATGCACCGCCGATGGCGGCGCCGCCAACCGGGACCGCGCGACCGATTGCGCGTGCATCGGCTATGCTGCACGCACCATGCGCTTCTGCGTCCTCGCCGTCGCCCTGGTGCTCGGCGTTTGCGCCACCCCGGTGCGGGCCGACCCGGCCGCTGACTTCCATGCGCTGGTCGCCTCCGACTGGCAGTGGCGGCTGCGCGACGTCCCCACGTTCGCGTCGTTGACCGGCGACCATCGCTACGACGATCGCTGGACCGATTTTTCACCCGCCGCCTTCGCTGCCCGCCGCGCCCACCACAAGGAGACGCTCGACCGGGTGCGCGCGCTCGATCGCGCGCAGCTGCCCGCGCCCGCGCAGCTCGAGTACGACCTGTTTCGCCTTCGCCTCGAACGCGCGGTCGATGACGATGTTTTCCCGTCCGAATACCTGGTGCTCAACCAGATCGAGGGCGCCTACCGCGATCTGCCCGAGCTGGTGCGCAACCTGTCGTTGCAGACGGCCGCCGACTACCGCGCGCTGCTCGAGCGCCTGCGCCGCTTTCCGACGCTGGTCGACCAGCACATCGGGCTGCTCAAGGAGGGGATGCAAAGGGGTGTGACCGCGCCGCAGGTGGTCTTGCGCGAAGTGCCAAAGCTCATCGACGCGCACCTTGTCGAGCCCGAGGCGACGCCGCTGTGGCAGCTCGCGTTCGCCTCGCTGCCCAAGTCGATCGACGCCCGGACGCAGGCGGAGCTGCGGACGCGTGCGCGCGCGCTCATCCGCGACGGCATCACGCCGGCCTTCAAGCGGCTGCGCGCGTTCGTGGTCCGGGACTACATCCCGCACGCGCGCTCCACCATTGCCACCGGTGCGCTCCCCAACGGCGCCGCCTGGTACGTCGCCCGCGTGCGCACGGAGACCACGACGACCCTTACGCCCGACCAGATCCACGAGCTCGGCCTGCGCGAGGTGGCGCGCATCCGAGCTGAGATGATCACGGCCTTGAAAGAGTCGGGCTTCAAGGGCGATCTGCGCGCCTTCTTCGACTTCCTCAAGACCGACCCGCGGTTCTTCTTCACCGATCCGAAGCAGCTCCTGAGCGCCTATCGCGAGCTGGCCAAGCGGATCGATCCGGGGCTGCCACGGCTGTTCCGAACCCTGCCGCGTCTGACCTATGGCGTCGAGCCGGTGCCGGCGCACCTCGAGCGCACGTCGCCGACCGGATATTACGTCGGCGGTGCGGCGAAGCTGGGTCGGCCCGGGCGCTTCTTCGTCAACACGTTCAACCTGCGGGCGCGACCCAAATGGGAGATGGAGGCGCTCACGCTGCACGAGTCGGTGCCGGGGCATCACCTCCAGATCGCGCTCGCGCAGGAGCTGCCGGAGGTGGCCGATTTCCGGCGCTGGGAAGGCTTCACCGCGTTCACCGAGGGCTGGGGGCTCTACGCCGAGTCGCTCGGCTCCGAGCTGGGCCTGTACGCCGATCCGTATTCGCGTTTTGGACAGCTGACCTACCAGATGTGGCGAGCGGTCCGCCTGGTGGTCGACACCGGCATGCACGCCCAGGGCTGGACCCGGCAGCAGGCCATCCAGTTCTTCGTGGACAATACGTCGAAGCCCGAGCACGACATCGAGGTCGAGATCGACCGCTACATCGTCTGGCCCGGGCAGGCGCTGGCCTACAAGCTGGGCGAGCTGAAGCTCAAGGAGCTGCGCGCCTTCGCCAGCAAAGAGCTGGGCGACAGATTCTCGATTCGCGATTTCCATGACCAGGTGCTGGGCGAGGGCGCGCTGCCGCTCGACCTGCTCGATGCCCGCATCCGTCACTGGGTTGCGCTGGAGAAGCAGCGCGCGCGGAGGTAGCGCGAGGGCCCTACAAACCGAACCGCCAGATCCCGTCTCCGATCGTGCCGGCCCAGATCGTGCCGTCGGTCGGGCTCTCATCGATCACGCTGACTGGCTTGCCCGGCGGCCCGAAGGGAGACCACGTGACGCCGTCGTCGCGGCTGCGCGCCAGCCCGCCCGGTCCACCCTGGGTCTCGTCGAGGCTGACGTAGAAAGTGCTCGACGCCCGCCGGTCGATGATCAGGCCGGACCGCCGCGTGGAATTGCCGACAGTCACCTTCGACCAGGTGGCGCCGGAATCGTTGGAGCGATACAGCCCGTCGTTCAGGGTCAGGGCGAACGCGACGCCGGGTCGGGCCGGGCTCGCGGCCAGAGCATTGATGCTGTCGGCGAAGGCCTGCGGAATGCCGGCTCCGGGGCCGGTGAACGTCAAGCCTCCGTCCGCGGACACGTAGACGCTCTGCCCGCCCGTGCCCAGATACAGCTTGCTCCCGTCGTGCGCAAGTGGGCCCAGATCCACCGTGTTGAGCGGTGGCAGCCCGGTGCTGGTGATGTTGGTCCAGCTGGCGCCGTCCGTGGACGTGTAGAGGCCCCGCTGCGCGGTCGCGGTCCACACCTGGGTGCCGCTGGGATGAAAGAGCATGTTGTATAGAGCGCCTGGATCGTTCCCGGACTCGGTCCAGGTATTCCCGCCGTCGGTGCTGCGGTAGGTGGCGATGCCCACGCTCGCGATCACGATGTTCTGGGTGGGCGAGATCGCGATGCTCTGGGCGGACTGGGCGGGCAGACCGCCGGCAACCGGAGACCAGGTGTGGCCGCTGTCCTGGCTCCGGAAGAATCCGACCATTGCGCTGGCCGCTGAGGTGCCGGCGAAGATCGTGCTGGGGGACTTCGGATCCACTGCCACAACGCTGATGACGTTGCCGGCCAGGCCCGAAGCGCCCCAGCTGGGAGCGGCCCCGTCGCCGCTCGCGTCGGCGCCGGCATCGGAACCGCCATCGCCGGCTTGGCTGCTCGAACCGCAGGCAGTCGCGCCCAGCCCGCACGCACCTGCAAATAAGTAGAGGACGACTCTCCCCATCATGCTCATATCCCCAGTATGCCCGAGTGGGGATATGATGAGAAGCCTTGGGCGAGCAAGACCGGCAGAGCTGAAATCTTCTGCTACCTTAGGGAACATAAACACATGGACTACGGGAATCCCAAAGCCAGGCCGACCACGCGACGCAGCGTTCTGAGGACGCTGGGCGGTGCGGGCGCGCTCGTGATTGTCGGCTGCGGCAGCGAGCGAGCCGGCGGGACCGATGGCGGACCGTCCGGCTGCCCGCCCATCCCCGACGAGACGCTGGGTCCCTACCCGGACCGGCTCGGGATGCTCACCGACCCCACGTACAATCGGTCCGACATCACGGAAGGAAAACCCGGTCTGCCGCTGCGGGTCGTCCTGAGCGTCGTCAATACCAGCCGCGCCTGCGCGTCCGTGCCGAACGCCCAGGTGATCATCTGGCAGTGCGATGCCGACGGGCACTACTCCGAGTACGCCGGCCAGCCCGGCGGCTTCGACGGCACCAACGCGACCTTTCTGCGCGGAGTCCAGACCACCGACGGCAACGGCCAGGTAACCTTCAGAACGATCTATCCCGGTTGGTACCCAGGTCGCGCCACCCACATTCACGTCGAGGTCTACGTCAATGGAGTGGCCAAGAAGGTCACTCAGCTCGCGTTCCCCGAAACCATCACGTCGGCTGTCTACGGGACCGGCGTCTATGCAGCCAAAGGTCAGAACCCGCAGCCCAATGCGACCGACAACGTGTTCGCCGACAGCCTGCAGAGCGAGCTGGCAACTCTGGTCGGCGATATCAGGAGCGGGTACACCGCAACCCTGACCCTGGGCATCGCGCTCTGACAGCTAGTAAATGTCTGGAAGCGGCGGGGCGATGCCACGCAGGTTGAGGCCGCCCGGATACTGGTAGCTGGTTGCGAAGCCATAGCCCATGATCTGCAACCCGAATTCCTGATCGCTTTCCAGGACGTGTGCACCCTGGTTGCCCGCTCCCAGCATCACCCGGGTCACGGCCAGGCCTGCGCTGAGCGGCATGCGCATCGCTGGGACCGGCGCGCCGTCGAGCGTCAGGCTGGCGCCCGTCGGCACGACCACGTCCGCGTAGCTGAAGTCATAATCGTCGGGCGCCAGGAAGACATATTTTTTGCGATACTGCTCGACCGAAGCGACCGTGCTCTGCGACGGGTCGCCTCGGCCCGCCAGCGACGGATCCACGATCGTCTGCCCCAGCATGTAGGTCGCGATCTCGAATCCCTGGTCGGCGGTCACTTCGAAATCGAGATCGACCAGGCCCAGATCGGCGACCTCGCCGGCGCCAAGGTGTGCGGGTGCGCCGGCGGGCGTGCCGGCCGGGTAGGCGAGATTCGTGCCGTCGGTGGTGCCGAAGAAGCGCACCATCTGCGGAACCACATTGCCGTTGGGCCCGGTCGGTCGCACGACGAAGTAGTGCTTGCCCAGCGTCTCCACCGGAAGAACCACTTCCTCGATGTGATCGGACGACTGGCGATCGAACGGGAGATAGGTGTGAGGCATGCCGGTCATGACCTGAACCGGGTGATCTGCCTTGAGCAGCGTGCCGCCCAGATCGGTCTCTGGAGTGCCAACCAGCAACACCACCTCCCCGCGATCGATCGGAAATGTCGTGATGCCGCCGGCGCTCGTGCTTGCGATGCCGCCACCGGCTTGCACCGCTCCGCGCGCGCCCACTTTGACGCTGATGCTGGTGGCGTTTTGCAGGCCCGTGACCGCGATATAACCGGGCGCGTTGATCTCGCTGGTGGCAATGCCCGATTGCGCAGGCACCACGTAGCTGCCGGTCAAGGCGGTGCTCGGCAGCAGCAGGGAAGCATCGTTGGTGTAGGAGTTGCAGCCGGGCCAGCACGAGCTGCAACCGGCCCAGCTCTTCCCGGGCGGGCCGCCCTGGCCTTTGTACTCGAGCGGATTGAACTGAAACACCGTCACCGGCTCGCTGCTCACGAGGTGGTAGGCGCCGCCGGGCACGCGCTTGCTCTGGTCGAGCGGGCCCACCTGCTGGGTCGGATCGGTGTCGCAGAGCGCAGTAAAGTGCTTGAGGTCGGCAACCCAGGGCAGGAAGAACTTTTCGGCCGCATTGGGGCCGACGTCACCGGCAGCCACCGGGGCCCCGCCGCGCTCGATCGTGATGTGCGCGGGATTGGAGCCCGCGTTGGCGACCACCACCGCAAAGTCGAAGTAGGACTTGACCACGTTCGGAAGCACGGTCGGCCAGAAGTCGCAACCGACATAGGTGTGGGTCTGAGCTGCGTGAGAGCAGGAGACCGGATCGCCTTCCCAGGTGCCGGCATCGGCGCCGTTCGGATCGATCGGTCCACCGCCGCCGGTGCCGCCCGAGCCGAGGTGCCCATTGCCCGGTGGAAGCCCGCCCGGGCCGCAAGCGCAAAAGGTCACCGTAAGCATCCAAGTAAGTCGAAAGGTCATGGCCGTCCGCACGGCTGCAACCCTCGCGCCAGGGCGGCGCGGCTCCGGAAGGGCGCGGAAGCGCTGCGCGTGCGCGAGCGAACCGTCGACCGCCGTCTGCAGACCGCGTTCGACAGCGCATTGCAGGTTGCACTCGGGATGCGCTCGCTCCCGACCAGCCCACACGGTTCGCTGCGCGCGCGGATGCGAGCGCAGCTTGGGCTTGGGCGCTCGGCCTGGCCCCGGGGCGCCGGGCTCGGTTTCCTGGTCGAGTTTCAGATGTTGCCTTTCCGCGTGCAGAAGGTGGAGACTGTCGTTGATGCGCTCGGCGTGGCTGTGCGCGCTGCTGGCCGCCCTCGTGGGATGCTCGGGAGCTGACATCGGC
>DATFWX010000248.1:0-23455 GCA_035258845.1 Polyangia bacterium | reverse complement strand
GCCTCCATCGACGATGCCGCCGGAGCCGCCGGTGCCGCCCGCGCCACCCGAGCCACCGGCACCGCCGCTACCGGCCGTGCCGCCGGTGCCACCGGTGCCCTGGCCCGAGTCGCCACAGGCCGCTGCCAGGACCGCCGCGAGGGCGACGCATGTTGCGCACGCGAATCCGCGCATCCAAATGCTTCCTTTCCCCCTCGAGCATGAGCGGTATGGCACGAACTCCGGCTCGGCGTCAAGGTGCGCAGGCCGGAAGCTCGGGCACCGCGTGCAGACCGGTGCCGTGCGGAATCGCAAGCGTGGTCAGGCTGCCGTGCCGCCAGATCCGGATGTGCGCGCGCTCACCCAACCCATCTTCGAATGCGAAGCTGTCGTCGTCGAGCCAGATCGGATCGAAGCGTGCGCTGGCGCGCGCCACGCGAGTCAGGCGCCGCCGCCCGGGCTCATACAGAAAGAGCTCGCCGCGCTGATGCGCGAGCGCGCACAGGGGCAGCGAGCGCCGGAACAGCACCCGCTTTCCCGACGGCGACCAGGTCAGCGACTCGGCGTCGAGCGGCACCGCGGGCGGCGGCGTCGGCGCTGGGCCCGCCGCCGGTCGATACTCGACCCATCCGGCGCGCACCACAACCTGCTCGGTGGCCTGGGGCGGCCCGGGCGGGGCGGTCGCGATCCGGAGCGCGCCCTGGGCGTAGCCGAGCACGGCCGCTTGCGTGCCCGCCGCCAACGCGCGCTCGGTGCCCAGCGTGAGCGAGCTCAGGTCCAGCTCGCGCACGGTCACGTCGTCCATCACGCGCCCCACCTCGCCGCCCACCATGCGTGCCTTCTCCTGCGTCACCACGGCGACGTGACGCCGGTCGGGCGCGCGTAGGCAGGCCACCACACGGCCCGCGGTCTCGGTCAGCTGACGCCAGCGGCGGCTGGCCAGATCGTACGCGTACACCTCCTGGTGGTGAAAGATGCGCAGGCTGGAGCCGACCGCGCTCTCGAGCGGCGGCCGCGTGCGCGCGACCACGATCAGCGCGTGCCCGAGGCCCTCCGCGTAGGCGGCGCGCGCATGCTCGAGCTTCTCGGACAGCTCCTGCTTCTCGCGCTCCGCCACCCGGATGGGCGCCCAGTCGGGATCGGCGAGCACCAGCTGGGCGTAGCGCGGGTAGTTGTGCAGGAGCAGCAGGTCGAGCTGCGCCAGCGCGGGTGCCCACTTCTGCTCGGCGGCGTAGGTGGAGGCGAGATTATAGCGCGCCGCATCGTACTCGGGCGCGGCCAAAAGCGCGTGCTCGAACAGCGCCCGCGCGGCTGCGGTCTCGCGCTTCAAGAAATGCTTGAACCCCTGCGCGTTGTCGTGCTGGGCGGCCGCGGGCGGGGGCAGAAACGGGCTCGCCAGGCCCAGCGTAACCGAAAGCAGCGCCATCATGGCCGCCACCGCGCCGCCGAAAGGTCGAGCCAATCGCCCGCGGGCCGAATCCCCTCGAGCGCGCGGCTCTTGAGCGCGACCTCGCCGTGCCGGAACAGCGGCACGAGCGCGGCCTCGGCCAGCACCGCCCGCCACAGGGCGGCCTCGTCCCCGCTGCCGCCGCGCCAGGCAAAAATCGCCTGGTCGACCTTTTGCGAGGAAAGGCCTCCGAAGTTTTCGGCCCCGTGCGAGCCCACGAGCGCATACAGATCGCGCCCCGGAGGCGTCGGGCGCTCGACCAGCGCCACGTCGAAGCTGCCCTCGCGCAAGCGGGCCGCAAAGCCGGGCCCGTCGGCGGGCTGGAGCACCAGCTCGACGCCCAGCTTGGCCAGCGCCTCTTTCCAGGCCGCAGCCAGCCGGCCGGCATGCTCGCCGCGGCTGCTCGCAAGCAGCGTCACGCGCAGAAGGCGCCCCTGACGCGTGCGCACGGCCCCGGTATCGCGCCAGCCGGCTCGCTCCAGGCGCGCGGCCGCGTCGGCCGGATCGAGCGCAAAGCCGGGCGTGGCCGGGGCGGCCAGCCCCCGGTGCAGCTCACGCGCCAGCTTTTCCCGATCGAGCACCTCGCTGAGCGCGCTGCGCACGTCGAGCTCGGAAGCCGGAGGCCGGCGCAGGTTCCACACCAGATAGCTGAGCCGCACGCCTCCTGTGCGTACGGCTTCGAATCCGCGCCGGGTGGCCGGGCCCTGGGCCTGCTCGGGCCAGTAGGCTTCGGGCAGGCGGCCCAGCACATCGGCCTCGCCGTGTCGCAGGCGGCCCAGGGCTCGCGGCGCATCGGGCTCGGCCGAAAACACGATCGTGGGCACGCCAGCGCCGCGCGCCCGGGCCAGCACGAGCGGCCGGCCGCGCACGAGCGGTGCGGCCAGCCGAAACGGCCCCGTGCCCGGCACCGGTAGGTCGCACAGCGCACCCGTAAGCAAAGCGTCGGGCCGCTTGAGATAGATCCGGACCGCTCCGGCCAGAAGCTCGACCCGATCGATGGAGCCGAGCCGGACGCGGGCGCCCTCGAGCGCGGCCGCCACCTCCTGGGGCCGGACGCCCGCGCGCGGTCGGAGTTGCAGGTGAGCGGGCGTCTGGCTGACCAGGCTGGCGGCGGCCCGACCGTCGGGCTCGCAGGGCAGCATCGGATCGCCGGTCAGGCGAGCGATGCGCGCCCCCCACGCATCGCCCTCCGGAGACAGGGTCACCGGCTCGGCGTCGATGATCACCCGCAGCGGCCCGCGCGGGGCTGCGGCCAGCTGGGCTGCGGGCGCAGGGGCGACGGCTGCAGGGGCGGGAGTCTTGGCCAAGCCGTCGGTGGCCCCGTCGCCGGCCGGGCCGCGTGCGCCGCATCCTTGTAGGCCGACGACGAATGTGTTAAAAACGCCGAGAGCACGCAACCATCTTTGCGCGGAGAGAGCCATGAGAAAGGTCGTCACGAGCGCACTCGTCGGGGCGGTTGCAATTCTGACACTGAGCGGCAGCGGACGCAGCCAGCAGGAGCTACCCCCTATCAAGGTCGATCTGCCGCCCCAGCCTTCCTGGGCGCAATCGAATATTCCGGAAAAGTATCCCGACGGCAAGTGGTCGGTGCGCGGGCTACGCAAGAAGCTCAAGGCCAACCTGAACCAGGAGGTCGACGTCAAGGGCATCATCGTCGACATCTACCAGTGCCCGCCCGAGCAGGTGAAGTGCCCCAAGGGCAAGGTGTGCAAGCCGTGCGACCAGCCGCACTATTTCATCGGCGACAGCAAGGACACCAAGAAAGAGCGCGCGCTCGTGGTCTGCAACTACCCGGTCAAGCCCAAACCGCCCGTGCTGCCGGCCGTGGGCACCGAGGTGGTCGTGTCGGGGACGTTCACCCGTGAGGCCGGCGGCTTCGCAGCGTCCGATGGCCTGCTCGATCACAAGAAGACGGTCACCACGGCCGACGGCAAGGAAATCGTGATCGGCAACGCCCTGACCGCAATCGAGGATGAGCTCATCAAGCGGGTCAAGGCCGGCGAAGAAGGCGAAAAGGCGCCCAAGAAGAAGAGCAAGTAGACTTCAGCTGACAGCTGTTTCTCAGTTGGTCCGGTCGCTCGCTAGTACGGTTTTTTCGAGCGACTCCACCTGGTCCTTGGCCAAAAGGTACGTCACGTCGCGGCCGGATACGCGCGCCCAGGCGTCGCCCTTGGCATCGGCGGAACCGATGGCCACGGTGACCTCGGGCGACCCCTCGGCCTGGATGCGCAGGACAAGACGCGGATGCTCGAGCCCGTGCGCCTTGTCGGGTCCGTAGGTGAGCGCGTCCTTGGCGGCGAGGCCGCGCAGCGCGCTCACCAGGCCGTCGATCCGGGACTGCTCCACGCGTGCACTGCCCACGTACCAGTTGGGGCCGCGCTTCTCGGCCCGCTCGCGCCGATTGGCCCGCGCTAGCTCGAAGCCCGAAAGCTTGTCCTCGGCCAACGTGAGCAGCTTGCGTGTGGCCAGGTGCGCGCGCAGATCCGCGCATTTGTCCTTGGCCACCACGAACGCCGGCCCACCGTCGGCACGCGCGACGCAGCCACCCTCGGTGTCCGCGCCCACCTCGACCTTGTGGGTTTCGGCTTTGGCGATGCCGCCGTCGGTCTTGGCGCCGGGCGGCGGCTCGACCTGCACGGTAAGCTGGCGCGGGGCCTGTAGCGCGCCCGTCGGCACGGTGAGAAGGAAGCGCTCGGCTCGCAAATCGGCCAGCGCCGAAAGCAGCTTGTCCATCACATCGGCATCGGCCTCGAGGGCCACCGGCTTGACCAGCTTCCAGGTTTCGCTGTCCCCTTTCTGGGCCACTTCCTCGAGGCCGGCTTGCCGGGCCTCCAGGCGCTTGACGTCGAAGCGTACGAATGTGAGCAGCCGCCGCGACCGGAACAAGAGTGGATCGGCGCGCACCTGCCCGCCCACCTCCGCATGCACGGCCAGAGCCACCGGCTCGTCGCCACGCCGCGCCCAGCGCCGTCCGCCCTGCGCGTCCCCGATGCGCACCACCTCCTTGCCACCCGCTTCCGTCTCCAGCGTCACCAGGGCGGCATGCAAAAGCCCCAGCTTGGCTGGGTCAAAGGCTGCAAACTCGAGCGCCCGGTAGGCGGAAAGATCCTCGATCCACTTGCGCACGGCCTCGTCATCGGCCGCCTGGCCGGCCGGCTGCTTGAGCTTCCAGGATCCGTCCTCGCGCGCCAGGGCCACCTTGGCGCCGCCCGCTTCGATGGTCACCGCCTTGACCTCGTCGGAGCGCGCCAGTACGAGCTTGCTATCGCGGAGCTGGGCTGGATCCGCGACCAGCTTTTCCGTGTCCGCGCTCTTCAGGCAGAAGGTGGCGTCGTCGCGTCCGGTCCGCTCGGCCACGCGCTCGCCGTCATGGCCCGGGCAGGGCCCGCCGATGCGGACCGTCGCCGCGTCGGCGGCCAGGATTTGCGCGGCCGTGCCGCTGTCCGGCCTTTTCTGCACCCAGCGGGTGACGCGCAGATCCTCGATCGCTTTTTCCAGGTCGCCGACGCGAGTCGGATCGGCGCGCACGCCCCCCGCGAGTCGCCACACCGGGCCCTCGCGCTTGAGCGTCACGTCGCCGACGCGCAGCGTGGCCACCTGGGCCCGGTCCAGCGCGAGCGCGCGCTTGTCCCGCAGATCATCGGCACCCTTGTCGACCTGCTCGGCGAATCGCTTGTCGACCACAAATACGCGGGGCTCGTTGCCCGCGGCCACGTAGACGCTCTTGCCGGTCGGATCGCTCTGCGTGCCCACCGAAAAGTCGAGCTCCCGGCCGCCGCCGCGTGTACGTACGCGCACGCGCGGCCGCTCGAGCCCGTATTGCGCCCGCACCCCTTTGCCCTCGAGCACCCGCTGCTGCTCCAAAAACTCGAGGCCCGACAGCAGCTCGTCGACCAGCGCCCGATCGGCCGCGAAAGCGACCGGCCGGACCAGCCGAAAATCCTGGCCCTGACCCTTCTTCTCGAGCACCACGGTCTCGCCGCCGAGCCGCGCGATCTCGATCGAGGTCACCTTGTCGCGCTCGAAGCCCTTGCTGAGCTTGCGCGCGTCGCGTGCCGCGTCTTCGCTGGTCTGACTCTTGGATTCGTAGAACCAGATGTAGCCGCCCAGGACAACCGCCACCGCCGCCAGGGCGAGCGGCGTGCCCATCCTTTTCACGAACGCCTCCGCCACCACACGCAGCCGCCCAGCGCGAGGCCGAGCAGCGGCAGGCCCAGGATGGTGAGCCAGGCCGCGCTGTGCAGCTGATCGGCGGTCAGGATCAGCTTGACGTGCTCGGGCTGCTTGGGTCCGACCGCAACCAGTTGCTCTTTGTTGGCCAGCCAGGCCACCACGGCCAGCGCGAAGTCGACATTCTCGAGCCCCTTGAAGTGCTCGTTCTCGACCAGCATGGGCGTGCCGACCACGATCATGCGCGTACCGTGCGCTTTCTTCTCGCAGGCGACCGCCACCGGGACCGGCCCCTTGACGTCCGTGGCCGCGTCGAAGGCCAGCGGCGCCTCGCGCCGGAACACGGCCAGGTTGGTCTCGCCCCAGCCCCGGCTCGAAGTCTTGACCAGCTCGCTCACGTCGATGCCGTCCTTGCCGGCTGCCCGCACCTCGCGCGTGACCGGCCAGAATGTGATCTTCCCCTTCAGCTTCTTGACCGCAGGGTGATCGCCATAGGTATCGGTGGCCCACACGGTCGGACCCTCGAACGGGCTTACCTTGTCCGGATCGACCACGATGTTGTCGCCCAGCTTGACGCCCCACTTGTCGAGCAGATCCTCGAGCCCGGTGCGGCTCCACTTCTTCAGATCGCGATCGAACACGGGGCCTACCAAGAGGAACGCCTTGCCGCCGCCCTCGAGCCAGCGGTCGAGCGCATCCGCCTCCGGCTTCTGCCAGGCGCGCTGGGGCCCCCCCACCACCACCACACCGCAGGCCGCGGGCACACCCGTCTTGTCGAGGGCGGCCAGGGTCTTGATCTGATAGTTGTCGCGCTTGAGTTCCTCGGCGAAGGAGGCGTAGCCGCCCTCGTCGAAGCCCTCGGGATCGCCCTCGCCGTGCCCCTTGACGAAGCAGATCTGGGTCTGCGTGCCCTCGGTGACCGTAAGCACCGCGGAGGCAAAGGCGCCCTCGCCCTTGAACGCCCGCACTTTCTGGTCCTCGGCGCCCATGGGCGTCTCGCGATAGTCGTACTCGACCAGCTCGCTCTTGGTCACGTATTTGGTCTTGCCGCCGGACTCGAACACCACCACGCCCGAGCGCAGGTCCTCTAGGTCGATCTTGTACTTCTTGGCCAGAAGCTCAGCCTGGTCGCGCTGCTTGTCGATGTCGAGCATCTCGATTGCGAGCCGCCCGGCGGGCGCGTAGCGTCGGAACTGGGTGAGCAGCTCGTCGGTGAACTGGTAGACGTCGTTGCCCGGGATCATGAAGACCGTGATCTTCAGGTCCTTGTCGAGCCCCGACAGGATGGCGCGCGTCTTGTCCGAGAGCGAGTAGATCTGCGCGCGCGTCCAATCGCTGCGCCGGAAGTGGCGCGCGGCCATGTAATTGACCATGCCCGCGATCGCCACCGTCAGCGCGATCGAGGCCGCCGCGGCCAGCCGGCTCTGTGTGCGCGCGCGCATCAGGCCCCCTTCTTGAGCTCGACCACCTTGGTGGTCGCGTATAGGCCCAGCACGGTCAGCGTCAACAGGAACACCACATGGCGGGTGTCGACGATGCCGCGCCCGAAGTCCTCCATGAGCTTGAACATGTGAACGTAGCCCAGGGTGTCGCGCAGGCTCTGTGAGGTCACGAAGTCCTGCGCAACCCCGACCAGCACCAGCGCCCACGAGAACACGAACGCCAGGGTGGCGGCGATGATCTGGTTGCGCGTGAGCGCGGATGCCAGAAGACCAAAGGACATCAGCGCGGCGCCCACCAGGAACGCGCCCAGGTAGCCGGCTGCAATGGGTCCCAGATCGGGCCGACCGGCAAAGCGCCACAGCAGCGCCACGTAGATCACCTCGGGCAGCCACAGGAGCAGATAGAAGAGGAGGCACGCCAGGTACTTGCCCAGCACCACCTCGATGTCGCGCACCGGCGCGGTGAGGAGAGTCTCGAATGTTCCCGAGCGCCGCTCCTCGGCCAGAAGGCGCATGGAGAGCAGCGACACCGAGAAGATGGTCGACATCCAGAACAGGATGGTGCCGCCGAAGAAGTAGGACATCACGGCGCCCGGCGGCGCGCCCGGCTGACTGAGAAAAGTCAGAAACAGCCAGAAGTAGATGCCCTGGATGAGCAGGAACAGGGCCAGCACCACGTAGGCGATGGGCGAATAGAAGTAGGCCAGCAGCTCGCGCCGCGCGATGGTGAGGAGGTTCATGCCGCCTCCTCCTTGGGCACCGGCTTCTCGCCCTCGTCCTCGCGCGTGGTCACGCGCACGAAGATGTCCTCGAGCGACATGGCGTCCGTGCGCAGCTCGGTAAGCGTCCAGCCGCCCGCCACCACCGCGCGAAACACATCCTCGCGCACGTCCTTTCCCGGCTCGACGTCGATCACCAGGCGCGCACCGTCAGGGCTCACCGCCTTGACGCCCGCGATCCGGCCCAGCGTCTCGCGCACCTGCTCCTCCGGACCGCCCCGCACCTCCACCACCACGCGCGAGCGGCCTTCGAGCTGCTCGCGCAGGCGGGCCGGCGTGTCCTGCGCCACCACGCGGCCCTGGTGAATGATGACCACGCGCCCGCACACCATCTCGACCTCGGGCAGGATGTGCGTGGACAGAAGGATCGTGTGCTCTTTGCCCAGCTCGCGGATCAGCGTGCGCACCTCGCGGATCTGGTTGGGATCGAGGCCCACGGTGGGCTCGTCCAGGATCAAGATGGGCGGGCTCGCGATCAGCGCATCGGCCAGCCCGACGCGCTGCCGGTAGCCGCGGGAAAGCTGGGCAATCGGCCGCCGCACGACCTCGCCGAGCCCGCAGGTCTCGACCAGCTCCTTGATGCGACCGGACCGGGCCGCGCGTACAACGTGCTTGAGGCGCGCGCGGAAGTCGAGATACTCGGAAACCCGCATCTCGGGATAGAGCGGCACGCTCTCGGGCAGATAGCCCACGCGCTGCCGCACTTCGACCGGCTGCGCGAACACGTCGAAGCCGGCCACCTGCGCAACCCCCGCGGTCGCAGGCAGGAAGCAGGTCAGGATGCGCATGGTGGTGGTCTTGCCGGCCCCGTTGGGACCCAAAAAGCCGAGGATCTCGCCGCGTGCGACGTCGAACGACACCCGGTCGAGCGCGGTCAAGCCTCCGTACCTCTTGACGAGGCTCTCTACGTGAATCATGGCGACCTAGGGATACTCGAAGTTCCAACCCCTGACAACCGCCTGCAATGCCCGATTATTCCTGACACGCGCGGCGAGTTGAGTTGACCTGGGCTCGAATTCGGGGCAAACAAGGAGGCTCGAGGCCTTCATGCGCCGCGCCCCTCGAACTGATCCCGACGCGACTGCGCCCACGATTCCGGTTTCGAAGAGCAAGCGGCCGCAGCCGAGCCACTATGTGCTTCTGGTCGAGGACGAGGTGGACGCGCGGCGCGCGGTGGTCGACCTCCTGGCAGAAGCCGGCTATGCGGTCCTGGCGGTGGCAGACGGTCGCGAGGCGCTGGACTCGCTGCGCTCGGGACCGCCGCCCTGCGTGGCCATCATCGACCTCATGATGCCGGGCATGAACGGCTGGCAGCTCATCGACGCCATGCGGACCGACGCGCAGCTTTCGCGCATCCCGGTGGTCGTGATCTCGGCGCGCACGGACGCCGCCCCGCCCGGCGTGCGCCGGGTCGTGCGCAAGCCGTTTCGGTCCGAGGAGCTGGTCGCCATCGTGCGCAAGCTATGCGACCAGCGGCACCCGATTACCGGCTGAAGCGAATCGGCCCCGACACCTCGTCGTTGAGCGCGGCCGGGCGGTCCAGCGGCAGGCTGATCACGAACGTCGTGCCCTGCCCGGGCTTGGAGTGGTAGCTGATCTCGCCGCCATGCTCCTCGACGATCTTCTTGACGATGGCCAGGCCCAGGCCCGAGCCATCCTTCTTGCCCGAGGTGGCGAAGAGCTCGAACAGGCGGCCCTCGATCTCGGCCGGGATGCCGGGACCGGTATCGGCGAATGAGAAGACGAGCTGGCCGCCCAACGTCGACACGGTCAGCGTGAAGGTGCCGCCGCCGTGGGCGGCCATGGCCTGGGCCGCGTTGCGCGCAATGTTGTGAATCACGCGCAGGAGCTTGGCCTCGTCGAAGTAGGCCACGCCCCGATAGATCGGCTCCACTTTGAGCTTGATGTTCTTGCCCGTGAACTCCTGCTCCAGATGCGCCGTGATCTCGTCGAGGAACTTGTGCAGATACACCTTGCGCAGAAGGAGGTTCGACTCGCCGCGCGCGAACTGCAGCACCTCGCGCGTCATCGAGCTCATCAGGTCGAACTGCTTGAGGATCTGATCGACGTAGGCGGCGCGCTGCTGCGGGTCGTCGATCTGGGCCATCAGCTGCGCGTAGCCCGACACGATGGTCATCGGGGTCTTGAGGTCGTGCAAAACCCCGGACAGCATCTGCCCGATCGAGGCCAGGCGCGACTGGTTGAGCTTGTCCTCCTTGTGCCGGGCCAGCTGGATGGCCTTGGAGGCCTGACCGGCGATGAGCGTGAGCAGCTTGAGGTCGGCCGGCTCGAACCGGCGGGCGCCGATCTTGTTGAGCAGCTCGAACGCGCCCAGCGTGCCTTCCTCGGCCTGCAGAGGCACGCACAGGATGTTGCGCGGGATGAAGCCGATGCGCTGCGCAAATTTCATGTTGAAGCGGGCATCCGCCGCCGGATCGTTGGCGATGAGCGGCTGGCGCTGCGTGGCCACCCAGCCCACGATGCCCAGACCCATGGGCACGCGCAGACGCCGGACCTGGTCGCCGCGCTCGCCGCGCGCGGTGCGAAAGTACAGCTCGTCGGTGCGCTGCTCGCGCAGGAGGATGGACCCGGCCTCGGTCCCGACCAGATCCATGGCGCGCACCAGCAGCTTGTCGAGCATCTCGTCGAGATCCACGGCCCCGTGCATCTCCTCCTCGATCTCGAACAGCAGGTCGAGCTCGTACATCTTCTGCTCGAGCTTTTCCTGGGTCTCCAGAAGCTGCACGTTCTTGCCCACCACCGACAGGTACAGCTTGGAGTTCTCGATCGAGATGGCGGCCTGGCCGCCGACCGTGTGCAGAAGCGCCTCGTCCTCGCGTGAAAACGGGCCGCCGTCGTTCTTGTTGAGCACCTGAACCACGCCCACGATGCGGCCCAGGTTGTTGCGCATGGGCATGCACAGAATCGAGCGCGTCCGATAGCCCGAGCGCCGGTCGAACTCCTGCTGGAAGCGCGGATCCGCGTAGGCGTCGGGGATATTGACCACCTCGCCCGACTCGGCCACCCAGCCTGCGATGCCCTCGCCCGTGCGCAGCCGGATCTCGCGGATCTCGCCGCCCTGCGCGACCTTCGACCACAGCTCCTGACCGTCGTCGGACAGGAGGTAGAGGGTCGACCGATCGGCTGCCAGAAGCTCGGTGACCTTCTCCATGATCAGGACCAGCAGCCGATCGAGATCGAGCGTGGAGCCGAGCGCGCTGCCAATCTCCTGCATCATGGCGAGCTTGCGCTCCTCGCCCAGCAGGCGGGCGCGCAACTGCGCGACCTCGCTCCCGGGCTCGACCGACACCATGTCGCGCGGGCTGTGCGACATCCGCTTTCCGATTCAATCACAATAGCCGGGAGGAATCCAGCGCTTGGGGTCGTATACTCGGTGTGGTATGAGCGGTGAGCGCAGGAGCGAACGCGAAGGAACAAAATGACGTCCCGCCAGGTCGCGGTCGCGCTCGCGCTCGCGCCGGCGCTCGGTGCGTGCGGTTGCGGCGAGCCCGCGCGGCGCCTCGAGACCTGGACGCTGGCCTACGAGGGCACCGACGTCCGGACCGTGCATCTGCCGGAGCACGTGGACAGCCTGCTGCCGCACCGCCCCGGCCGCTACTCGCTCAAGACCCGGGTCGAGCTGCCGCCGTCCTGGCGCGGGCGGCGGCTTACGCTCGCGATCCCGCAGCTGCCGTCCATCGTGACCCTGCGCGTGGCCGGACACGAGCTGGCCTCGCTGGGCGGGCGGCCCTGGGACCGCTACCGCTCGGCCGGGCCGCAGGCCTTCAGTCTGACCGCGGGCGACACGATGGGGCCCACGCTCGATCTCGAGCTTTCGGTGCTGTATCAGTGGTCGCAGGCGGGCTGGGTTGATTCAGTGCCGCGGCTGTCGGCGAGCGAGCACGGCGATCCGGTGTTCCTGGTGGTGCAGGCGACCAACCAGTGGGGGGCGGCCGCCGCGGCTGCCCTGGTTCCGCTGATCGGCCTCTGGTACCTGTTCGTCTATTTGTTGGATCGGCGCCGCAAGAGCTTTGGCTGGTTCGCCCTGGGCTCGCTGTGCGCGGCCTACTATGGCTGGTTCTCGGTCGGGTTCACACAGGTCGCCTTTGGCCGGTTCGACGGCCCCCTGGTCGCGCTCAGCTTCGCGGGCGCGATGGTGTCGGTCGTGTACTTCGTGCACGTGCACTTCGGTGCGCCCCGGCCCTCGCGCGCGTGGCCGATCGCGCTGGGCCTGTACGCGCTCGGCTGCGTCGGGTTTCGCAACCCATTTTGGGCCCCTTACATCCTGCCGATACCGGTCTGTCTGTTCACCATCCTGGCGGGCGTCACGCAGGTGGCGACCCTTTTGCGCCTATGGCGGGGCTCGTGCCCGCCCAGCGGGTCCTGGGCCTACCTGTCGTCGTGGGCTTTCATCGGTGCCTTCGGGTGGACCGACTTCGCAGCCTGGCTCGGCGTGGGCGAGCGCATCGGCGGCGTGCATGCGGGCTGCGTGGCCACGGTGCTCTTCATCATGGTTCTGGCGGCCCTCTTGGCGCGCGAGTACTCGACGCTGCTCGTGCGCGCCGACGAGCGCATCGAGATGCTGCAGAAGCGGCAGCTCGAGATCGAGGTCTTGAACGATGAGCTGCGCCGCCAGATCGGCGATCGATCGCGCCAGCTGCTGGCGGCGCTGGAGGCCAGCTCGTTCGCGCCGCCCAGTGAGCGCCTGCTCGCGCCTGGGGACCTGGTCGAGGACCGGTACCGGGTGGTGCGCCTTCTGGGCTCGGGCGGCATGGGCCGGGTCTACGAGGTCACCCGCCTGCGCGATGGCCAGCCGCTTGCGCTCAAGATGCTGGGCACGCGCACCAGCCGCACCGCGCTGGCGCGCTTCGTGCGCGAAGCCGAGATCACGGCCCAGCTGGCCCATCCCAACGTGGTGACCATCGTGGATCTGGACGTGACCCACGGCGGCGATCTGTATCTGGTGATGGAGCTCGTGCCCGGATCCACGCTCGAGGCCGCGCTGGCCGAGGCCCTGCCGCTGGCGCGGGCGCTCGACATCCTGCGCCAGATCGGCCGCGGCCTGGAGGCCATCCACGCGCGCGGCATCGTGCACCGCGATCTCAAGCCAGGCAACGTGCTTTTGTCGGGGGATGCGGTCAAGATCGCGGACTTCGGGATCAGCCGCCTGCGCCAGGAGATCAGCATAACGGAAGCGCATGCGGACACCCTGCCCCGTGTGCCCACGGATCCGCTCACCCGCACCGGGGTCATCATGGGCACGCCGCCGTACATGGCGCCCGAGCTGATGTTCGGTGCGCGGGCGGCCACGCCGCGCTCGGACATGTGGAGCTTCGGCGTCATCGCCTATCAGCTCCTGGCGGGCGAGTATCCCAAGTTCGACACCGGAGCCCGCGCAATCGAGGTGGGCAAGGTGCGCCCGGGGCTGCCGGCCGATGTGGCCGCGCTGGTCGACCGCTGCCTGGCCGCCGATCCGGCGCATCGGCCGACCGCGGCCGAGGTGGCGGCGGCCTTGCCCGCGCGTGGCGAGCTACGGCTGGAGGCGTGAGGCTGCGCGGCTTACGGGCAACGCGGGCTCGCACGCGGCTCGGCGCCATCGTCGACGGTCGCACTGCGCGCTCCCTGAGATCCTTGCTGACGCCGCTCGCTCTCGCTCGGCTCCCGCGCGTGGGCGCCTACTCGAGGCCGCGGCTGCGCAGCGCCTGGTCGTCCTCGCCGTGCAGGTGCCCCAGCTCGTGCAGCAGCGTCTTCCGGATCTCGAGGTCCAGCTCGTCGAGCGAGCTGACCGCACGCGCCAGATTCTTGCGATACAGAACGATGCTGCGCGGCTCGTCGGGAACGCCGGGCGGCGGTACCTGACCCAGCGGCAGCCCCCGGTAAAGCCCCAGGATGGTCGGCGACAGCGGCGGATCCTCGGCCGTCAGATCCTCGGCTGCCGGGAGATCGGCCACCTGCACCGGGACACCCTTGAGATCGCGCCGCAAGGGCTCGGGCAGCTCGGCCAACGCGCGGTCGACCGCGCGCCGGAAGTCCTCTCGTGAGATGTCGACCGGCGCCGGGAAATCGCCCGCCGCAATCACGCGTGCGCGCGCAAAGTGTCGGCGCGCGTCGTCCTCTTTGCCCTCGCGCTCCAGGATCAGGCCCAGATGATGATGCGCATACGCGTTGTCCGGGTTGCGATCGAGCACCTTGCCGAACTCGCGCCGGGCCTCGGGAAAGCGGCACAGCTCGAACAGAGCGACGCCCTTTTCATACTCGGCGTCGAGATCGCCGGGCGCGTAGCGGAGCGCGTAGTCGAGCCGCGGCAGCGCCTCCTTGGCCCGGCCCAGATCGTCGAGCGCCTGGCCCTCGAGCAGAGCCAGCCGCGCGGCCTGAGCGTTGCGGCGCTCGCCGGGCAGGCGCTTGACGCTGCGCACGCCGCGACGCGCATACTCGAGGCCGATCTCGGTCAGCTCGGCCGCCGGCGGCAGGCGATTGATATAAAGATCGGCAGCCCCGGCCAGGGTCTCGGGATCATCCGGATCGAGCGCCAGCGCGCGCGTAAAAGCAGTCCGCGCTTCGTCGAGCCGGCCCAGCTGGGCCAGCGCGGCCGCGCGGTTGTGATGAGCCTCGATCGAGCGCGAGGCCTGGCGCGCGGCCTCGTCGGCGCACAGAAGCGCGCCCTCGTAATCGCCGTCGTCGTAGCGATCGGCGGCCCGATCGAGCAGCGCCTCCAGCGGCCGCTCGGGCGCGCCCGCGCCGTCCTCGGGGAAGCAGCGCCGTGCCGGCCGCACGTCGGGCGTCTGCACGGTTTTTGCGTGCTGGACCGTGGACAGGCGGCCCATGCGGGCGCTCTCGCTCTCCTCGGGCTTCTGCTGGAGTCGATGGTGCGAGGTGCAGCCCGGGAAAAGCCCGAGCAAAAGCACGCATTGCACGGCCCAGCGCCGCATACCCTTCGTATTATACGCGTGCTATCGTTGCCGGCCAATGGCCGCGAAAGCAGAAGTGGGCGTCCCCCGTCCCGGCGCCCTCTATCTCATCGACGGGTCCAACTATGTGTTTCGGGCCTACTTTGCGCTGGTCAAGTCGGCGCGCCCTGACCAGTCCACCTACCTGTCGACCTCGGCCGGCCTGCCCACCGGCGCCATCCTCGTCTTTACCAACATGCTCATGAAGCTGTATCTCGAGCACCGGCCCCGCTACGCGGCTGTGGTGTTCGACGCGGCCGAGAAGACCTTCCGTGATGAGCTCTATCCCAGGTACAAGGAGACCCGCCACAAACCGGCCGATGATCTGCGCCCGCAGTTTCCGTACTTCCCGAGAATCGTCGAGGCGTTCAACCTGCCCATGCTCAAGGTGCCGGGCGTCGAGGCCGACGATGTGATTGCCACCCTGACCCTGGCCGCGCAGGCGCGTGGGCTCGAGGTCGTGATCTGGTCGGGCGACAAGGACCTCCTCCAGCTGTGCTCGGACCGGGTTCATCAGGTCGACACGCTGCGCGACGTCGAGTACACGCCGGCCGCGGTGGCGGACAAGTTCGGGGTGGCACCCGAGCAGCTCGGCGACGTGCTGGCCCTGATGGGCGACACCTCGGACAACATCCCGGGCGTGGCCGGTATCGGGCCCGGCTGGGCGGCCAAGCTGGTGGGCCAGTACGGCTCGCTCGAGGCCATCTTGCACGCGGCCGAGGGCGGCGAGATCAAGGGCAAGATCGGCGAGGCGCTGCGCAACCCGACCCAGCGGTCGAACGCGCTCCTGTCGCGTCGCCTGGTCGAGCTCAAGCGCGACGTGCCCGGCCTGCCGCCGATCATGGAGCTGGCGCGGCGCGAGTTCGACAAGCCCAAGCTTATCGCCCTCTTGCGCGAGCTCGAGTTCGAGAAGCTTTCGCAGCGCATCGAGGCGGTCTACTTCCTCGATCGCGACCACTACAAGACCGTGCTCGAGCCCGCGCAGCTGGAGGCGGTGCTTGCGGCGGCGCGGGCGGCCGGCGAGCTGGCGCTTTGCACGCGGACCACCTCGGCGGAAGCAGCGCGGGCCGAGCTGGTCGGCATCTCGCTGTGCGTCCCCGGCACGCCGGCCGTCTACGTCCCCATCGCGCACAGCTACCTGGGCGCGCCCAAGCAGCTCGCGCGGCCAGACGTGCTGGCGGCGCTTAGGCCTTTGCTCGAGGACGAATCGATCAAGAAGTATGCGCACGACCACAAGAACGAGCTGGTGGTGCTGGCGCGCCAGGGCATCGAGCTGCGCGGCGTGTCCTGCGATCCGATGATTGCGTCCTACCTCATCGATCCGTCGCGCAACGCGTACGGCCTGGACGCGCTGGCCAGCGACTTTCTAGGCCACGAGATGATCCGGTACGAGGATCTGTGCGGCAAGGGTCGCGCCGAAAAGCCGTTTGCGGAAATCGACCTCACGGCCGCCACTCGGTTCGCGGCCGAGAACGCCGAGGCGACGCTGCTGTTGGGCAAGGTCTTGTATCAGCGCGTGGTGGCGGCGGGCATGCAGTCGCTGCTCGAGGATGTGGAGCTGCCGCTGGCGCGCCTGTTGGCGGTCATCGAGCGCCATGGCGTGCTGCTCGACGTCCCGCATCTGTCCGAGCTCGCGCACTCGACCGGCGCCGACCTGCATCGGCTCGAAGGCGAGATCCACGAGCTGGCCGGCTATCCGATCAACGTCAACTCGCCCAAGCAGCTGCAGGAGCTTCTGTTCGACAAGCTCCACCTGCCCAGCGGCAAAAAGACCAAGACCGGCGCCTCCACCGATGCCGACGTGCTCGAGGAGCTGGCGACCCATCATCCGATCATCCCCAAGATCCTCGAGTACCGTGAGATCTCCAAGCTCAAGGGCACTTACATCGACGCGCTGCCCAAGCTTATCGACGCGGCCGGCCGCATTCACACCAGCTACAACCAGGCGGTGGCGGCGACCGGGCGGCTGTCGTCGAGCGATCCCAACCTGCAGAACATCCCGATCCGCTCCGAGCTGGGCCGCAACATCCGGCGCGCGTTCATCGCGCCGCCCGGGCACGTCCTTCTGAGCGCCGACTACTCGCAGATCGAGCTGCGCGTGCTGGCGCACCTGTCGGGCGATCCCATCCTGTGCGACTCCTTCGCGCGCGACGAGGACGTGCACGCGCGCACCGCGATCGAGGTATTTCGGGTCGAGCCCCAGCAGGTGACGGCCGAGATGCGGCGCATCGCCAAGGCCATCAACTACGGTCTCTCGTACGGCCAGAGTGACTTCGGCCTGGCGCGGGTGCTGCGCATTCCCAAGGAGGAGGCGCACCTCTACATCGAGCGCTACTTCCAGCGCTACAAGGTGCTGCGCGAGTTTTTGGAGCAGCTGATCGTGGAGGCACGGCGCACGCAGGTCGTGACGACCATCCTGGGCCGGCGCCGGCCGCTGCCCGGCATCAACGCCAAACGCTGGACCGATCGCTCGTACGCCGAGCGGATCGCCCGCAACACGCCCATGCAGGGAACCGCGGCCGACATCCTGAAGGTGGCCATGATCCGGGTCGCCGACCGGCTGGAAGCCGAAAAGTGGCCGGCCAAGATGCTGCTCACCGTGCACGACGAGCTGGTGTTCGAGGTGCCGGAGGCGCGCGCCAGCGAGCTGGGCGCCCTGGCCAAGGTCGAGATGGAGAATGTGATGGCGCTCCAGGTGCCGCTCCGGGTCGACGTGGGCAGCGGGCATAGCTGGGCGGACGCGCACGGCTGAGCGCCACGGCTGAACCGGGTCGGCCCCCGGATTGCACAGCTCCTGGGCGAGGTGTTACGATGCGCGTGCCAATGTTCCGCGCGCTGATCTTTCTTGTAGCTGGCCTGCTCATCCTGGGGGCGGCGTGCGACACTGTAGACCTGGGCCCCCTGCCGGCCGATGTCAACGCATGCCGGCCCAGCCAGCAGTTCTTCCTCGATCATGTATGGCCCGAGTTCCTGGCCAAGGACTATGGCGGCAAGCATTGCTACGACGCCAACTGCCATGATGCTGCCAGCCGGCAGGCGCTCACGATTCCGCCGCCGACTTCCCCGCCCATGGTCCCGCTGCCGCCCGACTGGGCCATGGTGTATCGCTCGGCCACCGAGCAAACCCAGTGCACCAACGCCGAAGCCAGCGCGCTCGTCACGCATCCCGACGGGCAGGTCACGCACGGCGGCGGCATGCTGATCAGCCCGACCGGACCCGAGGTCACGATCGTCAAGATGTGGGTGACTGCTCCGTGAAACTGGCCCTCTCTGCGCTCCTTCTGGCAGCCGTGCTCGCACCGCGCACCGCGCGGGCCGAGGACGCAATGGTGCGCGTGCTCACCGAGCAGGCCCAGGTGCATACCGGCCCCGGCTTCGGATACCGGGTGGTGTACATGGCCCAGCGCGGCGAGGTCCTGCGCGCGGTCGAGCGCGCGACCCGAGGCTACTGGTTCCGGATCGTTCTGCCCGACGGCACCTTCGGCTGGATTCTGGGCGACGAGGTGTTTCCGTTTGGCATCGACCTTGCCGGCAAAGCCGAGCCGCCCGGGGTCTTTCGCCGCTTCGTGGACGCAGTGTTCGCGCCCTCTCCACTGGGCGAGGGCTATGTGCAGTTCACGTTCTCGGCCGGGGTTCTGGGCGGCGATGGGATGTTCCTGTTCCGGCCCGCCGTGCTGCTCGATCCCCACGTCGCCCTCGAGGCCTTTTTCGGCGAGACGCTGGGCAATCAGATCGACGTGCTCTACTACGGGGTGGGCGCCAACGCCTACCTGTGGCCGGCCTCGCCCGTCACGCCCTTCTTCGCGCTCGCGGGCGGCGGCGTCAGCTCGCGCCGCAAGGCCGATCAATTCACCATCAAGGTGGGCGATTTCTCGACCGTGAATGTGGGCGGCGGCATGATGTTCGCGTTCAAAAAACGGGTGACGCTGCGGTTTGATTTTCGCAACCACGTCATTTTCGACCCCAACCACACCCAAAGCGCACAGGAGTACTCTGGTGGACTTGCGATCGTGTTTTAGAGCCGCTGTGGCCGTGCTTGCGCTGACCGGTTTGTGCCTGGGCGCCGGCGGATGCGCCACCCGCCGGTACGCGGTCAAGCCCAGCGAGCGCGAGTACCTGGCCGACCGCATCATGCGCTTCGACGCCGAGCCGCAGGAGGAGGCGGCCGAGCAGCACGTGCTGACCAACCGCGAAGGCGCCATGGGCGGCAGCGGGACGGCCGGAGGCGGATGCGGCTGCAACTGAGGGGCGCGCTGGTTTTGGCCTCGGCGGCGGCGGTGCTGCTGGCCGGGCCGGGGCCGGTGCGCGCCGAGGGGGATGCGTCCGCGCGGATGACCGTGTTTCGCGAGTCGTCCAAGCTCAAGGGCAACGACGGCATCACGGTGTTTCATCCGCAGGTGGACGCCTCGGGCACGCTGGGCTCCTCGCTCCAGGTGACGGCGGGCTGGAACGCCGACATCGTCTCGGGCGCGACCCCGGCCGTGTACGGGCCCGTGACCGGCCCCGACGCCATCTCCAGCGCCACCCGCTTCACCGACACGCGCAACGCGGCGCACGGCGGCTTCGACTACATGAGCGGCACGGTGAGCCTGTCGGCAGCCTACGAGTATGCGCAGGAGTCCGACTACAAATCGCATGCGGTTTCGGTGGGCGCACGCGGCGACCTGTTCGACCGCAACCTGACGCTCGCGCTGGCCTATACGCACAACTTCGATTCGGTATGCAACAACAACAACACAAATGTGCAGGGCCCGCTCGACCTGAAGCCACTGCCGACGTCCAAGCACTGCTTCCAGAATCAACCGGACGTGGTCACCGAGCCGCTCGACATCGACACGCTCGAGCCCTCGCTGACCTGGACGGCCACGCCGCGGCTGCTTCTGCAGGGTGGCGGCACCATCCAGATCCTCGACGGATTTCAATCCAATCCGTACCGCAGTGTGCTGGTGGGCAACCAGCACCGCACCCCGCAGGAGAACGAGCCGCGCTACCGGCAGCGCTACGCGGCCTTTTTGCGTACGGCTTACGCGCTGCCCGCGCTGCGGGCCTCGCTGTCCCTGATGGGCCGCGCCTACCGCGACAGCTGGGACGTGCGGGCCGGCACCGGCGAAATCGATTTTCAAAAATACCTGGCCACGTTCCTGCTCCTGCGCGTGCGCGGCCGTTACCACCAGCAGACGGGCGCGGTATTCTTCCGGACCGGCGACGAGTATCGGTCCAAGGGCCCGGCCGGCCAATATTGGTCCGGTGACCGCGAGCTGTCGCCCATGCACACCATCTTGTTTGGCGGCAAGCTGTCTTACCTGCAGGCAGCCCAGCAGGGTCAGGCCCTGCTGGCGGTGTTCAACGAGCTCGAGCTGGCGCTCAAGTTCGACTACCTCATCTATGGGCTCGACTCGACCTGCCCGGTCGGCACCGACTGCGGGCCCAACGGCGATCGCGACCACGCCGTCCTGTTGCAGGTCGCCTTCGCGCTCAAGTTCTGACTTGTGTGCGGGCCGTGGATTCTGCGGAGCGGGCGGGCTCGCCTGATGGACGGGCTGTGACCGGCTCGACTCGCGCTGGGGCGCGCCCCCGGTTGTCCCCGCCCGAACCTGGTTACTCCAGCGCGCAGAGCGCCCCGACTCGTCCTACCCTGCGGGCCGGTCACACCACGATGTTGTGCTTCTTGAGCAGCTTGTGCAGGTACTTGCGGTCCATGTCGGCCTCGCGCGCGGCGCGCGAGATGTTGCCCTCGGCGCGCGCAAGCAGCCAGCGCAGGTAGCGCCGCTCGAACTCGTCGGACCACTTCTCTTTGTTGTCGCGGTACGACATGCGCGCATCGAATACGATGTCGAGATCGCTGCCGCGGGTCTGGCCGCTGCCACCTGCGATGTCCAGGAAGCTGACCATGCTGCCGGCCCCGGCGGCGCCGGACGCGCCCGCGCGCCCCAGATACACCGCGCGCTCGAGCACGTTGCGCAGCTCGCGCACGTTGCCCGGCCAGTCGTGCGCAAGCAGGATGTCCATGGTCTCCGCGCTCAGCCCCGGCGGCTCCGCACCCTCGCCGGCCAGCTTCTGCAAAAACTCGCCCACCAGGAGCGGCATGTCTTCCTTGCGCTCGCGCAGGGGCGGCAGGTAGATCGGAACCACACTCAGGCGAAAGTACAGATCCTCGCGAAACTTGCCCTTCTCGACCTCGTTCTTGAGGTCCTTCTTGGTGGCCGCAATCACCCGGATGTCGACCTTGATGGTCCGGTTGCCACCCACGCGCCGGATCTCGCGCTGCTCGAGCACGCGCAGCAGCTTGGGCTGCAGATCCAGCGACAGCTCGCCCAGCTCGTCCAGGAAGATGGTGCCGCCGTGGGCCAGCTCGAACGCTCCCTGGCGGGTCGCGTTGGCACCCGTGAAGGCGCCTTTCTCGTGTCCGAACAGCTCGCTCTCGATCAGGTTGCCCGCCACCGCACCACAGTCGACCACGATGAAGGGGCCCGCGCGCCGCCGCGACAGCTGGTGCACCGTGCGCGCGACCAGATCCTTGCCGGTGCCGGTCTCGCCCTCGATCAAAATGGTCGCTTCCGTGGGCGCGATGCGCTCGAGCAGCCCGTAGATCTCACGCATGCGCAGTGACTTGCCACACAGCTCGCCCAGCGACTCCTTTTCACTGGGCAGGATCTCGATGCGCTCCTCGAACGGCTGAAACTTGAGCTGCACGTTGCCGACCGTGATGACGCTGCCCGAGCGCAGGTAGGCTTCGCGCACCTCGGCGCCGTCCAGGAAGGTGCCGTTGGTCGAGCGCAGGTCGCGCAAAAGGTAACCCTTGGCATCGCGAATGATCTCGAAGTGAACCCGCGAAACCGTCTCCTCGCGCAGCACGAGATCATTCTCTTCGGCCTTGCCCGCGCGAATGACGTCCGAGGAGATGACGTACTCCTGCCCGCGCTCCTCGCCCTTGATGACGACCAGCTTGCACTTGGACAGGTGCACCGTGCGGGTGGCGTCGTCGCCCGAGGCGACCCGAGTCTTGGTTTTGACTACGCGGTCTTCCATGGTTTTGGGGTCGGCCGCTGGAAATGTTACCAGGGGCTTCGCCAGCTTGCCAACTTCAGCTCCCATGAGTTAAATTCGGGCCGGTGCCGCGTCTTTGGGGCTCCCTTCTGGTGCTTGTCACCTGCCTGCTCTCGCCCGGGGCCCTGGCGCAGGAGCAGGGCACGCCCCCGAGCGCCCCGGCCGAGGCCAAGCCGGAAGCCAAACCCGAGGCCCAGCCCCAGACCCCGGCCCCGGCTGCCCCCGGGGCAGCGGAGGCCGAGCAGGCGGCGCCCGAGGGCGCGGGACCGGCTGAGCCCAGCGGAGCACCCTCGTGCCTGGACGAGACGATCGCCGACGAGCTGGGCCAGGGCTACCGCCGCAAGGGCGTGCAAAAGCGCGATTTCTTGAAGAAACACCGCTTCGAGCTGTCGGGCGTGGGGGGCTTTTACGCGTCCGATGTGCTGTCCTCGACCTATGCCTACGGCGGGGCGCTTTCGTTCTTTCCATCCGAGGACTTCGGCCTCGAGGTGATGGCCACCAACTCGCCCATCGAGTTCCGGCTCGAGGAGCCGTTCTCGCAGTTCGATCGCGAGAAGCACTTCGCCCCCAGCGCGGCCTGGCAGATCATCGGGTCGCTCCTGTGGTCGCCCATGCACGCCAAGTTCAAGTTCACCGAGGCCACCATCATCCACGGCGACATTTTTCTGATCGCGGGCGCGGGCCGCACCGATCACTCGTCCGTGCAGGGGCTGACCTGGGAGCTGGGCGCGGGGCTCAAGCTGTACCTGGCCAAGTACGTCGACCTGCGGCTCGACCTGCGTGACTTCATCCTGGCGCAGGAAGTGCTCGGCCGCGGGCGCACCACCAACAACATCACCACCCTGCTCGGAGTGAGCCTGTGGCTGCCCGGCTGATCTTCGTGCTCTTGTCCCTGGGCTCGCTCACGGCCTCCGCGCGGGTGGCCGAGCCCGAGGCCGGCCAGTGCATCGACGAAAAGGTCAAGGCCGACCTGTTGGCCAAAAGGCGGCGCCGGGGAACCAAGGATCGGCTGTTCCAGCAGACCAACCGCCACGAGCTGACCGCGCAGGGCGGCTATTACGTATCCGACCTGTTCGACGGCACCTACGCCATCGGCGGCGCATACACCTACCACATGACCGAGGACTTCGCAGTCGAGGCAAGCGGGGCCTGGACGCGTCTGACCTCATCGGGCGGCCCCGAGCTCGAGCGCACGTTCTCGGTTCTGGGCGGGCGCTCGCTCGACGTGGCGATGTTCGACGCGCTGCTGGTGTGGGCGCCGCTCCACGCCAAGATGCGCCTGTTCGCCGACTCGATCGTCCACTTCGACCTTTTCTTCGCAGCCGGCGCCGGCATCGTCGACTCCGAGGTCTCGACCGGCGTGGCCGGCACCGGCGGCTTTGGCCTGAAATTCTTCTTCGGGCGCGCGTACGCGCTCCGGCTGGACGTCCGCGACCACCTGTATCGGCAACAGCTCCTGCCGCGCACCGAGCTGGTCAACGATCTGACCACGATGCTGGGCCTGAGCCTGTTTCTGCCGCTAGGAGAATGATGCGCCGCTCGATCCTCCTGGTTGCTCTGCTCCTCGCGCTGCCGGCGGCCGGCAAGCCGCCGCCCAAGAAAAAGAAGAAGCCGAGCGCTACGCTGCCGCCCGCAGTCAGTGAG
>DATFWX010000247.1:0-24835 GCA_035258845.1 Polyangia bacterium | reverse complement strand
CAACGCCACCAAGCACGCCCGCGCATGGGGCCAAAGGCTGCCGCCCAGCTGGCTCGATCCCTTCTCGTCGGATTCGCCCGCCCTGAGCATCGAGCTCCCCAAACCGCACACCTGGGTGGTCCGGCTGGGCTGGCGGCGAGGCATCCCTTGAGCCTCGCGCACGTCTGTGCGACTGCTGCCTCCAGTCGGCCCCCGCGTGCGGTTGTGGACACCTGATGCCGCCGCCAACTCGCTGAAACCAGACCCGCGGCTGCCGGCGCACGTCTTGCCTATGCTGGCCCAGCCATGAAACCGCGATCGAGTGGGGTGGTCATGGCGGCGGCGGCGGCGTGCGTTCTTCTGGCGACATGCGCGGGCGAGACCACCGGCGGCACCGGCGGCACCGGCGGCGCCGGCGGCCGCGCGGGCAGCGGAGGGATGAGCGGCTTCGGCGGCTCAGCCGGCAGCGCAGGCACCGGTGGCGTGACCGGCACCGGCGGCACCGGCGGCTCGGCAGGCAGCGCAGGCACCGGTGGCGTGACCGGCGCCGGCGGCTCCGCCGGCTCAGCCGGCTCCGGTGGCTCGGGCGGCTCGGGCGGCGCGTCCTGCTACAGCGAAATCGTCCACCTGGACACCTCCATCAACGACCTCGCGCAGATGTACGCGAGCTCGCGCTGGCTCCCGACCTCTCTCGACGTCCTTTCGCGCCGCTACCCGGACGGTCACACGCTGCTCGACATGCAGCAGGCCGACCCCGATCTACCCCGCTTTGCCGACCCATCCAGCTTCGCAGCTCTGATGGAATCGCTGATGACCATGTGCCACGAGGAGACGCACGGCTGGGACTTTGACCATTCCACAAGCGGCGAGCACGCGTACTACATGCGCGCCGACCTGGCCATCCGCGCCCCCGAGCTCGAGACCTTTCCGCGCAGCGAGATCCTCATGTACATCACCGACAACGTCACCCAGAGCTACGACGACACCTACCTGCGCGGCCAGCAGGGTACCTACGATCTCATCTTCCTCGGCGACGAGCTGACCGCCTACACCAACGGCCTGGCCTGCATCGCTTCGGTCGGCGATCAGGTCACGAGCGGCATCTCGGGGCAGGACGGCGCCTCCGCGCACATCTATTACCTCGAGCTCTATCTCAAGCGGGCGCGCACCGCACACCCGAGCGTTTACATGGCGCTCAAAAATGATCCCGACTGGCAGCGTTTCGTGCGCGTCGAGTGGGCGCGCGTGCACTTCTGGCGCCAGCTCTCGCAGCAGTTTCCGAACCTCGACATCGGCGAGGAAGCCATCTGGGCCAAGGTCCTGGCGTCCGACAACCAGGCCGAGATCCAATTGTTCACGGGCCAGGATCCGGCTACCGTGGCTTGCACGCCTTGAGCGCGTCGTCGGCCTCGCCGCGCGGGCTCTTGGGCGCCAGCTTGAAAAACTCGGCAAAGGCGGCGCGCGCGCCCTCGCAGCGGCCGCGCTTGAGCTCGACCGAAGCCAGGCGGCGCCAGGCCAGCGCGTACTTGGCATCGATCGTCACGGCGGTGCGGATCTCACGGGCAGCATCGTCGAGCTTGCCGGCATCGGACAGGCACGCACCCAGGTTGTAGTGCGCCTGGGCGTCCTTGGGCGCCAGCCGCACGGCCTGCTGGAAGTGTCCGATCGCACCGTCCAGGCTGCCCGCCCGCCGCTCGGCCGCGCCCAGGTTGACCAGCGTATCGAGGTCGTTGGGCTTTTGCTTGAGCGCGCTCGAGTAGGCGCGGATGGCTTCGGCGTGCCGCTTGAGCGCGTCATGGACCAGGCCCAGGTTGAACCAGGCTTCAAATGAGTCGGGACGGGCGGCGGTCGCGCGCAGGGCTGCCTTGAGCGCGTCGTCGGGACGGCCGGCCGCAAGGTCGAGCGCCGACAGATTGGTCCACGCCTCGGCCAGCTTGGGATCGAGCGCGACCGCTTTTTCGTAGTGGGTGGAAGCCGCTCGCGGGTCGCCCTGCTTCTCCGCGATCACACCCAAATAGTAGTAGGGTCGCGCGTCCTTGGGCGCGGCCCGCTGCGCCTCGCTGAAGGCCGTCCGCGCCCCCGAAAGGTCGCCTTTTTCAAGCAGCGCTTCGCCGCGCTCAAGCGGGCCCGCGCCTGCCCCGGCCGCAAGGACCCACAGCGCGAGTTGCGTCAGCATGTGCGCGA
This sequence comes from Polyangia bacterium, assembly GCA_035258845.1. Taxonomy (GTDB): domain Bacteria; phylum Myxococcota_A; class Polyangia; order JAHFDS01; family DATFWX01; genus DATFWX01. The sequence goes on along the minus strand of DATFWX010000247.1, from coordinate 22,672 downwards.
TCATAGTATTTCCCGGGCGATGATGGAAACCCTGATTGTGTTCGCGGGCATCGCGGCATTCATCTGGATTCGAGCCCACTACCGCGCGCTCGAGAAGGGTGTCATCAAGCCGCGCGAGGGACCACTTCTGGTGCTCGGAAGCGGCAAAGACAACGAGGCGAAAAAGGAGCTGGACACGCTTCGGCAGGAGAAGAAGCTGCTGGAAGAGCGGGTGCGCAATCTCGAGAGCATCGTGTGCTCGGTCGACCTCGAGCTCAACGCGCGTCTGAACCGAATTGCGGCCGAATCGCGGGCCATGCCGGCCCTGGGCGTGGCCGCCGGCTCGGGTGGCCGCGCAGGCGGGGCCGGGACCCCCGCCGCAGGTGGGACCGCCGGCGCCGCCGCGGCCGGGGCTGGTGCGTCCGGGGCCGCGGTCTCGCCCACCCTCGCGCATACGCCGCCCGGAGGCCTGCTCGGCACCGCCATCACGCCCGGCAAGGTCCTGATGTCGCGCTATCACATCGAGCGCGAGCTGGGCCGCGGCGGGATGGGCGCGGTCTTTTTGGCGCGCGACGCCCAGCTGGGCGAGCAGGTCGCGCTCAAGGTCATCAGCGCGCACTTGTCCGGCGAGGCCGCGGCGGCCGCCGAGCGCTTTCGCCGCGAGGCCTCGGCCGCCCGCAAGATCACCCATCCCAACGTCATCCGCATCCACGACCTGGGCGAGGACCCGGCCGCGGGCGAGCTGTTCCTGTCGATGGAGTATTTTCCCGGCATGACGCTGGCCGACATCTTGCGGCGGCGCGGCGCCCTTCCGCTCGACGAGGCACGCGATATCCTGGGTCAAGTCGCAGACGGCCTGGACGCCGCCCACCGGGCCGGCGTCATCCACCGCGACCTCAAGCCTGGCAACATCCTGTGCAACGACCGCCGGCAGATCAAGATCATCGACTTCGGGCTGGCCAAGGCCTCGTTCATGGCCGGCATGACCGCCACCGGCCTCATCCTGGGCACGCCCGAGTACATGGCGCCCGAGCAGGTACGCGGCCGTGACGTCGACGGTCGGACCGACATTTACGCGCTGGGCGCGGTGGCCTATCACGTCATGACCGGCGTGCCTCCGTTTGGCGGCGAGACGCCCATCGCGATCGGCTTTGCGCACTGCACGCAGCCGGTGCGGCCGCCCACCGAGCTGCGGCCCGACCTGCCGGCGAGGATGGCGGCCGCCATCGTGCGCGCGCTCAACAAGGAGCCGCGCGACCGCTTCGACTCGGTGGCCGAGATGCGCACGGAGCTGTTGGCGGCCTGATGTCGCCGGCGGAGGCGCTGGTCGCCATCTTCGTCCTGTTCGGCCTGCCCGCGTCGATCGTGTGGGTGGTTTTCCGCTACAAAACGCTCGAAAAGGGCCTCCGGGGCGGGGGCGGGGGCGGTGCGCGCGGCCGGCTGGCACCGGCCGCGCAGGAGCGCCTGGAGTCGCTGGAGAAGGACAAGAAGCTGCTCGAGGAGCGCGTGCGCAACCTCGAGAGCATCGTGTGCTCGGTCGATCTCGAGCTCAACGGCCGGCTCAACCGGCTGGCGCTCGAGTCGCGTGCGCGGTCGGCGCTGCCGGCCGCCACTGCCACCGCGCCCACGGCTGCGCAAGCGCTACCTGCCCCGATCACACCGGGCAAGGTGCTGCTGTCGCGCTATCACATCGAGCGCGAGCTGGGTCGCGGCGGCATGGGCGCGGTGTATCTGGCCCGCGATGCCCAGCTGGGCGAGCAGGTCGCGCTCAAGGTGATCAGCGCGCACTGGGGCGGCGAGGCGGCCGCGGCCGTCGAGCGCTTCCGTCGCGAGGCCTCGGCCGCCCGCAAAATCACCCACCCCAACGTCATCCGCATCCACGACCTGGGCGAGGACCCGGCCGCGGGCGAGCTGTTCTTGTCGATGGAGTATTTCCCCGGCATGACGCTGGCCGACCTCTTGCGACGGCGGGGCGCGCTGCCGCTCGACGAGGCGCGCGACATTTTAGGCCAGGTCTGTGACGGCCTCGAGGCTGCGCACAAAGCAGGCGTCATCCACCGCGATTTGAAACCCGGCAACATCCTGTGCAACGACCGCCGACAGGTCAAAATCATCGACTTCGGCCTGGCCAAGGCCTCCTTCATGGCCGGCATGACCGCGACCGGCTTGATTCTGGGCACACCCGAGTACATGGCGCCCGAGCAGGTGCGTGGCCGCGACGCCGACGGTCGGACCGACATCTACGCGCTCGGCGCAGTGGCCTACCACGTGGTGACGGGTGTGCCCCCGTTCGGCGGTGAGACGCCAATCGCGGTCGGGTTCGCGCACTGCACGCAGCCGGTGCGGCCGCCCACCGAGCTGCGGCCCGACCTGCCAGCGCGTATGGCGGCAGCCATCGTGCGCGCGCTCAGCAAGGAACCGCGCGACCGCTTCGACTCGGTTTCCGAGATGCGCACCGAGCTTCTGGCAGGCTGACCGGCCGCGCTCAGCTCAGCCGCTGCTACCCGGCGCGCCGAGCCAGCGCGCTCTCGAGCGCGACCTTGGCGTCCTCGAGCCGGAACGGCTTGGCCAGGTAGGCGTCGGCGCCCAGCTCCTGCGCGCGCGCGGCCGATTGTGCCGATGCGTAGCCGGTGATGACCAGAACCACCACGTCGCTGCGGGTGGCCCGCACCTCCGAGATGAACTCGACTCCGGAGCCGCCGGGCAGATTCTTATCCAGAAACACGCCGTCCGGCGGCCGCGACCTCAGGCTCTCGCGCGCCTCCGAAATGTCGGGGGCTTCGGCCACCTCGTATCCGTGGTGCTCGAAGTAGCGCCGCAGGGTACGCCGGATGACCTCTTCGTCGTCGACCACCAGCAGGTACCTGCCCTTGCCGTTTCCACTCGTCATGCCAGCGCTCCCAACGCCCCCTCCAGGGCGCGCTTCACCTCGGCCAGCCGTTCTGCGTCCGTAATTTTAGCCCGCGATTCCTTGTCACGCACGTAGAAGACATCGGCCACCCGGTCAGCCTCCGTGCCCACCTTGGAGAAGTATACGTCCAAGCCGAGCGCGGTTAGAGTCTTCGTGATGCTGTACAGTACACCGAGCCGGTCCTGCGTGTATACATCGATGACCGTGTAGTCCGCGCTCACCTCGTTGTCCACCTCGATCTCGGTCAGGACCGCCGGCGTCACCCGGGGCGGCAGGGCGCTGGGGCGCGCCGCGCGGGCCGCGATCAGCTCCTCGACTGCCTGCCCGTGCTCGAAAACCGCCGTGAAATCGGCCGCCACCGCGGCCCAGCGCGCCGCTGCCGTGCCCTCGCGAAGTGAGCGGTCGCGCACATAGAACACGTCGATGGCCTCGCCCGCGTCCTGGGCGCGCGCGCGGCTCGTGATCTGGGCCGCCAGGATGTCGAGCCGATGAGCCAGGAATACACCGCACAGCCGGGCCAGAAGGCCCGGCGAGTCGTCCGCGCACACCGTGACCACCGAGTAGCCCTTGCGCGGGTGATGCGCCACCCGTAACGCCAGCTTGCGACCCGAGGCGGCGCGGTCGCGCGACATGCGCACGTGCAGCTTGATCTGGAGGGGCGTCGTGACCACGAAGTAGCGATCGGGCAGCCCGCGGAACAGCTCTCCGAGCGGTCCCGCGTCGGCGTCCTCGCCCAGGGCCCGCGCGGCCTGCTGCCGGCGTCGCCGTGTGAGCGCCGACGAGTCGCGCGCGGCCAGGTCGGGCCCGCGCGAAAGATAAGCCAGCGTGCGCAGATACAGCTCGTTGAGCAGCATCGACTTCCACTCGGTCAGGTTGCCCGGAGCCACCATCGACATGTCGGCCCAGGTCAGAAGATAGAGCTGGCGCAGCGCCTCGGGTCGGCCCATCTCGGCGGCAAAGCGGGCCACCAGGGCCATGTCGTGGATGTCGCGCCGCTGGGACAGGTGCGCCATCACGAGGTGCTTGCGCACCAGGAACTCGGCAAGACGCGCGTCCTCGGGCGCCATGTCGAAGCGGCGCGTAATCTCGGCGCACAGGCGCGCGCCTTTCTCGGAGTGGCCCTTGCCGAGCGGCTTGCCGACGTCGTGCAGCAGCATGCCCAGACAGAGCGCCAGCGGGTGCTCGAGCGCACGCAGGGCCGCCGTCGGCAGCGGAGCCTCGCGGGCGAGCTCGCCCCGCGCCAGCCGCTTCAGGTGCGCGACCGCATACAGCGAGTGCTGGTCGACCGTGAAGACGTGATACAGGTCGTGCTGCACACGGCCCGTGCAAGGGGCGAACTCGGGCATCAGAGCGGCCAAAAGGCCCAGGTCGTGCATCTCCTCCAGCAGCGAGGGCGAGCGCGCGTCGCGCGGGTCGGCGAGCAGCGCCAGAAACTCGGCCCCGGCCTGGCGATCGCCCGTGACCCGGTGCGCCTCCTCCGCGATCACGTCGCGCGTGTGGCCATGCAGCTCGGCGCCCAGGTCGAGCGCGGCCCGGAAGATGCGCACCATCTCCGATGGGCGCTCGCGGAATACGTCGGCCGCATGCGCCTGCAGCCGCCCATTGAAGGTGCAGAACGAGCCGTCGATCCGGTGAATGACCGGTGCGCGGGGCGGTGGGATCATCGAACGCTCGAGCAGGCGCTCGGTCTCGCGATGCACGGTCTTGGCGTGCAGCTGATAGGTGCGCATCATCTGCTCGACCGCGGGCGCGACCGCCGGCCGCAGCTCGCCCGGGAGGGCGCGCGCGTCGGGGTACAGCCGGGGCGCGATGGCCTCCTGCAGCTCGAAGGTGAGCTGATCCTGGCGCCTGCGCGCGTGCAGGTGGGCCAGCGTGCGCACGCGCAGATAGAATTCGCGCGCCGCCGCCAGCGCGGCCGCGCGGCGGGCGGGCAGCTCGCCCAAGGTGACCAGCCCGGCCAGATCGCGCACCCGGAAGCGCGCCTTGGCCGCCCACAGGCCCACGCACAGATCGCGGTAGCCTCCCTCCCCCGACTTGACGTTGGGCTCGAGCAGGTACACGGTCTGGCCGAAGCGGGCGTGCCGTTCGGCCACCTCCTGGGCCAGCCGGCGCACGAAGTCGTTGCTGCCGGCGGCCGCCAGGGCGCGCCAGGTGGCCTCCTGGAGCGCGTCGGCCAGGTGCGCGTCGCCGGTCACCAGGCGCGCGTCGAGTAGCGCGGTGCATGCGCTGAGATCCTGGCGCGCCAGGGCGACCGCGCCCGCCACGTCACGCACCGCATGACCGACCGCGAGCCGGGAATCCCAGAGCGGGTACAGGATGCTCTCGGCCATCGCCTGCACGGCGCCCGCATCGGCGCCAGCCGGAAACAGGAACAGAAGATCCAGGTCCGAGTGCGGGCACAGCTCAGAGCGACCGTAGCCGCCGGTGGCCAGGATCGCGACCGCGCTGGCGGCATCGGAGCGGCGGCCGCCCGCGAGCGCGGCCGCGTGGAGGGCCCGCACCAGCGCGTCGGCCTGGGCGGCCAGGCCGCATGCGATCTCGTCACCGGCTATGCCCTGGGCCGCTCGCTGCCCGGCCTGCGCGCGCGCGCTTTCGAGATAGCTCTTGGCGCGCGTCGCCAGGTCAGACGCGGCGAGATCGGACAAGGAGAGGTCGACGGTCAACCATAAAGAGGTAGCAGAAAAGACCGGCGATTGACACTGGGCCTGCGCTTGGTCCTAGAATGGGTCCCATGGCCGAGATCGAAATCGCGCAGCTTCAGGACCGGCTGAGCGAGGAGGAGATCGTTCAGCTCGCGGGCGCGTTGGAGGAGCTCGGTGCGGCGAGCCTGCCCAAGGCCGACGAGGGGACTGCGCTCACGGTCGGCGACATCGACGACGACATCATGAGCGAGTTCCTGGATCGCCTCGACGCCCACGACATCGCGGCCGAGATCTACCTGCCGGTCGAGTTCGATGGCCGGGTCGAGGTGGCGGGCCTGCGCGTGGCCAGTGCACCGACGTTGATCGACGTGCTCGAGGAGATGCGCGACGAGCTGGCGGTCGAAGAAGAGGAAGAGGACGACGAGGAGGAGACTCCGGAAGACGAGATGGACGACGGCGACATCATGGCCGCGCAGCTTCGCATGTGCTGGAAGCTGTTCTACGCGGGCGCCAACACGGCCGTCGACAAGCACCTGCCGATGCATGTGTCTGTGTAGCTTGAGGCTTGAGGCGTGGGACGTGAGGCGTGACTGCTGCCCATACAGGGCCTGTTGACGAGGCCTCGCCGCTTCCTTACAGAGGACTTTGAGAGCACCGAACCTCTCCGGGAAGGAGGCAGCGGGATGCCCAGGATTGTCCCTCTTCGCCTTGCGACCCTCGCAGCCCTGGTTGTCGTCGTGGTGATGTCCTCAACCGTGTATGCGGACGAGACCGGGGCAACTGCGCTGACGGAACGCGACAAATGGTTTGGGGTCGCCGCTACCATCGGCGTGGCGGTGGCTGCCTTCGGCGGCGCACTGGGTCAAGGCCGCGCGGCTTCCGCAGCGCTGCAGGGAATTGCCCGCAATCCAACCGCGTCGCCCAAGTTGTTTGCGCCGATGATCATTGGCCTCGCTCTCATCGAATCCCTGGTTATCTATTCGCTGGTCGCCTTCTTTGCGATGTTGTACAAGATTCACTAAAGCTTGCTGTTCCAGCTTCAGGCCTCCTCGCGACAGTAGCGCGAAACCGTCTCCAGCAGCGTCAACAGCTGCACCGGCTTCTTGAGCGCCCCGGCCGCGCCCAGCTCGAGCGCCTTCTCCAGCACCGCCGGGTGGCCCGACAGCACCACCACCGGAATTGCGGCCAGGCGGGGATCGGCGAGCTGCCGGCTGCGGAACTCCCACCCGTCCATGTGCGGCATCATGAGATCGAGCAGGATGACCCTGGGTATGGCGGCGCCATCGCGCAGCCGTTCGAGCGCCGCCTGCCCACTCGGCGCCGAGATGACCTCGAAGCCCTCGAGCTCGAGGATCTGCGCGATCATCGCGCGGATATCGAAGTCATCATCGACCACCAGCACCGGCCCTCGCATGTGCCCACCCCGCCTTCATTTTATCACGGGGTCAAACTGCGGGCCCGGCGACGGGCAGCTCGACCGTGAACAGCGCGCCTGCCCCCAGCATGCTCTCGACGCGTACGGTGCCGCCCAGCGCCTCCAGGATCAGGCGCACGATGTAGAGCCCCAGACCCAGCCCGCCGTAGTGGCGCGACGATACCGCACGTTCGAAGCGGTCGAAGATCTGAGCCAGTGCTTCCGGTGCGATCCCGATGCCGTGGTCGCGCACGGTCAGACGTGCGCGACCCGTGCCGGGCTCGAGCGTGATGTCGATGTCGATGGGCTCGCCGGCTCCATACTTCATCGCGTTGGACAGAAGGTTCAGCACCACCTGCTCGAGCCGCAGGCGGTCCCAGTGCCCCCGGACCGGGCCGCTCTCGCGCAGCGTGACCTGGCAGCCGGCCAGCTCCAGCTCCTCCTTCAGCTCGGCCACCACCTCGCGTACGACCGCCGTCAGATCTACCTCATCGAGCACCAGCTCGAGCCGCCCCACGTTCAGCCGCGATACATCGAGAAGGTCGTCGACCAGACGGGCCAGCCGACGGCTCTGCCGTTCCGCCGCCGCCAGCACGCTCTGCACGAACGGCTGCGGCGCCGCCGCCAGTGGCCCGCGCCGGGAAATCCTGAGCAGGCTCTCCAGGGCCAGCTGCAGTGAGGTAAGCGGCGTGCGCAGCTCGTGCGACGCGATCGACAAGAACTCCTCGCGCGCACGCACCGCGTCCCGCGCCTCCTGATACAGGCGCGCGTTGTCGAGCGCGACCGCGGCCCGACGCGCCAGGTCTTCGCCCAGCGCGAGCTCGACCGGGCCGTAGCGCCGGGGATCGCGCACCGATACCAGCGTCAGAACGCCCAGCGCGCGACCGCGGGCGATCAGCGGCACCGCCATATATGAGCGCAAGCCCAGCTCGCGGATGATCTGGACCGCCTCCTCGCTCGCCGTCCCCACCGCCGTCGCGTGGCGCGCGTCCGGATACAGCACCTCGTCGGTGAGATCTTCGTAGATGACCGAGCGGCTCGTGCGCAGCACCTTGGCCACGCCTTCAGCCGCCGCCATCGGAGGCGGATGCGCCTTCAGCTGGCTGGCCAGGGCCGCCTTGGCCGGATCCGAGTGCGTGACTGCGACCCGCTCGAGCGCGCCCGAGCTCTGCAAAACATCGAGCATGCTCCAGTCGGCCAGGTAGGGCACGGCCAGCCGGGTCGCAATCTCGAGCCGGCCCGGCGAATCCAGCGGCTCCGAGAGAATGGCGCTGGTGGCCTTGGACAGAAAGGCGATGCGGAGCTGGGCCTCCTCGGCCGTGGTGCGCGCCGCCTGCTCGCGCTCCAGCGCCCGCATCCGCTCCTCCTCGGCCCGGCGGCGATCGGTGATGTCGATGCCGGTGCCGACCACGTACTCGACCATGCCGACGCGGCTCTTGAGCGGCGCGTGTGACCACAGGATGAGCCGCCGCGAGCCATCGCGGGCCAGCCAGTGGTACTCGGAGCGACCCGGGAACTCCCCGGCCAGGAGCCGCTCGAACGCGGACCGGATGGTGGCGGCGTCCTCGGGCAGCACCAAAACCTCCCAGAACCGTCGGTGCCGCACCTGACTGAAGGGATAGCCGGTGGCCTCCTCGCAGGCACGGTTGAAGCGAATGATGCGGCCCTGCACGTCGAGCACGATCACGAGCGCGCCCGCGATGTCCACCACCGCCGAGCTGAAATCGCGTTCCTTCTGGATGGTGAGCTGGGCCAGCTTGCGCTCGCTGACGTCCATCGACACTGCGATGACTCCGCTCACGCGCCCGCTCGGGTCGCGCAGCGGCGAGCACGTGAACTGCAGGTCGACCCCGCGAAAACCGACGAGCCCCGAGACCGTGACCCCCGCGAGCGCACGCTCCAGCATCTGCGCGCCCGTGCCCTGCAACGCCCCCGCGTCGTCGACCACGCGTACGGCGCCGCCCAGATCGAAGCCCGAGCGGCCGATCACGTCACGCGGCTCGAGCTGCAGGGCCTCCAGACCGCGCCCCTCGGCGAACGTGAAGATGCCTGCTTCATCGAGCGCGGTCAGGATGATCGGCGCGCTCGACACCACGGCCTGCAGCCGCTCGGTTAGCTCGCGCAGCTTCTCGCTGTCCCGCCCGGACATCCGCCCTTGGCGAGAATAGCAGAGCCCACTACACTTCGGAAACTTCGAGGAGGGACCCGCATGAGCCTCGGTATCCTGCTAATGCTGCTGGCTGTCGCGCCGCCAACCGTCATCGACCTGACCCATCCCGTGAGCGCCCACATCCCCACGTTCTCGGGCAAGCCGCAGTTTTCTGCGCACGAGACCGGCACCGCCGAGTACTCGATGCGCGACATCGAGATCGGCGAGCATACCGGCACCCATGTGGACGCGCCCGCGCATTTCGTCAAGGGCAAGCCCACCGTCGACGCCATCCCGGCCAGCGCGCTGTATGCGCCCGCAGTCGTGATCGACGTTCGGGAAAAAGTGGAGAAGGATCCCGACTACCGCATCAGCGCGGCCGATCTGCAGGCCTGGGAGAAAGCGCACGGCAGGATCCCGTTTGGCGCTCTGGTGGTGGGCGTCACCGGCTGGTCGCGCCATTGGATCGAGCCCAAGCGCTATCGGAATCCCGACGCGCAGGGCGTGCTGCACTTTCCCGGCTTCGGCGAGGACGCGGTGGATTGGCTCATCAAGAACCGGCCGCGCGTGGTCGGGCTGGCCATCGATACCCTGTCGGTGGACTACGGCCCGTCGACGCACTTCGAGGTGCACAAGAAGTCGCACGCCGCCGGCTTTTATCACATCGAAAACCTCGACCGACCCGAACGGCTCCCAAAGTCGGGGGCCACCATCGTGGTCGGCGTGCTGCCGCTGGACCACGGCTCGGGCGCGCCCGCCCGCATCCTCGCGCTTTTGCCCAGGTAATCCAGCCCACCACTGTAACTGTCCGATACCATGGGGTCCCCTGGGGTCCGGCCCCCCATTGCGCGGCAAAGCGTCAGCCGCACTTCTGCTCGGGAGCCTTGAAACTGCGCGAGACGCCGCGAAGTCGCTAGGCTTTTACGGGGCACGCTTCTTGCTGAAACCCAACGTGAAATGACGTCTCTTCGATCGCAAAGCGGTGTGGCCGCGGCCACCACAGACCTCATCGCTGACAACCCCCGTACGCCGCTGACACTGCGGCTCAACAAGGTACGTGCCGAGGTGATCCAGGGGCCCGATCGCGGGGCCTCCGTGGAGGTGGGCGCCCGGCGCGTCGTCATCGGCCGCTCGAGCGGATGCGACCTGGTGCTGACCGATCAAACGGTCAGCGCCATGCATGTCGAGCTGGCGCTGGAGCCCAACGGCGTCTTGGTGCGCAACCTGGGCTCGCGCAACGGCGTGCATGCCGGGTCGACCCGGATCGAGGAAGGCGTGGTCGATCTGGGCACGCCGCTCCTCCTGGGGCGCTCGGTCCTGCGCATGCAGCCGATGGAGGAGCAGGCCGAGGTGCCGTTCGCACCAGTGCGGCGCACCGGTAGCCTGGTCGGTGCGTCGCTCAAGATGAAGATCGTGTTCGGCCTGCTCAGGCAATATGCGGCCGCCGACGCGCCGGTGTTGATCGAGGGCGAGACCGGTACCGGCAAGGAGCTGGCCGCGCACGCCATCCATGACCTTTCGCCGCACGCGCAGGGCCCCTACGAGGTCGTCGACTGTGGGGCCATCCCGGAGCGGCTGGTCGACGCCGAGCTGTTTGGCGCCTGCAAGGGTGGGTACCCGGGCGTCGATGAGCCGCGACCGGGCGTGTTCGAGCGGGCCTCGGGCGGTACCGTGGTGCTCGACGAGATTGGCGAGCTGCCGGTGGCGGTGCAGCAGAAGCTCCTGGGGCTGCTCGAGCGCGGCCAGGTGCGCCGGGTGGGCGAGGACTTTGCGCGCAAAGTGTCGGTGCGCGTGATTGCAACCACCAACCGAGTGCTCGCGCGCGAGGTGCAGGCCGGCCGGTTCCGGCAGGATCTGTTCTTCCGGCTCACCGTCCTGCGCCTGACCATCCCGCCGCTGCGCGACCGCAAGGAAGATATCCCGCTGCTGGTGGATGAGATCCTGGGCGCGCGGCATGGCTTCCCAGCTCAGTGGCTGCACGCGCTGACCGATCACAGTTGGCCCGGCAACGTGCGCGAGCTGCGCAACGCTCTCGTGCGCGCGCAGGCGCATGCCAGGCGCCACGGCACCGAAGCGCCCATCGATCTCCTGGTGGGCGGCGAGGGGCCAGTGGTCGAGGACATGGAGACCGCGCGCCGTCGGTTCGAGCGTGACTATCTGAAATCGCTGCTGACCAAATCGGGTCACAACGTGGCGCGCGCTGCCCGGCTGGCCGGCATGACGCGGCAGGGTCTGTATCGCCTGCTGCACCGGCACGGGCTGGGTCCGACGCGAGCGCAACCGCCCGCCGGGGCTGCCATGCCCATCGGGGGCGGTGAGGAAGGCGGTCGCAGCGGGAGCGCCTGATGCCCGGGAGCGTCGAGATCGGGGCCGGGACCGTCATCGGCGCCTATCGGATCGGCGACCGAGTCGGTGAGGGCGGGATGGGCGAGGTGTTCCTGGCCGAGCACCGCGAGCTGGGCCGACTGGTGGCGCTCAAGGTGCTGCGGCACGAGCGCGCCCACGACCTGCGGCTGCGCGAGCGCTTCGTGCGCGAAGCCTGGTTGGCCAATCGCGTGCGTCACGATCACATCGTGGATGTGACCGACCTGGCGTATCTGCCCGACGGGCGGCCCTACGTGGTCATGGAGTATCTCGAGGGCACGGACCTGTACTCGCTGTGGGGGGCCAACGGCCTCGACCCGGACCGCTTCGTCCACGTGATGACCCAGGTGGCGGAGGCCTTGGCAGCGGCTCATCGCGCGGGCGTCATACACCGCGATCTCAAGCCTTCGAACATCTTCTTGATCAAGCGCGGGGGACGCTCCGACTACGTCAAGATCATGGACTTCGGGCTGGGCAAGCTCACCAGCCCGCCCGAGGATCTGCAGTTCACGCAGACCGGCGAGGTGGTGGCGACGCCGCACTACATGTCGCCCGAGCAGGCGACCGGCGAGCCCGTCGATGGGCGCAGCGACCTGTACTCTTTGGGCGTGGTGATGTGGGAGCTTCTGGTCGGGCGCCGCCCCTTCAACGGCAAGACCTTTGGCGAGTTCGTGCTCCTGCACGCGACCCGGACTGCGCCGCCGCCCTCGCAGGCTGACCAGAGCATGGTCCAGGGCGGCGCACCCGAGCTCCTCGACGGGCTCGTCATGCGCTGTCTGGCCAAGGCGCCGGCCGCGCGCTTCGCGAGCGCGGACGAGCTGGTCCGTGCGCTTGGGGAGGCCCGGGCGCGCCTCGAGCGCGCGCGCCCACCGGCACCGAAGCCTCCGCGGCGCGTCGACGCTCGGCAGGTGGCGCTGGCGGCCGCGCTCGGGGTCTTGCTGGTGGCGGCGCTCGTGCGCTGGGCCATGCCGTCGGGCGAGGTTACGGTCACGCCGGTCCGGCCCGCGATGGCCGCGCCCACGCCGCCGCCCGCGCCCCCGCTCATCATCACGGCGCGCAATCCGGCGCCCGAGCCGGTGGAGCGCTTGGCTGCCCCGCCCACCGAGCCCGCCGCCTCCGCCCCGGCCGCCGCCTCTGCTCCGCCCGCCGCGCGCTTCGACATGTCGCCGCCGGAGAGCCAGCCCGAGCTGAGCCCGCTCCGGCCGAGAAAGGTGCGCGCGCGGCAGCCTCGAAGCTTCGAGCCCACGTCCCGGTGGTAGGGCTGCGGTCTCGAGTGGTAGGGCTGCGGTCTCGACTTGCCGAGCCGCGCCCAAGCGAGGCAGGATACTGGTACCATGAGCTCGCGCGCGCTGGTGGATGAGTATCTGCGGCGATTTGGAGAATCGGTGGGCGTGGCCATCCCGCCGCTCGATGGCGACGGCTACACGCAGATCCGCCGCGGCAGCGCGGTGGTGGGGATCAATGTGCTCGAGGGACCGGGCGTGCTCGTGTTTCTGTCGCCCATGATGCCGGTGCCGGCGCACAATCGGGAAGCGCTGTACCGGTTCCTGCTGGAAAAGAACTTTCTTGCCACCTCCGACGGCGCTTTTGCGATCGACAAGGACAAGGACACCATTTTTCTGCGCGCCCTGCGCGGTCTGGAGGGGCTCGACTACGAGGAGTTCACCGACCTCATCGACACCGTGTCGCGGGTGGCCGACCAGTTCGATGACGAGCTGCGCGCCCGCTTCGGCGCGTAGCGGAAGGGGCCGGGGGGGCGGTGGCTACGGCTGCCGCGACACCACGCTCTTGACCACGATGTTGTCGACCATCACGCCGCAGCTATGCTCGGGCCGCAGGTCCGAGCAGATCCCGTTGGCGTCCTGCGTGTACTCGAATCGGAGCTGAGCGGTCGTGCCGGCCATACCAGGCAGGCGCAGCCGGACGTGCTGGATGCCGCCGGAGTCGCCGGCCCATGCCGACATGTCGCCGAGCGGGAAGTAGCCCGGGTCGTTGCTGCGCGGGAAATGCTTGGGGTAGTGGAAGAAGCCGTCGGTCGTGAAATCGGTGGCGAAGGCTTCGGCCAGCACCGAGCGCAGGATGTGCCCGGTCGTCAGATCTGTGATGCGCAGGAACAGACCGTCGAATGCCAGCACGTGAAACGGCGGGGCGTCCTCGGTGTCGTAGCAGACATCGAACTCGATCACCACGTACTCGGCGTCCGCCGGAACCGCAAAAGCCGGGCTCAGCAGGCGCTCCCACCGCGACTGGGAGCCGGTCGGCATCACCCCGTCGTTGGCATTGATGTGGAAGGCCGCGTTCGATGTGCTCCCGCAGAACGTGTCCGACGTGGTCCAGCGTACCGTGTTGCCGCCCGCTCCGTGGACCGGATTCCAGCCCTCGGGCAGCGTTCCCGGCTCCACGCCATCGAAGTCCTCCGACAACAGCACGGTCTCGACCGGGGTCCCGGTGTGGAGCGTGAAGAAGAGCGTGGCCGGTACGCCGGTCGGGCTGATCGCGCGCATTCTGAGCTCGATGTCGGTACCGGCCGCGAAGCCGGCATCCAGGCGCAGGCGGATGGGGACCAGGTTCTCCTGGGTCTCGCCCGGTTCGAGGCTTCCATAGAGGGTGGCGGGCGTGAGCACCCGGACGCCGGGCGTGGTCGTGGAGACCAGCCCGACCACGAACGGGATCCGGCGCGCGTTGAGTGGATTCTCGACGTAGTTGGTCAGGGGGATGGCGAGGTTGGCGGTGTCGCCGGGGTCGAGGAAGCCGTCGCCTCCGCTTTCGGTGAAGCTGACCTCACCCGGCGCAACCGTGGTCACCGCGACCTGCTGGCCCCGCCCGACGCTGCGGAAATTCACCTCGGGCACCGTGAAGCTGATCGACTCCGGTTCGCCATCGGTGAATCCGACCGGGTGGGTGGCCGCGAAGCTGGCCAGGAGTGCACCCGCGTGCACGACCGACATGTTGTAGTCGCCCAGGTTGGGCTGCCCGGTGTCGTTGCCGAAGCCGCCGCGGAAGGGCCGCTTGCTGAGCGGCCGCGGCTGCGCCCAGTGCCCGCCGGCGTCATCCGAGAAGGTGAAGGTGACCTCGGTGAGGTCGCCGCTTTCAGCGATCGCCTGGTCGTAATAAAAGAGGAACACGCGCCCCGTGAGGTCATCAACCGCGAGCCAGGGGAACCACTGCGACCGGTCGTTGCCGGGCCGGGAGTTGAGCGCGATGGGCGCGCTGAAGGTCAGCCCGTCGTCGTTCGAGCTCTGGAACATGACGTCCGAGCCATCGAGATTATCGTTGTTGATGTAGGCCACGTAGACGTTGCCACGGTGACGGCCGCGCGAGCGATCGACAGCCAGCGCCGGGAAGGCGTGGATGCGGTCATTGCCCAGCACCTGATCGGGACGCGTGAAGTTGTCGGTCAGGCTGACCGGCTCCGACCAGGTTGCGCCGCCGTCGGTGGAGCGGGCGAATCCAATGTTGTTGAGCCCGGGCGGAAAGCGCGACCAGGCCAGATAGACGGTGCCGCTATCGGCCAGGCCGAACTGGGGATTGGAGGCTTGCCCGTCCTGGGCCGTCGCTGCCACCACCGCGCGATCGCTCCAGGTGGGCTCGCCCTCCAGCACGTTATCCGAGAAGGTCGTGGAGATCTCGACCCCGCCCACCGCCACCGGGCTGAAGTTCGACCAGCTCAGGAGGACGCGGCCGGTGGACCGGTCGGCGTCGATGTATTCCTTGTCGGCCGCATCCCGCGGCGCGCCGCTGGCGTTGACCAGCCCGTTGGGGTTGGAGGCGGGCGGGATCACGAACGGCCCCTCCCAGGTGTGGCCGCAATCGGTCGAGCGATGAAAGCCCATGGTCTGCACGGTCGCGGTGCTGTCGGGCGCGAACTGGGCCAGCACGATCGAGGAGTAGATGAAGTTGCAGTCGCCCAGGTACTTGACGTCCGGATCGCCGAAGACCTGGGGGAATTTGGTGGTGCCGATGAGATCCGTGCCCGGGCTGGGCAGCTGGCCGCCGTCGACGAAATTGCGGCCGCCGTCGTCGGAGAACATGAAGCCCGACACCGAGATCGGATTCGAGCTGAAGCCGCGGGTGTCGTTGAAGCCAATCACGATGTGCTGACCCGTGTCATCGACCGCGATCGTGGTCTCGGCCTGGCCGCCCCCGCCTGGGCCGTCGGGATCCTGGAGGCCGCCATCATCACAATCGGGCGCCTGGTCGCATTCGTCCTGGGGCCGCAAGGTGCCCAGCGCAGCCATGAGCTGGCGCTGCGCGCGGCGCGCGCGCTCGCCCATGGCCGACATCCGGGGCTCAATGCGGCTCTGTTTCGGGTGTACCGCTGCCCGCGAGCCAGCGGGAGTGGGCAAGGATTCGTTCGTGCAGCCGAAGGCGGCGGCAGCGGCGAGCAGGATCAATGCAGGAATTGTCAGGGACCGACTTGTACTCATGGGTTTTCTCCTTCCCCGGCGCCGATCAGCGACCCGAGGGCCAGCGGACAGGGGTATACGCCTCTGGCGCAGCCGACACAATGGTCATCTGGGTGAGGAAGAAGAATCTAGTGTGGGGCCGAGGTCCGGACCATCATTCCACGGTCAGCCATGTGACCAGCCGCACTTTGTTGCCCGCGTGATCTCGCGCAACCACAACGATCGGGTAGCGGCCGCGCTCTTTGGGCGCCGAGAGCTCGAGGGTCAGGCTGCCGTCGCTCTGGGCGCTCGGCCCCTGGGCTCGACCGAGCTCGCGCACCGCCCCCGACGGCAGGAGCGCGCTGGCCGATTCCAAGTCCTGGCGCACGCGCGCCCCGAAGCCGGGGTCGCCGATGTCGGACGCGCCCGCAGGGACAGTCGCGCCCACTTCTTCGGGCTGAAGCGAGAGGCGCACCTGCGCGCCCGGTCGGGCCCGCTCCGGCTCCAGGGCCAGACGCACGCGGGGCGCAGTTCCGTCCACCTGGTAGCGCACGGTGCGCTCGAGCTCGGCCCCGCCGGCCAGGGCCAGGAGCACCCGAATCGTGTAGATGCCGTCGGGCGTGCCCTCCGGGATGAGGAAGCTCGCCATCCACTTGCCGGTGCGCGCATCGCGCGTGCAGGCTTTGATCTCGCCGGTCGGGAAGATGAGCGTGACGGCTTGCGTCTCCGGCGGTGCGCTCACCTCCACCTCGGGATCGCCCGGCATCACCTGATCCGACGACAACTGTGCGTGCACGAAGGCCGCCGGCACGGACGCGGTTTCCTCGACTCCAGCCGGTAGCGCGACCGGGACCTCGATGCTGTCCTGCTTTCCGCCCCGGTTGCGCATGCGATCGTCGACCGCCACGAAGCTGGTCAGCCGGCTCATCAGATTGTATTTGAGCGCGACCTGCCGGAGCTTCTGCTCCAGGCCCGGACGATCGCGCTCCTCGCCTTCCGACAGGCGATCTTCGAGCTCGCCAATGCGGCGGCGCGCCCACAGGTACGACAGCACCGGGCTCGACGAGGCCGCTTCCGCAGCCGGCAGCACGACCGGGAGCTGCTGCTCGAACTTCTTGCCGGCCAAAAGGCCGCGCACGGTCACGGCGCCGCTCCCGGCCCGCTCGAACCGACCGGCCACGGTGAGCGGCCGGTCGGCGAACAGGTCGAGCGGTCGCGCAGGGGCCAGATCGGTCACCGAAAGCCCGCCCCAGTCGATCTGAATGTTGGTGAGCGCGGGCCGCGAGATCAGGCTGAGCAGGCGCTCGATCACCGCGTCGGCCTCGGCCGGATCGAGGATCACCATGGGCTCGCCATGGCCGATGTGCGCCATGCCGTCGATGAGGTAGCGATTGACCGCCTGCCCGATGCCGACTGCGAACAGGTTGGCCTCGTGAAGGTTCTGGCGCACGAAGCGCAAGACCTGGCTCTCGTAGCCGATGTACCCGTCCGACATGAACACGACCACGCGAGCGCGCGCCGGGTCGCGCGGCGCCTGTAGCGCCTGCTTGAGCGCGGGCAGGTACTCGGTCCCGCCGCCGCCTCTCAGGTCATCGACGAAGCGGAGGGCAGCCTGGACGGTGGCCTCGCTCGGCGCCACCGGCGTACGCGCGAAGGTTTCGGCGTCGTCGGCGAAGCGGATGATCTGAAAGCGATCCGCCGCATTCAGGCCGGCCAGTGCCCGCCGCATGGCCTGCTTGGCCAGCTCGATCGGGAAGCCGCTCATCGAGCCCGAGGTGTCGACCACGAACACGTACTCGCGCGGCGCCACGTCGGTCGCGCTCATGACCTTTTGCGGCTGCACCATCAGCAGGAAGTGACCACCGTGCACGTCGTGGTTGGCCAAAAGAGCGCTCTCGGGAGCTGCCCCCGAAAGCCCATAGCGCACCACGAAATCGCGGTTGGGGATGGTGTCTTCAGGGGCCAGCGCGATGGTGGCGTTGTCGGCGGTCGGCTGCGCGAGCGTGGTCTTGTGGGTCGGGCATCCGAGATCGACAAGCGGCACCCCGGCGGTGACGTGCAGCTTGAGCGAGATGTCGTGGCCCGGGCGCAACCCGGCCTGAACCATATGAGGCGTGATGCGGGAGGCGTCGCGAACCCGCTCGTTGTCGGCTGCCCAGCCCGCGCCCCGGCGGCCGATCGCCGGGCCGCCGCCCACGTAGCGCGGCCCCACCACCATCGGAAACACGAACTCGTACTGGCCGTGCTGGGGCACAAGCTCCTCGGCGTAGCGCAACTGCACCTCGATCCGGTCGCCTGGCATGATGTTGGCCACCGACATGGTGAAAATGTTCGGTCGCTCCTGGTCGAGCAGGCTGGCGGTCTTGCCGTCCTGCTTGGCCTTCTGGTAGGTCTTTTCGGCCTGCTCGCGCGGCTTGATGCGAGCCGCGATCACGCGCGAGCCCACCTTCATGGTCATGGCATAGATGGCCGCTCGGTGCGGCAGCGGGAACACGTAGTTGGCCTCGATCGGCTTCTGGTAGGGATTCGAGAAAAACTGCGTCACCTCGACCGAGGACATGACGCCCACGATCTCGGCCTCGACCGCAGTGTGCCTGAGCGGCAGCGCGACCGCACCCTCCCCTTCCACCTGGGTCTCGAGGCGACCGTAATTGGAGATCCGGATGGGCGGGTCGGTGGCGCGCGCAGGCGGCGCATCGGCCCACCACCCGAGCACAAGCAGCGTTGCGATCGCGCTCCGTACTTTCACTGGCTTTCGCTTCATGATCCTCCTCCTTCTTGAGGCTGCGAGAACACGCGGCTGGCGTGATCGATGCGGTCGATGCCGCCCGAGCCGCCCACCCAAAGGCAGTCCGCCTCGCCGTCGAGCGCCAACGCGGCCACCGTGTCCGAGGCCAGCCCGGCTGCGGGCCCGAAGACAAGGATGCGGGGACCCTCGGCTGCTTGCTCGACCAGCGCGAGCCCGGCCGCGTTGGTGCCGAAGAGCGGGCGCCCGTCCAGGAGCAGGAGCCCCGAGGGACTGGTCATGAGCGAGCTCGCGAGCACGGTGGTGCCGGTGGGCGCGATGGAGAGCAGGCCCGAGCGCAGGGTCAGCGCGTACACGACCTGGTCGGAGGCCCGCACGTCGTTGACCCAGTCGTCGGGGAGCACGCCGCCGAGGTCGGTGAGCACGCGTGCGCCGTCGGGGGCCAGCGCGCCAAGGCCGCTCCGCGTGGCCACCCACATGGTGGCGGTCGTGAAGGCGACCCCGTAGACGGTGGTGCCCGAAAGCCCCGCATCTCGATCATGCCCGCGCGCCCCGAAGTAGCGGAAGTCGGGCGAATCCCGGGTGGGGTCGATGGCGAGCAGGCCCGGATAGGCGCCCACCCACACCCGATCATCCTGGCGCCGCAGAAAATGGATGTGCGCATCCAGCCAGCCCCGCGGATCCTGCAGCTTTGCCAGGCCCTGGTCGCGCTCGGCAAACAGGCCATGCGCGGTGCCCACCCAGAGACTCCCGGCGTGGTCGAACACCAGCGAGCTGATGCGTGGATCGGGCACCGCCAGGCGGCGCCAGCGGCCTTGCTCGAGACACGCGAGCCCATGGTCGAAGCTGCCCGCGCACAACCGGCCCTCGTGGGCCGCCAGCGCGGTCACCAGACCCGACGGGGGGCCCGCGAGCGCGATGAGGCTCTGCGATCCATCCGGGCGGAGCACGGCGAGGCTGTCGTCGGTGCCGACCAGGATCCCGGCTGCGGTCGGGTGCAGCAGCGCGATGCGCGGGCCGCTGGCGAGCGGGCGCACGGTCCGGCCCCGCAGCTCGAAGACGCCCTGGCCAAACGTCCCGAAGAGAACCGTGCGCCCGTTCGTGGCGACTGTGGTCGCGTGGCGCAGCCAGGCCGGCACCGCAAAGGCGCGGTCGCCCGCAACCTCGTAGAGCCCGCTCGTGGTGGCGGCCCAGATGCGGCGGTCGGGGCCGCAGCCGGCCAGCCCGCCCACGCGCACCGCGGGCACACCGCTCACCCTGCGCAGGCCGGCCGCCCCCAGGATCCAGAGTCCCCGGTCGTGGGTACCGACGTAGCTGCGCGGCCCGCAGTCGTGGAGCGCGGTCACGGGGATGCCGGCGCCGCCCGCCACCGGGCGGCCGCGCGCATCGAGAAGGCCGTTCCAGGTTCCGATCAGACGCCGAGACAGGGCGGTCACGCGCTGACCGCGCAGGCCGACTGTGCGCACGCGGCCGTCTGCGCCCACCTCGGCCAGGCCGGCGTCGGTCGCCACGCGTACGGCTCCGCGCCGCCCTTTTGCCAGCGCGTTGACGCCCGCGGCCGGCAGCCCGTCCGCGACCTCGACGCGGCCCGTCGGCTGGGCGTGCGCGGGGTCCCGCCCCAGGTGGGCGTCGAAGCGCAGCACCCCGCTCGGCGTGGCGATCCAGGTCTCGGGGCCGAGCACGAGGGCCGACCGCGCCGGAAACGGCGAGCCCAGGTGAGCGGCCGCAAGGCGCGGCCCCGCGCGGATGCGCGGCTGCTCGCGCACAATGGGTGCGGGCAGGTCGAGCGGAGGCAGTGAAGCGCCGGCCGGCGGCGGGGCGCGATCGCGCGCGCAGCTTGCGAGCAAGAGGGCGAACGCCAACCTTCGCATCCGTCGCCACACTGACCCGCCCGACGGGCCGAGTCGTCACCACCCGGTACGAAGTTGCAAAATCTTGTCGAGTGGTGTCACGACCCGTCGCGGGCCGTGCGCGGCGCTACTTGCGCCGCAACTGGTCCGGCAGAATCGAGCCGCCCGAGCGCCCCTGGAGCCGCGTGAGCGCGCGCAGGGCCTCGCGGTCGCCGGGCACGAGCTCGAGCACCTTGGCGTAGCAGCGCACCGCCTGCTCGAGCTGCTTCTGGGCGGCGTAGATCTCGCCTGATGCCCGGTAGGCGCGTACACACGCGGGGGCGCGGGCGAGCGCGTCTGCTAGCAGCTTGTGCGCCCGATCCGCACGCGTCTTTGCGTCCAGGCTCGGGCTGCGCCACACCGCCAGCGCGAGCATGGCCTTGACGTCGGGATCGATCGGCAACAGGGCTTCCGCCGCGATCAGGTTGGCCAGGGCCATCTCGAGATCGCCCCTGCGCAGGTAGGCCTCGCCGCGCAAAAAGCGCGCCTTGCCCTCGAGCTTCTGGGGATCGGGCGTCGCAGCGCCATCGCTGGAGCCGAGAAGGGGCGTCACGGGCTCGGGCGGCGGCGGCCGCACGAAGCGCAGCGTCGGGTCGCGACTCTCGACCAGGGTCGGCTGCTCGAGCTCGAGCATCTCGGTGATGAGCAGCGTGTACAGCACCTTGAGCGGCGCCGTCGAATCGCTGCTGGGGGCGCCTTCCGCCTGCGCAAGCAGATGCGCGACCTCACAGAACCCGCCCGCGAGCAGCTCCAGCACGCCGCGCGCCTCCGACCCGAAGCCATAGCGGCCCAGCCGGCGCGCCTCGGCGCGCCGCAATCGTACGCGCCGACCCGCCAGGAGGTTCAGCTCCCACACCAGGTCGGCTTCGCGATAACCAGCTTGCACGCCGCTGTAGATGACCCTGCGCACGCCCACGCCACGCGCGGCGATCTCGCCGTCCTCGGGACGGCCGTGCTCGTGATCGTAGAGGTCGATGTTGTAGTGGCCATCGCGCAGCGCGAACATGCGCGCGCTGCGGCGCAGGATCTGGACCGCCAGCGCGCCCGCGAGCTGCCGGTCGTCGATGAGGCCCATGCCCTTGAGCACGCTGCCGTGGCGCGCGCGCTCCTCGGCCATGCGCAAGAGCGAGCGTGCGTAGGTTTCGTGATCGAGCACGCCGAGCTCGCACAGCACGTGGCCGAGCGGCTCGTCGAGCGAGGGCGGGCGCACGTGCACCACCCGCCCCCGTCGCAGGTACAGCTCATGCTTCTCCTCCCCGCAGTCCTCGATCGGCGCCAGGACCCGAATGACACCGGTCATGTGCGCCTCGCCGAGCCGGAACAGAAGGCGCCCCAACGAGCAGCGATCTGCCCTGGGCGCGGGCATGCCCACGCTGGGCCCCTGGAGGAGTGGGCCCGCGAAGCTCCCCCTGGTGCGTGGAGACAAGGTCACGGCGGCTGTGTCATTTGCGCATTTTGATGGCGGCAGATCAAGAGCCCGCGCGCGCGCATGCTCGGGTACAAACGCGTGCGAACCGATAATGTCGCACAGCGCCGCACCCGCTCGGCCGGCGAGCCGCGTCGGTGACGCCGGTGCCGCGGGTGCCTCCTTCACGCGCCCAGCCACACGCGCGCGAGCGTCTGGCCGCGCGCGCCCAGCCCGCGCACGGTGAGCCGCCGCGTCTGCGCGCCTGCAAAATCGATGAGCACCTCGAGCCACTCGGCGGGCGCGACTTGCGGGAAGCGATCGATCCACTCGACCGCGCTCACGCCCTCGCCCGAGAGCAGCTCGCCCAGGCCCAGCTCGTCGAGCTCGGAGGGATCGGCCAGCCGGTACAGGTCGACATGGTAGAGCGGGAGTCGGCCCCCGGCGTGCTCGTTGATGATGGTGAAGCTGGGACTGGCGATGTGCGCGGGCGCCAGGCCCAGGCCCTGCGCGAGCCCCTTGACGAACCAGGTCTTGCCGGCGCCCAGCTGGCCGACCAGGCCGACCACGTCACCGGCCTGGAGCAGGCGGCCCAGACGGGCGGCCGCGCGCTGGGTCTGAGCCGGGCTGTGCGTGCGGAAGGTCGGCGGCACGGCTTCATGCTAGTCGCGCGAGCGGCGAGAGGTCTACTTGTCAGAGCAGCGTGGTATCTGTTATGAGGGGCCATGCGTCCCGCGCCCGTCGTCGGCATGCTGGCGGTTCTGGGTGCAGCTCTCGGGACGCAGCCG
>DATFWX010000246.1:0-8821 GCA_035258845.1 Polyangia bacterium | reverse complement strand
CGTCGCTGACCGTGGACCAGCCTTTGCCGGCCGCTTCAGCCACCACCAGCACGCCCGCCACCTGGAGGCCACTGACCTTGCCCGCGATGGCGCCCGGAGGCGCGGCCGCGATCGGTGTCAGAGCCACGTCCTGGGGCCCCTCCACCTTGGCGGCGTCCTTGGGCATCGCGAACGACACCGTGATCGGGATGGCGATCCGGATGCCGCTCGGAAACTCGTTATAGCCGGCTGCGCTCACGCGCAGCGTGTACTGCTTGCTGGCATCGGCCGCGCGCGGCGCGATGATGCGCACCGAGTAGTTGCCGGCGCTGTCCGAGATCGAGACCGGACCCGTGGAGGCGTGCGAGTCGCCATCAATCGCGACCACACGCGCACCCGGGATGGGCACGCCGCTCTCGGCGTTGGTGATCTTGCCCCGCAGAACGGTCGGTGCGAAGCAGGCCGTGTGCATGCCTGACATGTCAGTGTAGGCCTCGCACACCTGGCCGTTGTCGCACGCGTCCGGAGCGCCGATTTTGCACTCTTTGTTGTCTTCACCGCATCCGATCAGAAAAAACACACCAAGGCTCGCGTACACCAGTCTTCTCATGGTCCCTCCCGGCTCGCGCGTTTGTGCGCGCTACTTCTTTCCGTGATTCCCGCTGGAGTCCCGATTAGGCCCGCGTCCGCGGTCGGCTGGCGGCCCCTGACCGGGGTGGTCGCCCGTGTCCTCGGCCCGTTGGACCGCCTTGTCGAGCCCGCCCGCGCTCTGGCTCAGCGCAGCCGCCAGCGCGTCGAGCGTCTCGGCCTGCGTCAGTCCATGGGCGCGGCGCACCCGCTCGAGGTCGGACGGCAACCGTGGCAGCGCCTGCGGATCGCTGGTCAAAACCGCGCTCACGACCGCTACCGCGTGATCGGTCGGATAGCCGCGCACCGCCAGATCGGTCAGCACCGTGATGGCGCGGGTGGGCCCGTCGATGCGGCTGCCCGGAACGGCGGCGCCGGCAGCGCCGGCACCGACAGCGCTGGCGGCACGCAAAAGCGGCGCCGCGTCGCTCCATTTGATGCCGGCGGCCTTGGCATCGACCAGCGCGCGCAGAAGCGCTGCTTGAGGCTTGCCGCCCGGCGAGAGCTGCGCCGCGTAGGCGCGCGCGGCCGCGTAATCAGCCGCCAGCGCGCTCACGACCTGCAGGATGCGCGCAGGTGCAACGTTCTTGGCCAGACCCTCCTGCACCTTGCTGATGAGAGCCTCGGCCGGCAGCCCGCTCTGCGCGGCCTGGTCGACCGTGGCCTGCAGCTGCGTGCGCACCGGATCCAGTCGCGCATCGGCGGGCACGGCCGGCGCGCTGGCTGCCCGCACCGGCAGCGCTACCAGCGCGAGCAGGGCCGCGACCACGCAAGCTTTGGAAATGCCGTGCCGATGCATCTTGGCTCCGCCTCTTAGTACGAGTGGCGCTGGAGCAGGATACATCATTCGCTTACCTCTAACACCCCGTTTTCGCTGTCGAACCCGTCGGAGACATAGGACTCGGCGTCGGGCGGCCGGACCGGCTTCTGGTCGACCAGGAAGCTGTAGTGGTGGCGCCCGGGCGGCACCTCGAGCGTCACCTCGAAGGTTTCGTCGGCCTGCCCGCTGCGCGTCATCACGCCCGCGCTGGCATCCCAGCCGCTCCAGTCGCCCACCACCGCGACCGACTGCGCGCCCGGCGCACGCAGTCGAAAGCGCACGCGATGATCGGGCAGCAGCTGCGGGCGCAGCGACTCGCGCTCGGGCGCGGTGGCGGGCGCAACCTGGTCCGAGCCCGTGGCCATGCTGACATGCGCGAGCAGGCCCGCCACCACCTGGTTGCGCGCAAAGTCGCCGGTCGGGTCGTCGGAGCTCGCGCGCAGAAGGTCGTAGCGCACGAACAGGTCGAAATTCGCCGACAGGTGCAGACGCATCGCCAGCGAGATGCCGAACAGCTGGTCGTGGCGCACCAGCGGGCGCAGCATGGCATCGAGGAAGCCGGGCAGGCTCTGCAGCGCAAGCGAAGCCTCGACCGCGACTGAAAAATCGGGCGCCGCGTAGCGCAGGGGCAGCCCGAACCGGTGGCGCGACAGGCCGTCGATGAAATCGGGCGCACCGTTCATGGTCGAGCCGATGTACGTGTAGCCATAGGTCACTCCGGAGGCGAAGTTGGGCAGCGGCCGGTGGTCGTAGTAGAACAGCAGCCGCTGTTCCTGGTCGCGCTGGTTGCGGTTGGGGTAGCTGCGCTCGGCAAACCGGTAGCCCGCTCCCGCGCGCCCGCTGCGGCCGGTCAGCGCCAGGTCCAGCTCGGCGCCGCCCAGCCAGAAGGCATCGTAATCCTCGGTCTGGGCCAGGCTGGTGAAGGTGGCGTCGTAGCGCTCGCCCAGCGCCTGCAGCGAAAGGACCAATGGGAGCAGCGGGGTTGCGAGCACGGGCGGCCGGTACTCGAGGGTGGCCAGATGGTCGGTGACGCTGCCGTAGCGGCCCGACAGCGGCTCGTGCCAGATCAGGTCGTAGCGCAGCGCAAGCGCGTGGCCGCGGCTGCGCAGCTCGAACAGAAGGCGCGGCTCCACGTGCAGGATGCCGTCGGCGACCGGGGGATTGGTCGAGCCGACCAGGGTGGCGTTGAGAAACAGGTTGTCGTCATAGCCCGCACCGACCTCGACCTCGGGTGCGAGCTGCAGGCGCTGCGCAGCCGCCGGCATGGAGCCCGCAAGCACGATCGCAAGGGCCAGGGCGCGCACGCCGCGAGTGTATCAGCCCCCGGGCGCCCCGGTTAGAAACAGGAGGAGGCGGGACACCGCGGAGCGACAGAGAGGGGCGTCTTTGTTTCGCTCTGTCGCCCCGCGGCGCCCGGAGTCACAAGTCGAGCACCGAGTTGCGCTGGCCGAAGCCGTCGGGGACCGAGGCGGCGGCGGCCGGGTCCTGCACCCACTTGCCGTCGACCCAGAACAGATAGCTGTGGTGGCCGGGCGGCAGCGGCACGGTGGCGCTCCAGAGGCCATCGCCGTGCGAATCGGTGAGCACGATGTCGTCGACGCGCCAGCCGTTGAAGTCGCCGGCCAGCGCCACCCGCCGGGCGCCCTGGGCCGGGAGCACGAAGCGGACCAGGATGCGCGAAGGCTGAACGCCCACCACGGAAGCCTCGTGGGCGGCCGTCACCACTTGCGGGCGCGTTCGCAGCGGACGCAACGGGAGCCAGACCAGCGCCGCCAGCGCGAGCAGGCCCACCACCGCAGCCAGGCTCAGCCGCGGCGCCAGCAAAAGCTCGCGCACGAGCGAACGGCGCGGAGCCGCCGGCAGCCGGCGCATGACGCGGGCTGCGAAATCGGGCGCCGGCTCGAGCACGGTCGCGTCGTGAAGCCGCGCCAGCCGCTCGCACAGGCTCCGGTAGGCTTCCAGCTCGGCACGCGCCACGCCCTCGCGGGCCAGCAGCGCCTCTAGCTCGCGCGCGTCGGCAAGCTCCAGCTCGTGATCGAGATAGCGCCGAAAGAGCTCCAATCTACGCTTCATGGCTGGCTCTCCGTCTGGCTCAGGAGGTCCTTGAGCATCTTGCGTGCACGTACGACCCGGATCTTGAGCGTGGTCACCGGCAGCTTGAGCACCACGCGGATCTCCTCATAGGACAGATCCTCCATGTCCTTGAGCACGAGCACGGTTCGGTACTTGAGCGGCAGCCGGGCCAGCGCGCTCGCGACCGCGGACTCGGCCTCGCGCGCCGACAGGGCCTGCTCGGGATCGGGCAGCCCGGCCGCGAACACTGCCTTCTCGGCCGTCACCTCCGCGTCCAGGCTTTGCTCGGTGCGCTTCTTTGATTTTAAGTGATCCTTGCAGTTGTTTATCGTAATCCTGTATAACCACGACGAAAATCGATACTCAGGGTTGTAATCGCGCAGGGCCGTGAACGCATCCACGAAGCTCTGCTGCGCCATCTCCTCGGCCTCCGCACGATTGCCCAGCATACGGTAGCTGAGCGACACGATGCCGCGCTGATAGCGCTCGACCAGGCGCCGGAAATGATGGCTTTCCCCGGCCAGGCAAAGCTCGATAATCATTCGCTCCTCGAGCGAATTCGCAGCCTGGCTGGGTGCGGCCACAGGGCGCTCGGCGGCTTGGGCGACGTCCATCACCTGCCTGCTCTTACGACCAGGTGGGTCGTCAGGATGCATCCAGCTCCACCATACGCCCGGCCTGCGCTCGCTTCAACCGGGGTGCTGCGGTATCCTGCCTCGCGTCGATGAGCGTCCAGGCGCAACCCAGCGCTTCTGCTCAGCCAGCGCCCGGTCGGGCGCCGGTTCGGCTGCGCCGTCTGGGTTTGTGGGGCCGGCTTGCGCTGTGGCTCTGCGGCCCCTGGTTTCGCCGCATTGCGCTCGATCGGGCCCCGCTGGCCGGGCTTTCCGCGCCCATCGTCTACGTGCTGCGCGCGTTTTCGCGGCTGGAGCGGCTGTACGTCGAGTGGGCCCTCCGGACCCGCCTGATGCCGCCCGGCCAGGTGGTCTGGCTGCGTCCGCGCACCCGCGAGCTGGAGGAGCTGGCGCTCGCGCGGCCCGAGACCTCGATCGTCCCGCTCGCGTTCATCTGGGGACGGCCGCCGGTCCGGCCCGCGCATGCCGGCGAGGACGACGAGCCGCCTACCATTCGCCTGCTTCGGCGCGGGTCCTCGGTCAAGGTGGCGGCGCCCCTTTTGGCGCAGGCCTTTCTGGCCGAGCACGGCGCCGAACGCGCCGAGGTGCGAGCGCGCCGGCTGCGCTGGGAGCTGTCGGGCCGGCTCGAGCGCGAGCGGATGGTGGTCTTGGGACCGCCCCGCAAGACCGCGCGTCGCATGATGCGCGAGATCCTGCGCTCGCGCCGCCTGAGCGGCGACGTGAAGGCCATCGCACCGAAGGAGGGGCTCGAGATCCGGCGGGTCTTCGAGCGCGCGGCCCGCTATCTGCGCGAGATTGCCGCCGACATCAGGCCCTGGATGTTGCAGCTGATACAGCCTCTCTTGCGCCTGATCTGGAACCGCATCTACGACGGCATCGACGTCGATCAGGCCGGCATCGCCAAAGTACGCGAGGCCGCGCGGCGTGGCTCGCTCATCTTGTGCCCGTCGCACAAGAGCCACGTCGATTATCTGGTGCTCTCCTACGTGTTTTACCGGCAGGGCCTGGTGGTGCCGCACGTTGCGGCCGGGGCCAACCTGTCGTTCTGGCCGCTGGGCTACATCTTTCGGCGCTGCGGGGCCTTCTTTCTGCGGCGCACCTTCAAGGGCAACCCGCTGTATGCGGCCGTCTTCCGGGCCTACGTGCACAAGCTGGTCGACGAGCGGGTGCCCATCGAGTTCTTCATCGAGGGCGGCCGATCGCGCACCGGCAAGCTGCTGGCGCCCAAGCTGGGCCTGCTCGGGATGGTCTGCGAGGCCGCGCGCGCACGCTCGGGCCGCGCGCCCCAGGTGGTGCCGATCTCGATCCTATACGAGCGGGTGATCGAGGAGAAGAGCTACGCCGACGAGCTGGGCGGGGGCGAGAAGAAGCCCGAGGACGTGCGCGGGCTGCTCGGGGCCGGGGGGGTGCTGCTGGCCCGGTACGGCCGCGTCGACATCCAGTTCGATCAGCCGTTCGACTTGAACGAAGCGCTGGGCGGCGTCGATCCCGGCGACGACCGCGCGATGCGGGCAGCCGTGCGGCGGGTCTCGCACCGGATCGTATACGGGATCGCGCGCGCAACCGCGATCACGCCGAGCGCGCTGTGGGCGAGCGCGCTTCTGGCGCCGGGTACGCGCGGGGTCGCGCGGGCCGACGCCGAGCGTTCCATCGCGCTGCTCGAGGCGCGCGCGCGGCGGGCGGGCGCGCGCTTTACCGAGCCGTTCGAGCGCGATCGCGCGGCTGCGCTCGAGCGCGCGCTTGAGCTCCTGGTTGCGGCCAAGCATGTGACGCGCAAGGACGACCTGCTGCTTCTGGCCGAGGAGCGCCGGCCGCCGCTCGATTACTACAAGAACAATGCGCTAAACTGGTTCGTGGCCGAGGCGCTGCTCGCGCGCGCGCTGCTCGCGCTGGCCGAGCGTGCCGAGGGCGGTCGGGCGGCGCGCGAAGCCCTGCGCAGCCGGACGCTCGAGCTGTCGCGGCTCCTCAAGCTCGAGTTCGTGTACCGGGTCGGGGCCAGCTTCGAGGTGATTTTCGAGGAGACGCTGGCCGGCCTGGTGGAGGCCGGCTTCATCAAGCACGAGGGCGACGCGGTTCTGGTGGGCCCGGGCGGCGGCGCACCGCTCGAGCTTCTGGGTGGGCTATGCGAAAACTTCATCGAGAGCTACTGGGCGGTCGCGAGCGCGCTGGGTGCGGCCGCCGAGCGGCCGATCGGGCGCAAGGAGCTCGAGCGCGCGGCTCTGCAGGCGGCCGAGCGCATGTATCTACGCGGCGAGATCAAGCGGCGCGAGGCGGTGGCTCGGACCACGCTGGCAAACGCGCTCGACTACTTCAAGGACACCCGGGTCCTTACCGAGGAGCAGGGCAAGCTGCGTCTGTCGGCGCCCGAGGCGGCAGCGACGCTCGCCGACGGCGTGCGCTGGTTTCTGGGTTGACCCATGCGGCGGCGTAGTCAGATCGAGATGGGCCTCCTGGGCCTGGCCGGCGCCGGCCTGTCGGGTTGGGTGGCGCGGGGCTGGTATGGCGTGATGTCGGAGCGGCTTGCGCTTCTTCACATGGGCACATGGGTCTATCGGCGGGCGCAGTGGGCCAGCACCATCTCGGTGGCCGCCTTCGCCACCGCGGCCGCCTCGTTGGCGGTGTGGCTGCTGGCGTTCTCGCTCGGGCGCGCGTTGGGGCTGGAGACGGGCGCGCGCACGCAGGGTCGGCCCGCCCTGCGCGCCCTGCGTTTCGTGCTGGCGGCGGGGGCCCTGCCCAGCCTCCTCTTCTGGGCCTCCGACGAGTTCTACGCCCGCCAGACGCCGTCGGCAGCCTACCAAGCGCTCGGCCTCGCTTTTGTGATGTGGTTGCTTTTGGGCTACGACGTGCCGCGCCTGTTTGCGAGCGCGCTCAAAACGCTACGCTCGCGGGCCCAGCTCGTGCGTGCGCCGCGCCGAAGGCTGGATGCGCTGCCGCAATCGGGAAGAGTGCGCACGCATGGCGTCATTGCGGCCGATGCCGCGCCCAGCGGCACCAGCGACGGCTGTGTCTACCGGCACGAGATCGATCCAGCAACCGGGACCAGCGGCCCGCCGCTCGTGCAGCCGTTCTGGCTGGAGGCGTCGGGCGCACGCGCGCGGGTGGAGGCGGAGGGCGGCCGGCTGCTGGTGGCGGCCGACGAGCGGGCGCCGGGCCGGGTGGTTCTGCGCCCCGGGGATGCCATCGACGTGATTGGCGAGGTTGTGGGCGGCGGTCCGAACGTGGGCTCAGTGTATCGCGAGTCCCCCACCGCCTGCATCGGGGCCGGCGGCGGCGTGCTCGTGCTGCTCCAGGGCACGCATCGGATGGACCGGCGCCTGCTGCTCGCGGCCGCGATCGAGCTCCTGGCGGCGATCGGTTTCGTGGGCTGCCTGGCCGCTCTCGCAGGGCTCTGGATCTACGTGGGCGTGCTCGCGCGCTGAGCACTTCGCCACGAGCTGGAGCCTTCTCCTTCTCCGTGTTCTCCGTGTTCTCCGTGGTTAAAGCTCCGACCTAGGATTTACGAGACCAGGCCCAGGTAGCGGCGCCGACCGTGAAGGCGCAGGTCGGGGGCGTCGGGCAGAAGGCCCGCGATGCGGGTGCCGCAGCTCGGGCAGCTCTGGTTGCGGATCTTGTAGGCGAGGATCTGATACCAGTCGCGCACGATGAGCGCCTCGCCGCAGCCCGGACAGTAGGTGGTCTGGCCGTCGGGATCGTGCACGTTGCCGGTGTAGACGTAGTGCAGCCCGATCTCGCGCGCGATCTGGCGCGCGCCCCGCAGCGTGGCCGCCGGCGTGTGCGGCCGGTCGAGCATCTTGAAGTCGGGGTGGAAGGCCGTAAAGTGCAGCGGCACATCGGGCCCCAGCTCGGCCATGATCCACTCGCACATCGAGCGGGTCTCGGCCGGCGCGTCGTTCAGGCCCGGGATCATCAGGTTCGTGATCTCGAACCACACCTTGGTCTCGCGCTTGAGCCACTTGAGCGTGTCGAGCACCGGCTCCAGGTGCGAGAAGGTGATCTTCTTGTAAAAGTCCTCGGTGAAACCCTTGAGATCGACGTTGGCCGCGTCGGCGTGCTCGTACAGCGGGCCGCGCGCCTCCTCGGTCACGTAGCCGGCCGTGACCAGCACGCTCCGGAGGCCCCGCTGGTGCGCGGCCTGCGACACGTCGATCACATACTCCGCGAAGATGACCGGATCGTTGTAGGTGAACGCAATCGAGGGGCAGCCCTGGCGCTGAGCCAGATCGCACACGTCGTCGGGGCTGACGTCGACCGAGCCGGCGTCGTCCAGGCGCGCCTTCGAGATCGACCAGTTCTGGCAGAACCGGCAGCCCAGGTTGCAGCCGGCGGTGCCGAACGACAGGATGGGCGTGCCGGGCAGGTAGTGGTTGAGCGGTTTCTTCTCGATCGGATCGACCGCAAAGCCGGTCGAGCGGCCGTAGCCGAGCGACACCATGCGCCGGTTTTCGACCCTGCGAATGAAGCAGAAGCCGGCCTGGCCCTCGCCCACGCGGCAGTAGCGCGGGCACAGAGTGCATAGGATCTTGCCGTCCTTTGGGTCGGGCGGCCGCCACCACCGTGCCTCGTGCATGGCGAGATCAGTCTAGCGCGCCCCGGCAGCGCGGCCAACCGATTCGGCTTGCGCGTCGTGGGCCCGAGAGGGTCGGTCCGCGCGGCGTTGGGCCGGCTGTGCTGGCCCCGGCTGCATGGGCGC
>DATFWX010000245.1:0-43770 GCA_035258845.1 Polyangia bacterium | reverse complement strand
CGGTCTTGGTGGGATTGATGTCGGCCTGCGAATTCACGGTCACGCAGGTGGCGTCGCCGGGTGTGGGCGTGCGCGGATCGTCGGTCTGCTGGGGCATCGTGAGCTCGGTCGAGCGAATCGAGCCCTGATTGCAGATCTGCGTGCCGCCGTCGATCGGCGACACGACGGCGGCCGAGAAGCGCAGCACGACCGGCGTATTGAGCGCGAGCGGCGAGGGCAGATTCCAGGTGATGGTGCGGGTGGCGGCGTCGAAGGTGCCGCCGTCCTGGACCGAGATGCCGGTCAGGTTGGGCGAGACCAGATCGGTGACCACCCCGTTTCGCGCCAGCGAGCCGCCGGTATTGACGATGGTCAGCGTGTAATCGAGTTGGTCGCCCGGCTGAACCATGCCGCCGTTGACGTCCAGCACGGCTTTGGTCGAGCTGCGGAAGTCGGGCGCGCTTACGACGGTGAAGCGGGTCGGATCGGCGGGCGCCGGCGTGGACGGGTCGTCGGTCGGAACCGGCATCGGGATCTCGTTGGAGCGCAAGAAGGCCTGGTTGGAGATGACGGTGCCATTGTCGAGCGGGCGCACGATCTGCGCGTTGAAGTGAACCTGCGCCTGCGCCAGCGCGGGCAGGGTGGCCAGCGTCCAGGTGATGGTCCGCGAGGCGGCGTCGAAAGTGCCGCCGTCGAATGGCACGATGGTGGTGAGGTTGGCGTCGACGACGTCGGTGATGATGAGGTTGGTCGCGGGCGCGGTGCCGGTGTTGGCGGCCGTGATGGTGTAGCGGACGGTGTCGCCGGGCTGAAAGACGGTCCCACCGTTGGTGTTGGCCACGGTCTTGGTCGAGTTGACCAGATCGGGACGCGACACCACGGTCACGCACACCGGCGGGGTCGAAAAGGGCGTCGGCAGATCGGTCGATGCGATGCGGGCCGCGTTGCAGATCTGGGTGCCGTCGGCGAGCGGGAACGCGACCCGAGCCCTGAAGTGCAGCAGCACATCGGTGCCCGGCACCACCGGCGCCGCCAGGGTCCAGGTGATGGTGCGGGTTGCGGCGTCGAAGCTACCGCCGTCCTGCGGCGTGACCATGACAAGGTTGGCGTCCACCACGTCGGTGACCACCAGGTTGCGTGCGGGCGCGTCGCCCGAGTTGCGGAGCGTCACCGTGTA
The DNA here is from genome assembly GCA_035258845.1 of Polyangia bacterium. GTDB lineage: Bacteria > Myxococcota_A > Polyangia > JAHFDS01 > DATFWX01 > DATFWX01. The sequence continues at coordinate 42,614 of DATFWX010000245.1, read as the reverse complement.
GGTGAGAAAATCATTGGGCTGCACCGCGCCCCCGTTCTCGTCGAAGAGGATCTTGGTCGACGTGGACAGGTTGGCGGCGCTGGTGACGGTGAATCGGGTCGGGTCGTCGACTGCCGGCGTGGCGGGATCGTCGGACGGCGTGCCCGGCGCCGGCACCTGATCGCTCCGCACGAAGGCCTGATTGGCGATCACCGTACCGTTGGCGAGCGGGGTGACGATTTGTGCGGTGAGGACCAAAAGCGCGCTGTCGCCGGGCGCCATCGGGCCCAGCGTCCAGGTGATGGTGCGGGTGACGGTGTCGAAGGTTCCGGTGCCGGCGACGATGGTGACGCTTCCGAGATTGCCATCGACGACGTCGACCACGCGCGTGTTCGTGGACACCTCGGTGCCGTCGTTGCGGACATTGATGGTGTAGCGCACGGTGTCGCCGGGCCGGAAGGTGGGGCCGCCGTTCGTGTTGGCGACCGCTTTGGTGGTGGCGCCGAAGTCGGGCGCGCTTAAGACCACGAACCGCGTCGGATCGTCGAGCGCGGGCGTGGCCGGATCGTCGGACGGTGTGCCGGGCGCCGGGATCTGGGTGGCGGTGGCAAAGGCCTGGTTGGACACCACGGTGCCATTGCCGAGCGGCGCCACGATGCGGGCGTCGATGTGCAGGGTCACGGTCGCGCCCACCGCAATCGTCCCCACCGAAAAGGTCACCGTGCGGGTGCCGGCATCGAAGACCCCGCCCGCATCCGGCACCACCTGGGTCAGGCTGGGATCGATGACATCGCGCACGACCGTGCTGGTCGCGTCGCGGTTGCCGGTGTTGGGGATGGCGATCGTGTAGCGGATCGGATCGCCGGGCCGAAACACCGCGCCGCCGGCCGCGTTGACCACGGTCTTGGTCATGGTCGAAAGATCGGGCCGTGCGAACACGGTCAGCTGGCCGCTGCGGAAGATGGCGTTTTGCGTCGGATCCTCGGCCACCGTGACCGCGGCTGCATTCTGAATGATGGTGCCGTCGGCCGCGTTGGCGTCGACGAAGACGTGGAACTTGAGCTGGGTGGCCAGGCCCGGCGGAAGGGTCACGCCCGTCATCGTGAGCAGGCCGGTCATGTTGGCGCCTGCGGGCGGCGGCTGGAACGTGGTCGTGACCGGTGTGATGGAAGCCGGCGTCTGATCGAGCACGAACCCGGTGACCGCGGGCGGCAGATTGTCGGTGATGGTCAGGGTTTCGCTGCGGTTGCCGCTGTTTGTCAGATCGACCGTGTAGTCTATACGCTGGCCGGGGACTACGTTGCCGGTCTGGGGGGCGCCGACCTTGTCGCCGCCCAGCCGCGGCACGAAGGTGAGCGCAAAGCAGGTCGCATCGGGGCTGGGCGTGGTCGTGGGGTCGTCGGTCTGAAGCGGGGACATCAGGAAGCCGGCCGAGACCGCGCCCTGGTTGCAGATCTGCCGGCCGTTGATCTGGCCGCTCGGCACGCCGGCCGCGTTGAACTCGCTTTCCGTGAAAATGTGCGCGGAGAAACTGACCGTCACCGAGGGCACGTTGGCCGGGATGGTGATGCTGTCCACCTGCACGAACCCGGTGCCGCTTGCGCCGCCAGTCGCCTGCGCGGTCACGGTCGCGCCCGGCGGGGCCACCACCGAGCCCGGGATCATGCGCAGGTAGTTGGGCATGTCGTCGCGGAACGTGATGCCGTTGGCGGCCGGCGACGACGACTTCGGGATCGTGATCGTGAACTGCATGGTGTCGGCCGGCTGCGGCGTTCCGCCCGGCCCCAGATCGACCGCGCGCTTGGTCGGCGTGCCCAGGGTGGGCGCCTGCACGGTGATGCAGGCCGGCCCGATGACCTGCGCGCCCTGGGTTTCTGCAAACGTCAGGCTGGCGTTGTTGCAGATCATCTGGCCGGTTACGACGTTCGCATTGACCGTGGTTCGGAAGGTGATGGTGTGGCTGGAGCCGGATTGGGGTGCGGTCGGTATCGACGCGAAGTTGATGGTCAGTGTCGAGCCGGCAAACGTACACTGCGGCGCTGCGCAGGCCGCGCCGTCCACTCGCACGCTGCCCGCAACATAGGTCTCGCCGGCCGGAATCGGATCGCTGACCGCGACGCTGGTTGCGGGCAGCGACCCGTTGTTGAGCAGGTTGATGGTGTAAAAGAGGGTCTCGCCCGCGCCCGCCTGCGTGGGATCCACGCTCTTTCCGGTCCCGGTGTTGGCAAAATTGGGCGCCAGCCGGTTGACCTTGAAGAGCACCCACCCAATGAAGAACGACTCACCGCCTCCGCCGTTGACGTCGTCCATCGTGAAGATGCCGTCGCCAGACCGGGGTTGGAATGAAAACGGCGAGGGACCGGGCGGGATCATGCCCGGCGAGACGTACTGACTGATGTCGAACTCGTCGAGATCGAGGCCCCCGAACGCACCCGGCGATGGCTGGCTGTCCATGATGTTGCCGACCGCGTTGGGGCTGCCCGCGTTTCCGAGCGGGTGCTGCACGCCGCTCGAATAGAAGTAGAAGGAGTCGAAGCAGGTCGGGCACTCGAGCTGCTGCGGCGGCACGCCCAGCTGCGGGTCGCCTTCCATCGCGTAGTAGAGGATCTGGACGTTGGGTGGATTCGGGATCAGAAAGCCGTCGGGGGGGACCTGGATGGGCGTGGGCGGCCCGACGCCGGGCGAGAACACGCCGCCCGGCAGCACCTGCTCGTCGAAGTGGGTGTAGCCGTTGTACAGAATCAGGTCGCGCTGGGTGCCGACCGACGGTGCCGAATAGACTACGAGCAGCGACCAGTTGGCGTACTTGGCCTGGCAGTGCGGGTCATTGGGATCGCAGACCGCCGAGCCCGGCATGGTGACGTGGCCGTAGTCGTAGTCGACGCCCGAGACCGTGTAGTTGCCGTTGGGCGAGGGCAGCGCGGCCACGATCGAGGTGACGTCGGCCGTGCAGTAGTAGAAGTGGCCGTCCTGCGTGGTCAGCTCGGGCGCGCAGCTGGCCAGGATGCTGCCGTGCAGAACACCGTCGGGCGTGCGCAGGTCGGCGGTGTCGTCGGGCATGGTGGGGCCGGGCCAGGTGGCCTCGTCGTTGCGCAGCGACGCCGACCAGAACAGAAAGGCGGCCTGGACCTGCGCCTCCGGCGGTACGCCGCCGAGCGCGCCGGTCGAGCTCGGGAGCGGAACCGAGTTGACGACCTCGCCGGTGCCGCCGCCGGGCAGGATGAGCACGTTGCCGGTGCGCACGGCGTCGCCGAACACGCGGTAGCGCCGGAAGAAGGTTTGCGGCGTGCCCTCGTTGTTGACGGCTTGCGCCGGCCGCGGCGCCAGCAGCAGCGAGAAGACGGCAGCGCTCGCCGCCAGGCGAGCTGGGACCGAGAAGATGCGCACGCGCTTGTGAGCGCTCCCGCTCCGACGCCTCTGGGTGGTCCGACGAGAACCGCCCGTTCCCCGAGCGGCCCTATGTTATCTCGGAAGGGCGTCGAGCCGCAATTTTCCCAGCGCGACCGAGCAGCCCGACGAAGTGGCCCAGGTCACGGCGGGAGCGTGGCGGGCGCGCTTCCGACCGCGACCAGCGACGCCAGAAACCCGGTCGACTGGCGCTGGGCGTTGGGCTCGAGGAACACCACGAAGTGGCCGTCGTAGCCGCGGGCCACGTATTCGGCGGCCACTCCAGTGGCCGCGCCGCCGGCCACGTTGGCCTGTACGGGCAGGCCGCCCGGCGCCGGCTGCAGTCCCTGCAGGTCGAGGCCCTCGATCGGGTCGGGCAGCATGCCGACCGGCTGCAGCCCCATGGCCAGCATGAAGGCCTTCAGCCCGGGCACGGGCGCATAGTGATCGACCAGGCCAATGGTCTGGAATATCGAGCGCGGCGCCATCCCGGCCGGCGGCTCCTGAAAGTACAGGCGCCCATAGTTGGCCGGGTCGGCCGGCTCGAAGTAGGTCTGGACCATCGATAAGAATGGGTGCAGCTGGTCGATGGGGTCGTCCGCGAGCAGGCCGGCCACCAGACCCGGGATGTCGACCGGCCGGGTCTTGTTGAGCAGCGCCAGGATCAGGTTTCCGGCCGCGCCCGAGAAGACGGCCCCGCGTACGCCCGGCTCGTAGGCCACGAACAGCGGCCCGGTCAGCCCGCCCTGCGAGTGACCCATGAACGCGACCCGCGCCGGGTCGAACCAGGCGTGCGCGTGGGTCATTGGCAGCGCGAGCCCGGCCGACCACGAGGTCAAGAGCCGCAAGAGCTGGAAATCATCGAGCGCGCCCTGCCGCACGTTGTCGCGCGCGGCCGCGATGTTCTGGAAGTTGAAAAAAGTGATGTCGGGATCGCTGCCGGTCGGGTCGCGCGGCCCATGCAGCACCTGGTCGATCGAGATGGCCGCCACCCCGACCGCGGCCAGTCGCGCCGCCACGCCCTCATTGATAAAGGAGCGATAGCTGCCTCCGGTGCCATGCGCGTACAAGACCACCGGCCAGCCGCCTGCGGGCGGCTTCTCGCCCTTGGGCAGGGTCAGCGCGAAGCGGATGGATTCGATGCGCACGATTTTCGGCTGCCCGTTCCACCAGGCGATGCTGCCGCCCTGGTCGATGGTCAGATAGGGCGGCGTGCCCTGCTGGTAAATCGGCCCCGTGTAGGTGCCGTCGTACTCGTCGAACCCGTCGCCGCTCTGCCAGCTGAGCGCCTGCGGCTCGGGGGCTTCGATGTCGGCCCGCACCGCCTCGCGCAGCGCCTGCATGTCCCGGGTCGGCTCGCCGGTCGTGAACACGGTCGCGCCCGCGATGTCGTCGAGGGTGCCGGCGCCGGCGGATTGCGCCCAGGCGCGCAGCGGCGCCAGCACGGGCCCGCCCAAGGCATCGCCAAACCCGCTGTCGCGGCCCACCTTTGCCCCGGTCGCATCCAGCACCCGCCTGGTGATGACGGCCGCGTACTGGGTCTGCGGCCGCAGCGGCAGACCCGGGAAAGGCAGGATCGCGAGCAGGTTGGGCCCGGCGAAGGGGCCGCCGCGGGCGCGCACGCCCACTTTGATCGGTTGTCGTCGGCCGCCTGGCAGCTCGATCAGGTACACGCTCGCGTCGGCGGCCAGCGCGGCCTCGGGCGTCTGCGGCAGCGTGCCGGCATCGATGGGAGCCGAAAAGCGGAAGAAGATGCCGCTCGCCTCGCCAAACCCGTGTCCATCGGCCGCGAAGGCATCCACGTACTCGCGGATCAAGGCGGACGGGCGCGGGTAGGTCGAAAGGTCGATCGTGCCGTCGGGGTTTCGGCGGTCGTCGCGCGGGAAGGGGCGCGCGTAGAAGTCGGTGGGATCGGCGTGATCCAGGACCACCGTGGGCACTTTCGGGCTGGCGTCCGCGGGTACCGTCCGCGCGTCGTCCCCGCAGCCGATCCCGGCGCCCAGCAGCACCAGCACCGCGTGCCGCCACCGTCCGCTCAAAAGTGTCCGCTCCAGCCGACCGTCACCCGCGTGTCGGCGGGCGCTGCGGAAAAGAACATCCAGAGCGCACCCGCCCCCACCACGGCACCGCCCCCGATCAGCGCATAACCGGCGCTCGCGCTGTCCCGAAAATGGTGGCACTCGACGCCCGCGGGCACGCTTTCCACGCAGCCGCCGTCGGCCAGCACGAGCGCGATGCCGGCGCCAATTGCGGCCACCGACACCCCGGCGGCGGCCCAGCGCGTGGCCGGCCTCTGCCACCAGCGCGGCCGCAATGGCGGCGGGGGCGGCGGCGGCGGGGGCTTGTCGACCTGACTCTCGCGCGGCGGCGTGACCTTGCTGTCCTCGTCGCCGGGCGGCAGCTGCTTGGCCGCGATGGTGGTGGCCACGCTCGACATCGTGCGCAGCCCCTCGTCGACCGTGCAGATGTCGCATTTCTCGAACGCCTGCGCCAGCAGCTTTCCGCTATGGGTGTCGAGCAGGGTCAGGCGGATGTCGTAGTTGGAGCCGGCCGCGCCGATGCCGCCGACCACGACCCGGCGCGCGCCCAGCACGCGCTCCACGTCGCCCAGGCACGAGCCCACGCTGCAGCCGGGCGCCACGCCCGCGTCCTGCAGCTTGCGCAGCGCGACCTCGTTGTCCATCACCTCGTAGCCGGCCGTGCGCAGCGCCTGCGTGAGCACGCCCACGAAGCGCGTCTTGACGTCGCTTTGCATGCCCACCACGTTGATCTCGAGCAGCGCTACCCGCGGCGCCGGGCTCTGGGCACTGGCAACGCGCGGTCCAGCGAGCGCGGCGCAAGCGGCACACAGGGTAAAAGCTGCCTCGGCTCGCCGCATCGGCCCCCGAGTTTATCACAAGGCAGGCGTCGGCCGGCGCGTCAGCACCCATACGTTGATTGCGAGCGTGATCAGCCGGGGCAGACTCGCTCGAGACTGATCACGCGCTAGGGCGCGTCGAGCTGGTCGAGGAAACCCTTGAGCAGCCCCTCGACCATGAGGTTGCGCTCGGCGTCGCTGAGCCGGCCGGCGCCGTGGCCGCCCTGGATCTCGTCGAACTTGGGGCGCGTCTCCTCGATCAGCTTGCGCGTGCGGTCGAGCTTCTTGGACACTTCCTTGCGATGTTGCACCAGGTAGGCCACCAGCGACGCCGCCGCCGCGCCGGTCAGGATGATTCCAAGCGGCCCGCCCAGCGCAAACCGCAAGGCCAGCCGCAGCGCGACCAGCCCGGCCGCGCCGTAGGCAACTTTCTTGAGCCCCTCGCCGCTCTTGAAGCTGTCGGCCGCCATCGACAGGGTCTGGCCCGACGCGATGAGCAGCGCGATGAAGGTGCCCTTCTTTCGCTTCCAGCCGCGCTCGTAGTACTGCTTGATCGCCGCCTTGAGGAAGTGGTCGAAAGAATCGTACATACTAGTTGGACCATACCATGAAAGCCTTCCTGGTCGCGCCCGCGCCCGCGCTCGTGATCGCGCTCCTGCTCCTGCCCGCCAATCCGCCCGGCGGGCTCAAGGCGGCCCGCGAGCACTTGCGGGCCGGCCGCTACGCGGAGGCGCTTTCGGCCGCCCGCGCCGCCGGTGGGCCGGCCGGGCTCACGCTGGCCGGCGAGATCGAGCGCCGCCTGGCCCGCTACGCGGACGCCCGCCGGACGCTCGAGCAGGTCGCGACCCGCTGGCCCGACGCGGCCTCGCAGCGGGCGCGCCTGTTTCTGGGCCTGCTCGCGCTCGACGTGGGCGAGAAGGAGCGCGCCACCGAGCTGCTCGATCGCTTTTACCAGGACTACAACGCGGGCCGCATCGACAAGTCGAGCGCCGAGCAGCTTTTGTACGTGGCCCTGGCGGCGCGCGCGCTCGAAGGCTACCAGGACGCCAACCGAACCTTCCAGAAAGCGGCCAAGCTCGATCCCAAGAACGTGGAGATCCAGCTCGAGTGGGCGCGCACGTTCCTCGAGCGCTACGCAGTCGGCGAAGCCGAGATCAGCGTCCAGGACGCGCTCAAGCTCGATCCGCACGACCCGGACGCGCATGCTCTTCTGGCCCGGGTGCGGCTGGAGCAGTCGGATGCGGCGGCCGCGCTGGCCGAGGTCGAGCAGGCGCTGGCCGAGAACCCGCGTCACCCGGGCGCGCTCGCGCTGCGCGCGGAGGCGCTCATCGAGGACGGCCTTTACGAGGAGGCCAACCGCGATCTGGCGCGTGCGCTCGCGGTCGCGCCCCAGTCGCCCCATCTGCACGCGCTGCGGGCCGCCTCGGCTTTCCTGGCCGACGATGGAAAGACGTTCGAGGACGAGCGCAAGCGCGCGCTGGCGGTCAATCCCAAATATGCGGAGCTTTTCGTGCTGGTGGCGTCGCTGGCGGTCAAGCAACACCGCTACCCGGAGGCCATCCAGCTCGAGGAGCAGGCGCTGGCTCTGGATCCCAAGAGCTGGAGCGCGCTGGCCGAGCTGGGCACCAACTATCTGCGGCAGGGCGACGACGGGAAGGGTCTGGCCGCGCTCAAGAAGGCCTGGGAAGGCGACCCGTTCAACGTCCGCACCTACAACATCTTGAACCTGTTCGACGACGTGGTGACCAAGCGCTTCTCGTTCACGGACGCCGCGCCGTTTCGGCTGCGCGTGATCAAGGACGATGGCGTGGTCATCGCGCGCCAGGTGGCGCCGCTTCTGCGGCGGGCTTACGAGTCCTATCGCGCCCGCTACGGCTTCGTGCCGCAGGGCCCCATCATCGTCGAGATGTACGCGGATCCGCAGCAGTACGCGATCCGAACGGTGGGGCTGCCGCAGCTGGGCGCGCTCGGCGTGTGCTTCGGGCGTGTGATCACGGCCATGGAGCCGGGCAGCGCGCACTTCTCGTGGGCCATGGTGCTCTCGCACGAGCTGGCGCACGTGTTTGCCATCCAGATGTCGCGCTCGCGGGTGCCGCGCTGGTTCACCGAGGGGCTGTCGGAATGGGAAACCGCGCAGGCACGCCCCGAGTGGCGGCGCGCCGGCGACGCCGATCTGGCGGCCGCGCTGGCGGCGGGCCGGCTGCGCCCGCTCGGCGAGCTGAACCTCGGCTTTACGCGCGCCCGCTCGCTCGACGAGATGACCGCGGCCTACTATCACTCCTACGTCGCGGTCGATTTCCTGGCTCGTCGGTTCGGCTTCGCCAAGCTCACCGAGATGCTGAAGCTGTGGGGACAGGGCAAGTCGACCTCGGCCGTGCTCGAGCAGGCGAGCGGCCGCAAGATGGCCGATCTGGACGCCGAGCTGCGCGCGGAGATCGAGAAGCGGGTGGCCGGGTATCGCACGCAACTGTTCGTGCGCTATGACGCGCTCGAGCTGCCCGCGCGCGAGAAGGAGGCCAAGGCGCACCCGCAGGACGCCCTTATGCAGGCCCGACTCGGGCTGGCGCGCCTGGCTGCGCACGACGTCGGCGGCGCCGAGACGGCGGCCGCGGCCTGTCTCAAGATCGTGCCCGAGGGCCGCGACTGCCACGTCCTGCGCGGCGAGATCGCGATGGCCAAGCGGGAGGCCAAGGCGGCGTTGGCCGCGTTTGACAAGGTGGTGGCCACCGGTGCGGACGGCTACGACCTGCGCATGCGCCTGGCCGCCGCCGCCCTGCACGCCGGCGACGACGACCGCGCGCTGGTCGAGCTGGGCCGCGCCGGCAAGCTGGATCCGCAGCGCAGCGAGCCGCTCGAGGAGCGAGCTGCGATCTACGAGAAGAAGCACGATGGGGCGGCCGCGCTTCCGGAGCTGGAAAAATTGTGCGCGATTGATCCCAACGCCGGCCCGGCGGCGAAGAAGGTCGCGCTGGCCGCGCTTGCGCGCAGCGACTGGCCCAAGGTGGCGCGCTTTGCGGCGCGTGCGATCGAGGTCGACCCGTTCGACGCCGAGCTCCTGGAAGCGCTCGCGCGCGCCGACGAGGCGCTGGGCAAGAAGAAGGAGGCGACCGAGGCCCGCGAAACCGCGCGCCTGGCCCGGCAGGCGCGGGATGGGCATTAGATTAGCCCCAATGCTGGTCAGTTAACGACAGGCAGAGAGGCACGGTCGCGGCCGCACCTGCGCGCAGACAGAAACGGACACGGACACGGTCACGGGCAGGCGCACGGTTACGGACACGGACGCGGCCCGGTCCCGGGCAGGCGCACGGTCACGCGCGCGGCCGGCGTGCCAAGCGCGCCGGGACGGTCCTCTGGATGCTTGACGCTTGGCACACCGGCTCGCAGCGCCACGTGCTCGCCGAATCCGGGTCTTCGGGGCCTGCCCTGGCTCGCCTCCTCGGCATGGGTGAAGGAGGCTCGCCATGGCAGGCACTCACGAAGATCCCAGATACTTCGCGCACGAGCGGCTCGACGCGTACGAGCTCGCAGTGGCTGCGGTTCGCTTCGTAGCCGACCGTAAGCACAAGCTGCGCGGCCTTCCCGGCAAAGCCGGCGACCAGCTCGAGCGCGCCGTGGTGGGCGCGCAAACTGCCGTCTGTTCGGCCGCCGCCGCCGAGGGCGCCGAGCGCCGGCGCCTGTTCCGGGGCGCGCTCAGCGAAGCGTCCGAGGCCGGCGGCGCCATCGACACCGCGCTCGCCTACGGCGCGCTGACGCGCGCCCAGAGCACGAGACCCTGCGACAGACCCTACTGCGCCTGTGCGCGTGCCTGTACCGGCTCGCGCATCGCTGACGCGGTCAGCGTCGATGCGTCGCGCGCCAGAGCATGGCCAGGATCCCCGCGATCGTGGTCCTGGTCATAGTCCGCCTCTCTCCCGGTGGGTTCCTCTCCCACCTGGGCCTTTCATTCACGTGTTGTGATCCCTTCACGGTCCGAATGGACACGGCCCTTGCGCATCCTTGCGAAACTCGCAGGCAACCGGAGCGGGCACGTGCGATGCACCACGTGCGGGCATGCGTCACCTCGTGCTCGTGCTGGTCCTCACTGCCGCTCCGGCGCTCGCGTTTGCGCAGTCGGAGTCGGGCCGCTCGCCGTTTCACGAGCCGCCCTCGCACGCGCTGGCCCCTCCGCCCCCGCCGACCGCGCCCACGCCCGCGCCGGCCGAGGCTGAGCAGGCCCCCGAGTCGGCCGAGGAAACCGCAGCTGCCATCGCCTCCGAGCTGCGCGCGGCCGCACACGCCGGCTACCCGCTGCGCGCGACCGGCGACGGGGGCTACTCCTACGACGACAAGGTGCGCTTCACGGCCAACATTGCGCCCGACGGCCAGGTCGAGTTCGACGACCACTTCTCGTTCGACCTGACCGACCTGGTCATGCACGCACGGCACCAGGATCCGTACAGCTATGAGAAGGCCCAGTTCCTGGCCGCCACCTTCGAGCTGCGCGCGCTGGTGGCCGCGCATGCCGGCAACCTCGCCATGCGGCGCGCCCTGAGCGCGCTGCCGGGCTATCTGGAGTCGGTGTGGCGCGATCCGCGCCGCAGCGCCAAGGAGCGCACCCGCCTGCTGTGGGAGCTCTCGGACGAGTGCGACCTCGGCTCGGCTGGCGGCCGCGCGGCCCGCGACATCATCGACGGCTTCATCCGCACGCGCGCACAGCCCCCGCTCAAAGCTCAACCAGTTTCTTGACCGTCCGCAGGATCTCCTGCAGGCGCATCGGCTTCTCGACGAAAAAGTCGGCGCCCGCACCCTGCGCCAGCTCGTGCGCGCTCCGGCCGCCCGCGCTGACTGCGATGATGGGCAGCGAGCCCAGCCTGGGGTCGGCGCGCAGGGCCCGGATCAGAGTCGCACCGTCCATGATGGGCAGATAGATGTCGATGATCGCCAGATCGAAGCCCTGCGTGCGCAGAAGCTCGAGCGCCTGCCGCCCATCCTTACAATGCTCAAACTCGAACCGAACCCGGCCCTGGAAGTCGCGTCCCGCATGCATCCCCAGCCCCTCCTCGAGCAATTTGCCCACATGCGGATTGTCCTCGACCACCAGCACGCGCAGCGTGCGCGCGATGACCTCGGGATCGCCGCGCTCGATGCACTCCACGATCTGCGCCAGCCGCGCGGCCGTGTCGCCCTCCTCGAGCTGAAAGGCCACGCCCAGCCCGCGCTGGTCCGGATCCATGCTCGAGCGCGCCCAGCGCACCTCGCCGTCGAGCACGATGGGTGCCAGAAGGCCCGGGAACGACAGCTCGATGCGCACCGGCGTGCCCACGGCCAGATCGCGTCGGGTCAGGATGAAGGTGCCGCCGCGACTGATGTTCTCGGTGTAATCGGCGAGCAGGTCACCGGCTTCGGGGTACTCGACCTTGAGCATGAGCGGCTCGCGCGTGCCGCGTGTACGCCGGTCGTTTTCGGTCATCCCCCGCCCAAGGCGTGTGCGCTCACCTGCCCGTCATCATCGCCCCGCTCTCGGGCCCGGTCAAGCGCGGGCAGGCGCACGACGAACGTGGTGCCGCGTCCGGGCTCACTTTCGATCTCGATGGCTCCGCCGTGCTGGGTCACGATCTGCTGGGTCAGCGCCAGGCCGAGACCGGTGCCACCCTCCTTGGTCGAGAAGAACGGTTCGAAGATGTGCGCCCGGTCGGCGGCCGGGATGCCGGGGCCGGTGTCGCCGACCCGCACCACCGCCGCTCGGTCCTCGAGCCGCACGCGCACCGACAGGCGCCCGCCCCCCGGCATGGCCTCGCGCGCGTTGCGGATCAAGTTGAGCAGCGCCTGCCGCATCTGATTCTCGTCGGCCAGCGCGGGCGCGGGCTGGATCTCCACCTCCAGCTCCACCTTCTGGCGCGCGCACTCTTCGCGTGAAAAATCGGCCAGCGAGCGCGCGATGGCGCCCAGATCCTCGGGCTCGAGCTTGGGCTGCGGAAGGCGCGCGAAGCGCAGATACTGCTCGGTGATGTCGGTCAGCCGATCGACCTCGCGCTGGATCGCGCGCAGCAGCCGCTCGGCTTCGGGTGTGCCCGCAAGCTCGTCCTGCAGAAGCTCCGTGTTGAGCCCGATCGACGACAGCGGGTTGCGGATCTCGTGCGTGATCTGGGCGGCGATGCGCCCGGTCGCGGCCAGCCGCTCCGATCGGATGAGCTGCTGCTCGCGCTCCTGGAGCGCGGCCGCCATCCGATTGAAGGCCGCCGCCAGCTCGCCGATCTCGTCCGAGGTCTTGACCTCGAGCCGCGCGCCGTACTCGCCGCGCCCGACCGCCTCCACGTGGCGGGTCAGGCGCACCAGAGGCCGCAGCGTGGCGTGTGCGCCGAAGGTGACCGCGGCGCCGGTCAGGGTGGCCAGCGCGACCAGCGCCAGCACGCCCCACAAGAGGCGCGAGCCCTCCCGCTCGACCTCGCGCGTGACCTGCTCCACCAGCTCGTTGACGTCGATGCGCAGGTTGCGCACGTCATGCGAGCGCACGGTCTCGCGCTTGCCGAGCCTGTCGCGGGCCGCGGTCGCACCCGCGTCGGCCTCCGCTCCCAGAGCCTCGTCTGCGCGCACACCGACCTCGATCGCGGCCAGCCGCTGGGCGAACACGCTGTGGCCGGCCTGCTGGGCCAGCTTGCGCGCGTCGGCCAGCGCGCGCAGCCGCGCCTTGCGCCAGTACAGCGTGCGTTCGTTGCGCGCCACCACGCGGCTCAGCTCCTCTTGCGTCTTGTCGAGGTCGTTCACCTCGAGCGCCAGCTTCAGGTACGCCTGGTTCTTGCGCAGCTGCTCGCCGATCTGGGCAATCCGAAAGACCGCCAGACCCGAGATGGCGCCAAAGGTCAGGAGCACGGCCAGAAAGCCGGCAAAGATCTTGGCACCGACGGTCAGACGCACAAAAGAAGTCTACAGTCGAAAGTTCAAAGTCGAAAGTATCGGAGCGGTGTGTCAAGGGGGACACGGCCAGGCATAAGGGCGCCAAACCACTGCCCCCGGATCCTGGCGCGCGGGTCGCAAAAGCAGCCGATCATGCTACCTCGCACCCGCACCCTGGCCCTGTTCGCGCTGGGCGCGCCTGCGCTCGCAATCGCGGCCGTCAAGCTGCGGCCGTCGCGCCCGCGCATCCAGCCGCCCCGGCCGGCCGTGGTGATGGTCGATCCGCAAGCCCGCACCGCACCCCTTGCGCCCGCGCCGCGCGCGCCGCAAACGCTCCCGCAGCCCATTCTGCCGCCCTCCTCGGCCCCTGGCGAGGACGCCGCGGATCCTGCGCGCGAGGACGACGAGCCGGCCACCGTGACCGGCACGGTCGTCGACGTAAGCGGCCGCGCGGTGCCCTGGGCGCGCATCACGCTGCGCGATCTCGAGGGCGTCCCGGTGGGCGCCGGCAAGGCCGACCAGGAGGGCCACTTCGCGGTGCGCTCGAGCGGCGACTCGCTGGTCATGCTGCTGGCGCAGGCCGACGACCGGCGCGCGCTGGCGGGCCCGCTCGATCTCGAGGCCGGTCCCAGCTTGCGCGTGGTGGTGGCCCCGCCCGGCCGCCTGCGCGGTGTGGTCGTCGACGCGCACGGCGTGCCGGTGGAAAACGCAGAAGTCGTGGCCGAGCCCACGCGGCTCGAGGAGCGCCGCATCCCGGCCACGCGTGCGCTCACGCACGTGCGGGCACGCACCGACGCCGATGGCCGCTTCGACCTCGAGATCGCAACACCCGATGCCTGGACCGTGACCGCTTCGCGAGACGGCTACCTGGAAGCCAGCCAGGTGGCGGTGCAGGTGCTGGGCGCGCCGCGCGAGATCGTGCTGACCATGGATCCGGCCGCGCCCAGCCCGAGGCCGGTCGGGACCGAGACACCCTCCGAGCGCGACGGCGACTACATGCCCGCACTGTGGCTGCGCGACACCGATCAGGGCCTGGTGGTGCTGCAGGCGCCTCCCGACTCGACCCTGCTGCCGGGCGACGTGCTGGTGGCGGTCGACGGGGTTTCGGCCCGCAGCGGCAATCTGTGGGAGCGGCTGTCGGGCCCGCGCGGCTCGACCGCCGATCTCGAGATCGACCGCCCCGCGACCCGCCAGCGCTTCCGCGTACAGATTGTCCGGGCCGAGCCGACCGAGCAGGAAGGCTGCTGAAAGTCTCCTCTAATTTGACTTTTCCCCGCGGGGGCCCACAAGTTATAGTGGGCTCCGGATGCGGCGGGCGGTTCTACTTCCGGCGATCACCCTAATCGCGGTCGTAGCGATGGCCGGGTCCGCGTACGCGCAAACGCCGATTGCGGTACTGGGCATCGAGCCCCAGGACGCGCCCGAAGCCCTGGCGCGCGAGCTCACGCAGGCGCTTCGGCAGCGCGCGGCCGGCGCTCAGGGCTTCTCCACCGTGGCCGGCAAGGATCTGGTCGAGATCAAGCTGGTCTTCGGCTGCGTCGACGAGGCGCCCAGCTGCATGGCGCATGCGGGCAGGTCGCTGGGCGCACAGAAGCTGCTGTTCGGCACGCTGCGCAAGGTTCCGGGCGGTTTCAAGGTTTCGCTCAAATGGCTGGACGTGCCGAAAGCCAATCTGGAAAACGCGCTCACCGAGCCGGTGCCGGCCGAGAGCGCCACCTCGGCCGGGATCCGCGGGCTGGCCGTGCGCTGGTTCGCGACCCTGTCGGGGATCAAGGTAGGCGGGGCCTTGCAGGTCACGTCCAATGTGAATGGAGCCAAGATCTACATCGACGATCACCTGGCGGGCGCGGCGACCAGCGAGAAGCCGATCGCGGTTTCCCAGCTCCAGCCGGGCATCCACGAGGTGCGCGCCGAGAAACCGGGCTATCGGCCGTTCAGCCAGCGCATCCGGGTGGCTCCGGGTGAGGTGACCCAGGTCAGCGCGCGCCTCGAGGAGGAGCCGGCAGCAGCTCCGCCTCCTCAGACGGCCGCCATTCCCACCGGCACCGAGCATCCACCTGACAACGGGGAGCAACCGGGCCGCGGTTGGCGCATCGGGTTCTGGACGAGCGCGGGCGTGTTTGTCGGCATGGCCGTGGGCGTGATTGCCCTGGGCGTCAAAGTGCAGGATCTGCAGGATCAGAAGAAACAGCGCCTGGGCGCGCCCGATCTCGACCCGCAAGCGCGCGCCTCCATCAACCAGTGCGCGGCGGGCTCCGGCACCTGCGAAGATGTGTGCCCGTTCGCGGGCACCGATGCTCGGCTCAAGAGCATCTGCGACGACGCCAGCCTCGACTCCAAGCTGGTCAACGTGTTCGTGGCGGTGGGCGTAACCGCAGTCGGCCTGGCCGGCCTGTCCTATTACATGGGCTACATGGAGCCGGGCAACACGAGCAACAAAGCGTCGGCCGCGCCCGCCAGCTCGTCGCGTCTGCACGTGGGGCCGCGCGTTTACGGCACCGGCAGCGGTGTTGGCGTGGTCGCCGAATTCGAGTTCTGACGCCGGCCGCACAGGGCCTCGCAGCGGGCGTGCGCCGCGGCTGCGTCCGGACAGCGCGGGCTCAGCGCGAGCGTTCGCTCACCCATCGTGCCGTCGCGATCGTGGACCGCAAACTGGAACTCGAGCGGGACCTCCGACACCGGGGCCGGGCTCGGGCACAGGACGCAGGGTACGGCTGCCGGCGCACGCAGCCAGCCCTCGGCATCGACCTCGGACAGGAAGCTGCGCACGTCGCCGCGCAGAAGCGGCGGGTCGCCGGTGCCAGCCGGTCGCACCGACCACTCGACCAGAGCCGACCCCGCGCGCAGGCCGCGGGCGCGCAGAGCGAACAGCACGTGGAAGCCGCCCTGCGCGCCCTCGATCAGACTGATCTCGCTGCCATCGCCGCCCTCCGGCGCCAGCGCGATCTCGGGCGGCACGAGCGGCGCTTCACCCTCGCAGCCCGCCAGCGCGATCAGCACGAAAAGCGGCAGCCGGGCCGCCTGCCCACCCTCCGTCATCGCGGCCGACTCGGGCGCGGACGCGGGCGCCCGCGCAGCGCCAGCCCGCCCGCCAGCGCCAGCAGCACGACCGCCGCTGCCCCCTCTGTGCGACCCCCCGCTCCGCCCCCTGCAGCCACCGCCACCGCGCAGCCGGCGGCGTGCGCGAGATCGTGCGTCTCGTGCGCGGCCTGCAAGCGGTAGTCGGTCCACACGGCATCGCAGATCTGGTAGCTGATGGCGGCAGTGCCCGGGCCGGGCTGGGGATAGGTGCGCGGCATGCCACCGCCCGCGCAGTAGAACTGATCGAAGTAGGGATCGGGCTCGCGATCGGTCGGCACAACCGGCGGGATGAGCTGGCCCACCGCGGGATTGATCCAGACCAGAACCGGGCCGCCGTAGCCGCACTCGGTGCCCTCGAAGTAATTCTCGTTGCGCGCGAAGCCGAGCGTGTTGGAAAAAACGTTCCCGGGCGCCGGCGGCTGCGGTGGCGGCTGACCGGGAGCGGCCAGAGCAAGCGTGAGGTTGCCGACCGCAGCCACCCGCCGGATGGCGTCGCCATTCGCGTCGATGAGATGCCAGTTCAGGGACACCATCTTGCCGGTGTCGAAGTTTTCGATCTCGAAGTAGAAGCCCTCGCGCACGTTGCCGCTCGGGGCTTGCGGATGGCCCGACCCACACGTGTCTGCGCTCGGCACCCAGGGCAGTGGCCCGCCGTCGTTGGTGGAAGTGCGGCCGGCGTCGATGCCGAGCGCGCGGAGATAGGGGTTGGACTCGCCGAACGCGTCGCTGCCGGTCGTGCAGGCGGTGTTGGGATCGAGGCCCGGCATCAGGTCGCTCGGGTCGTCGCTCCAGAAGTGGGCGCTGGTCGCCGTGTTGGTGGCGGTCCAGCTGAACAGGATGTCGAGCGCGCCCTGGGGCACGCCGTCGTGGGCCGCGCGATCGTCAAAACCGACCTCGCCCACCCGCACGGTGGGCCACCCGGGCCAGCCGCTGGAGCCGTCGCGATCGATGCCGGCCAACCGGAGTGTGAGCCCTTCGCTGGTGCCCTTGTTCAGATACACTCGGACACCGCGCGCGGACGTGTCGGGCACCCAGTTGAGGAACTGTACGGCGAAACGCAACACTTTGTTGCCTCCGGGACGACACTCGTTCGCCGTGTCCTCGACGCAGCGAACGCCCTGTCCGGGCAGCGGGTCGGCCCGCACGCGCGGGCTTTGCGCGAGCAGGCTGGCGGTTACAGCGGCGAGCAAACCGAACGCAGTCGAGCGAGCCATGATCGCGCGCAAGAGCAAGATCAGGACCACGGTCGCGCGCGGGCACTTGCAACCGGGGCCGCGCGCCCGCCGCCCGCCGGGCGTGCCACCCCGTGCCCGACTCGGTTGGCGGCTACGGCAGCTCGACGTACCAGTGGCCGCGCTCGCGCACCGTGCGCACGGCCTGGATCTGGCCCTCGGGCCCGATCACCTCGACCAGCGCGCGCTCACCCGTCCGTTCCAGCTCGCGCACCCGCACCGGCTCCCACTTGGGCGGCGCCGCCCCGACCGAGAGCATGTCCTCGGGGCGGAAGGTGCGCCGCCCGGCCGCCTGCTCGGTCGCCGTGCGCGCGGCTTCGGCCAGGCGCGCCTGCGTGCGCGGAGCCAGCCGCTCGTAGACCGCGCGCGCATCGCCGGCCCGTGTCGCTCGCGCGAGCGCGCGCACGGCTGCCTCAGGCGACGAGCCGGCGCCGCCGCAGCCGCTGCCAGCGGCCAGGCCCAGCAGCGCCAGCGCGAGCGCCCACACCGGCAGCCCTAGCTGCGCACGCCCACGCGTCTGCGCACCTCTTCCAAGGTGGCTCCGGCCGCTGCGTGGGCGCGCCCTGCGCCCGCCGCCAGAATGTCGCGCACGTCGTCGGGTCGCGCAGCCAACGCCAGCGCGCGCTCGCGGATCGGCGCCAACTGGGGGACCAGGTCGGCCAGCAGGAGCTTCTTGCAATCGATGCAGCCGATCTCGGCGCTTCGGCACTCGCGATTGATGCGCTGGAGCACCGGTAGGCTGCAGAACGACTTCTCCAGCGAGAAGACGTTACACACATCGGGATTGCCCGGATCGGTGCGCCGAACCCGCGCCGGGTCGGTCACCGCAACCTTGAGCTTGGCCCAGATCTCGTCGGGCGACTCGCGCAGGTAGACCGCGTTGTTCAGGCTCTTGGACATCTTGGCCGAGCCGTCGAGCCCCAGGATCTTGGGCGTGGCGGACAACATGGCCTGCGGCTCGGGAAAGGTTTCGCCGAACTTCGCGTTGAACTTGCGCGCGATCTCGCGCGCCAGCTCGAGATGCTGCACCTGATCCTGGCCCACCGGCACGCGCGTGGCCTTGTACAGCATGATATCGGCCGCCTGCAGGACCGGATAGTCGAACAGGCCCACGTTGATGTTCTCGACCTGCCGCTGCGCCTTGTCCTTGTACTGGGTCATGCGCTCGAGCTCGCCCATGGGCGTAACCGTATTGAAGATCCAGCACAGCTCGGTGTGCTCGGGAACCTGCGACTGCACGAACAGCACCGCCTTCTGCGGATCGATCCCGCACGCGAGCAGATCGATTGCGGCATCGAGCGTCCGCTGCGGCAGACTGGCCTGGTCCACCACGTCCGCGGTCAGCGCGTGGTAGTCCACGATGCAGTAAAAGCAACGAAACTGATCCTGAAACGCCACCCAGTTCCGGATCGCCCCCAAGTAGTTTCCGATGTGGAGCGTGCCGGTGGGTTGGATGCCGCTGAAGACCGTTTCCATACCTGTAGGTCTTGTAGCCGCGCGCAAAACCCGTGTCAACCTCAAGAGATTTCCATCTTGCCTCGGCCCGGTGCACGTGCTTGAATCAAGGGCGCCCGCCGGTCGTCCAAGTGGGCAAGAGAGGGAGGAGGTCGCGCATGCGTACCATCCGTTGCCTGGTTGCAGCGATCGGGCTGGTCGCCACCGGTTGCACTGTTTACGAGGAGCCCCAGCCCGCGTACGCGCCCGCTCCGGCGCCGCCCCCCCCGGCGGCGCAGGTCACGGTTGCGACGCCGCCGCCCCAGCCGACCTACGTCGAGCAGGAGGCCGCACCAGCGCCCGTGGTGGTCGAGGAGCCGCAGGAAATCTATGTGGCCACGCCGCCGCCCCAGCCGATCGTTGAAGTGCGGACCGTGTCGCCGTATCCCAACTACATCTGGGTCGATGGCTACTGGGATTGGAACGGCACCCGCTGGATGTGGTCGCGCGGTTACTGGGCGCCCCCCCGCGCGGGCTATATGTATTATCGGCCGCGCTATGAAGTAGTCGGCGGTCGGGTGCGCTATATGCGCGGCTACTGGGGCGGTGAGGGCGGAGTTCATTACGCGACCCCGCCTGGTCGGCCGGGCACGGTCGCGACGCCTCCGCCCACCTACGGAACGCCGCCTCCGCGCGGCAGCTACGGCACCCCGCCGCCCGCGACCGGGACCTGGGGCACGCCGCCTCCGGCCGCGCGGCCCGGCACCCCGCCGCCCGCGAGCGGAACCTGGGGCACGCCAGCGACGCCGCCTCCGAGCGCGCGTCCGGGCACGCCGCCGCCTGCGAGCGGAACCTGGGGCACGCCAGCGACACCGCCTCCGAGCGCGCGTCCGGGCACGCCGCCGCCTGCCAGTGGCGGCACCTGGGGCGCACCTCCGCCGGCTGCGCGTCCGGGCACACCACCGACGATCGGCGGGGCGGCCAGCACGCCGGCGACGCCCGCGCCCGGCACGCCCGTGATTCCGCCTGGTCATGGCGGGGTTCCGCCCGGCCAGGGCGGCACGCCGCCCGGTCATGGCGTGGGCGCGGTTCCGCCCGGACATCTCGGGACCCCCGGCGCGACGCCGACCCGGCCCGGTTCCGCTCCTGGCGTCGGCACCGTAGGCGGCACGCCCGCTCGCCCGGCCGGAAACTGGGGCGTGGCTCCAGCGCCGACGACTGCGCGTCCCGGTCAGCCGCCCACCGTCGGCGGCGCGGGCGTTCCCGCGCACCCGGCGACGACCGGTCGGCCGGTCGCACCGCCCGGCGGCGGCCATGCTGCCCCGCAGCCGGGCACTCCCGCTCCCCACCCGGCTCCTGCCCACCCCGGTCCGGCATCGCACAAGCAGGACGAAAAGAAAAAGCACGACTGACCTGCGTTGGCGGGCGCCAGCTGGCTGTCAGCGATCCGTTGTCAGCTGTCGGTGACCCAATTCGTCGACGCTGACAGCTGATAGCCGAGAGCTGACAGCTACTCCGACGTTCCGCCCACCAGGCTGTGCCGCTTGAGCAGCTCGCGCAGATGATAGCGCGTGAGGCCGGCCTCCTGCGCCGCGCGCGTGATGTTGCCGCCGTGGCGCTTGAGCAGGTCGGTCAGATACGCGCGCTCGAACGCATCGACCACGCGTTGCTTGGCTTCCTTGAACTCGAGCCCGGGCTGCAGCTCGAAGCCCATCATCTCGCCCCCGCCCCCGGCGCCGACGCTGCCCGGCGGCAGAGTGGTTCGACCCGGCAGCGCGGTACGCGGCGTGCCGTCGCGACCGAAGGTCAGGTCCGCGCGCGTGATGGTCGGTCCCTCGCACAACGAGGCGGCGCGCTCGACCACGTTGCGCAGCTCGCGCACGTTGCCCGGCCACGAATGCGCAACCAGCGCCGCCATCGCATCCACCGAAATCGAAAGCTGCATGGCGCGTCGCTCGGCCACCTCGCGCAGGAAATGGTGGACCAACTGCGGGATGTCCTCGCGCCGCTCGCGCAGAGGCGGCATCTCGACGTGAATGACCGACAGCCGGAAGTACAGGTCCTCGCGGAACGTGCCCGCGTTGACCATTTGGCGCAGATCGCGGTTGGTGGCTGCCATGACGCGCACGTCGACCTTGATGGTGCGGTCGCCGCCCACCCGCTTGATCTCGCGATTCTCGAGCACTCGCAAGAGCTTCGGCTGCAGGTTGAGATCGAGCTCGCCGATCTCGTCCATGAAGATGGTGCCCTTATCGGCCTGCTCGAAACAGCCCCGGTGCTGGCCGACCGCGCCCGTGAACGCGCCCTTCTCGTGACCGAACAACGTCGATTCGATGAGATCCTTCGGGATGGCGCCGCAGTCGAGCACGATGAACGGCTTGGCCTTGCGCGCGGAGGCGTTGTGGATGCCGCGCGCGATCAGCTCCTTGCCGGTGCCGGTCTCGCCCGTGATGAGCACGGTCAGCTCGGACGGCGCCACCCGCTCGAGCGCGGCAAAGATCTCGCGCATGCGGATCGACGCGCCGATGACCTTGTCGAACCGATCGGCCGACGACAGCGCGATCTCGACCACGTCGTGCATGGGCTCGAAGCGAAGCTGCGTGTGGCCCACCCGGAACACGGTGCCCGGCCGCAGATAGACTTCCTTGATGCGCAGATCGCCAATGTAGGAGCCGTTGGTCGAGTCGAGATCGCGCAGCCGATAGCCGTCATCGCGCCCGACGATCTCGAAATGAGTGCCTGAAACCGCCTTGTCGCTGAGCACGATGTCGTTGATGACCGAGCGCCCGCCCGAAACGCGCGGCTTGGTGATCTCCAGCTCCTTGCCCTGATCCGCGCCCGCCACCACCACCAGCTTGGACTTGCGCAGATGGCGAACCGTCGCCCGGCCACCATCGAAGATGGTCGTAATCGCAGGATCGTCGAGGGTTGGAACGCCGCTGGGAGCCATCCAACGGCAGAGTAGCCAAGGCCCCCTGGCTAGTCAAGTTGCCAGGGGGGCCCTTGGCTGGAGGTAGGAGGAAGACCTACTGCCTGACTACAAAGACGACATGGTGCTGGGCCGACGTCCCTCCCGCTGGCACGTCGACCGTGAACGGCGCGACTGTTTGCGACTCCAGCGTGCTACCGAGATACAGTGCCGCATCCACCGTGTGCGTGCCAGCCGGGACGTCCCTGATCAACGCGGCCAGCGGCAGACAGTCGAATGCGAGCACCATGCTGCTGTCGAACGTGAACTGCGCGATCTCACCGGACGCGCACTGGCCCATCGGTCCGCCCGTCGAGCCGACGCGGATCTCCCACGACAGCGACACGTCGCCCGTCGACGGCGCGACGTTCACCAGGAAGATGATGTGTCCAATGTCGGTGATCTGGCCGGCCAGGACGGTTGCGGGCAGCGGGGTCGGGGTCATCGATTCCACGGCGCCCGATTGATCCCGGAGCGATACACTGACCGCGTAGTTTCCGGGTGGAAACCCCGCGGTCGTGCCACCGAAGGCCGTGCAGGGAAAGATGTCACTGGCGCCGCCTGCTGTCACGGACACGGTTTCGCCGGGCACGCACCCGAGGTCGGGGCCATTCGGATTCGCGTTGTCTTTGAGGGTCCAGGTCAGGGTGATCTGCCCCACTCGAGCCGGTGGGTTGGAGCTCCCGCATCCCACCAACCCAAACGCACCAGCACCCAGCAGCCAAATCGATAATTTACGCATAGTACCCATTTTCTCCGCTCCCGTGTGCGGCCGTCAAGCGGCCAAGATCACTTTTTGCTTAGACGGAGGACAATTCGGGGGAATTCAATTCATCCAGCGCTTCTCGCGTCCGCTCTTTCCGCCCTGGATGACCTTGTAGCGCCGGCGCAACCACCACAGGCGTGCGCGCGCCAGGTTGGTGCCGAGGCCGGTTGCCCCGCCCGACGAGCGGCGCCGCACCAGCACGAAGGCCGCACCGCCCGCCGCCAGATCGCCGGCCACGCTGGCGTAGTCGTGGCGCAGAAGCGCAGCCGCGATCCAGATCGAGCAGAAGATCCACGAGATGACGTCGGCGCGCGCGGGCAGCGCGCCGAACAGGAGCACCCGCTGGCGCCCGTACAGGAACGCCGGTCCCAACATCATGGCAAACAGCGTCGGCTCGGCGCCCGCGAGCGGTTCATCCATGCGCAGGGCGACCCCGGCCAGGGCGGCCGCGAAATACCCGAGCACGCCGGTGACCGCGAACATGATCAGCGTGTCGCGGCGGCCCAGCGCGCGCTCGATGAACGAGCCCATCAGCCACAAGAAGATCATGTCGAACACGAACGCGCCCAGAGACAGATAGGCGAACAGCGCGCTCACCGGCCGCCACAGCTCGAAGTGGCGCAGCGCGCGCGAGGGCACCAACACGAGATGCTGCGGCAGCGTCGGGAAAAGCGCGCTCAGCACCAACACGAAAGTCGACAGCGCGATCACGAGCAGCATGCCGCGCTCGAGCCGGAACTGGCCGCGTCCCGCGCTGCCCATGAAACCGCCGATGCCTCCGTGCCTGCGCCGACCTGGGATCGTTCGGAAGTCCATCCTGCTCTATAAGCTAAGCACGGGCTTGGCGGTTTGACCAGGCTATCCCCCTGTGCTATCTCCCACGCGCCATGGTAGAGCAGCATTCACTCGATATCCTTCAGCTCATCGTCAATGCCTCGGGGGTGGTGCTGGGGGTGTTGGCGCTCCTCATCGCACTGAGCGTCATCAGCTGGTACGTCATCGGCTACAAGTCGATGTACCTGTCACGCGCCCAGGCCGAGAGCGCCCGCTTTCTCGAGACCTTCTGGCAGTCCAAGCGCATGGACGCCATTTACAAGACCAGCGAGGACCTGCGGCGCTCGCCGGTAGCCCAGGTGTTCCGGGCCGGCTACATCGAGCTCACCAAGCTCAAGTCGGGCGATCGCGGAGCCGCCGCCAGCGGCGATGAGATGCTGGGTGATCTCGAGAGCATCGAACGCGCGCTCCGGCGTGCCCAGACCAGCGAGACCACGCACCTCGAGAGCATGGTGCCATTTCTGGCCACCACCGGCTCGGCGGCGCCCTTTATCGGCCTGTTCGGAACCGTCTGGGGCATCATGAACTCGTTCCGCAACATCGGCGCCAAGGGCGCGGCCAACCTGACCACGGTCGCGCCCGGCATCGCGGAAGCGCTCATCGCGACCGCGATCGGGCTGGTGGCAGCCATCCCGGCGGTCATGGCCTACAACTACTTCGTGCGCAGGATCCGGGTGCTGTCGAGCGAAATGGAGAGCTTCCAGAACGATTTCCTCAACATCGTCAAGCGGCACTTCTTCAAGTAGGAGCGGCGATGGCGGCAGCGGGACCCAGGCAGGATGGCGGCATGCTGGCCGAGATCAACGTGACGCCGCTGGTCGACGTCATGCTGGTGCTGCTTATCATCTTCATGGTCACCGCGCCCATGATCCAACAGGGGGTGGACGTGGATCTGCCGGAAGCGAAGGCGACCACGATGACCAACGACGAGGGCAAGCTGATCCTGACCGTAACCAAGGACAAGCGCGTATACCTTGGTAAGATGGAGATCGCGTTTGCGGAGGTGGAGGAGAAGCTCAAGGCCAACTCGAAAGTGCAGCAGGACCGCGAGGTGTATCTGCACGCCGACAAGCGGCTCGAGTATGGCGTGGTGGTGCAGGTGATGGCGGCCATGAAGAATGCCGGTGTGGACCGGCTGGGCATGGTGACGGACCCTTTGGAGCAATGACGGCATGGCGAGTCGGGATCCGCTCAAAGTTGGCGGCCTCGTGGTGACGCTGGCGCTGCATGGCGGCGCGGTGGGGCTGATCCTGTACTCGCACATGCGGCCGTCGGAGCCGGTTCTGATGCCGCGCGAGTTCATGGTGGCCAAGATCGTGCGGCTGGGTCGCAAGCGGCCCAAGAACCTTTTGCCCACCATCCCGATGCCGCCGCCGGAGCCGACCGCGCCCAAGGAAGCCGTCAAGCTGACCGAGAACGAGGCGGCCAAGCCGGCCCCCAAGACCGAAAAGCCGCCGCCCGAGACCAAGCCGGGCGATTTCAAGCAGGCGCTCGCGCGGGCGCGCCAGCTCGAGAAGCTGCAGGCGCAGGCCGACCAGGAAGGTGATCCATCGGGCGACCCCTCGGGCACCAGCGACACCGCGTCGGCGGGCGACCTGTACGCGACCGCGATCTTCAAGGTCTATTTCGAGCAGTGGAAGGTTCCGCACCTGGCGTCCGCGCAAGGGCTGTCGGCGCGCGCGCGTGTGTTCATCAACGCGCAGGGCAACGTGCTGCGGGCGCAGGTCGTCAAGCCATCGGGCAACGGTCCCTACGATGATTCGGTGGTGGAGGTCCTGAACCGGGTCAAGAAGCTACCGCCGCCGCCACCCGGATTGGCGCAACGATTCGAGCGCAGCGGCTTGTCGCTGGAGTTCGTGCCGTGAAAACCCGTCTCACCGTTGTGCTCGTGCTCGTTTTCGGGGCCGCCCGCGCGCGCGCGCAGGAGCCCACCATTCGCATCAATCCGTCGGGCGCCGAGCTGTACCGCATCGGGATCCCGGGCGCCGATCCGGCCGCGCGCGTGGTGGCGAACGATCTGGACCTGACCGGCTTCTTCAAGATCCTCGATCCGCGCGCGTTTCCGGCCGCCCTCTCGAACGAGCCCACAGACACCATCAATGCCACGAACTGGATGCAGGTGGGCGGGCAGTCGGTGGCCAAGGTGCGCACCGGCTCGAGCGACACCGAATGCCGGCTCTTCGAAATCGCCAAGGGCGAGCGGCCGGTGCTGTCCAAGCGCTACTCGGGGCTCGAGATGCGGGTGGCCGCGCACGAGTGCGCCAACGACCTCATCAAGTATTTCACCGGTGAGGACGGCTTCTTCGGCACCCAGATCACGTTCGCGCAGGGCGGTCGCGGCCGCGTTCGCGAGATCATGGCCATGGATTTCGACGGCGCCAACGTGCACCAGGTGACGCGCATGAACGCGGTGTCGCTGCTGCCGAGCTGGTCGCCGTCGGCCCGCGAGATCGCCTTTCTGTCGTTTGTCTTCGGCGGAGCCGATCTATGGATTGCGCCCGCTGGCGGAGGGCGTGCGCGCCGCGTGACCAGGTCGCAGGATGCCATCTCGGGTGCCGCCTGGTCGCCCGATGGATCGCGGCTCGCGGTCACGCTCTCGCGTGGCGGCAACGCGGACATCTATCTGGTGAACCGCGAGGGCGGGCTTCTGCGGCGGCTGACCGACAATGGGGCCATCGACACCTCGCCCGCCTGGTCGCCCGATGGGTCGCAGATCGCCTTCGTGTCCAATCGGCTGGGCAACCCGCAGATCTACCTGATGGGCGCGGATGGCTCGGGCGCCCGCCGGCTGACCTATCAAGGCACCTACAATCAGACGCCCAGGTGGTGCCCGCGTCGGGACACGCCGCTGATTGCCTTCACCGCGCGCGACGAGAAGCTGCATTTCGACCTGTTCACGGTGGATGCGCGCTCGGGGCAGATCGTGCGACTGACCCAGAACCAGGGCGACAACGAGGATCCGACCTTCTCGCCCAACTGCCGCGTGGTCGCCTTCAAATCGAGTCGCGGCGGCATCTGGATCCTGAACCCGAATACGCGGGTCGAGCATCAGGTGTACAAGGGCGCGGTCGAGGCGCCGCGCTGGGGGCCGGCCGTCCGCCGGTGAGCCGCATGCGCGTGGCGACGATCGACGTCGGCACGAATACGATCCTTTTATTGATTGCAGAGGGCCCGCCGGCGAAGGTGCTGGCCGATCGTTCGCGCATCGTGCGGCTGGGCCAGGATGTGGACCGGACCGGCGCGCTCCAGCCTGCGGCCATCGAGCGCGCCCTGGCCGTGCTGCGCGAGTATGCGGCCGAGGCGCGCGCGTGCGACGCCAGCCTGCTGGCGGTGGGCACGCAGGCGCTGCGCGAAGTGTCGAACGCGGACGCGTTTTTGCAGCCGGCGCGCGCAATCCTGGGCTGCCCGGTCGAGGTGGTCGACGGCCAGCGCGAGGCCGAGCTGGCCTGGCGCGCGGTCCGGGGCTCGTTTCCCGAGCTTTCGGATGCCATCGTGATGGACGTGGGCGGCGGCTCGACCGAGCTCGTGGTCGCGCGCGGCGGGCGGGTGCTGCAAAAGGTCAGCCTCAAGATCGGCTCGGTCCGGCTGCACGAACGCTTCCTCACGCACGATCCGCCGACCGACGACGAGATGGCGCAGGTCGGCCAGGCCATCGACCGCGAGCTGCGTGCGCTGGCGCTGCCGCGCGGGCTGCCCCTGGTCGGCATCGCCGGCACCGTGACCACGCTGGCGGCCATGCACGCGGGGATCGATCCCTACGACGGCGAGCGCGTGCACGGCATGACGCTCGAGCGCGCGGCGGTGGCGCGCCAGATCGAGCGGCTGCGCCTGTTGCCGCTCGCGGAGCGGCGCCAGCTGCGCGGGCTCGAACCGGCCCGTGCCGATGTGATCCTGGCGGGCGCGCTGATCGTGGCGCACGTGCTTTCCGAGACCGGGGCACCGGCGCTGCGCGTGAGCGATCGCGGCGTACGGTGGGGGCTCTTGTACGAGCGCCTGGAGGGGAAAGTATGAGGCTGGGTCTTGCCGTGCTGGTGTTGCTGCAGGCAGCGACGCCGAGGCTCGCGCCCGCGCGCCGGGTGACGCTCGCACAGGCGTTCCACGAGCTGTGCGAGGGGGCGCGCGCAATTCCGCTCCAGGTCGCGGGCAGCCGCCATTTCGTGGAGGTCGCGCTGTCCGGGCCCAAGGGCGACGGGACACTGCGCTTCCACGTCGATACCGGCGGCAACACGGGCGGGCTGCTCATCAACCGATCGGCGGCCGCCCGACTGGGCTTCGATTCCGAGGCCGATCTGCCCAAGCGCCTGCGGCTGGGCAAAACCGACGTCACGCTGCCCGCAGGCGCGCGCTGGACCATTTTTGACGACAGCGCGGAGGCCAAGCAGGCGATAAGCGGGCAGATCACGCGCAAGAACTTCTCCGAGGGGCAGATCGGTGCGGGCTTTCTGAGCCGCTTCACCGTGTGCTTCGATCCCGCGCACGGGCGCATGGGTCTGGGTGAGAGCGGCGCCATCATGGTCGACGACGAAGCCGACTGGGTGCCGCTCATCATGATCCCGGGCGGCCCCAACAAGGCGCTCTACCCGTTCGTGTTTGCGCGCATCGGCCGGGGCGGCTACGGCCTGCTGGTCGACACCGGCGCCACCACGAGCATGCTGGAGACGCAGGTCCTGGTGTTTCAGAAAGGCGACCATCCCGATTGGCCGCAGGCCACCGGTGCCGCCGGCGACGCCGACATGATCGCAGGTCAGTTTGCGGAGCTGATGCTGCGCGCCGGCAGCGTCAAGCTGTCGTTTCCGAAAAATGCGCTGTCCAAGGTCGGGCTGAGCGCCCCGCCCCTGATCGATCTGGGCAGCGTGCTGTTCGTGGGCCGGCCCGAGGGCACCTTCTACAACATGTTCGGGAACCTCTCGTACGTGGGCATGCCAAGCGGCGCCCTGGCCGGCAACGTGCTGAATCGGTATCGCTTCATCCTCGACTACGCGCACCGGCGACTGTGGCTCGAGCGCAGCGGTCGGCCGCCCGACGCGTCGGCCAGCATGGTGCGGGTCGGGGTCGCCATCGGGTTCGGCGTCGACGGCTGCCCGATCGTGACCCAGGTGACCGACACCAATGCGCAGCCCACGCGGTCCGAGGTGCGGGTCGGTGACGTGCTGCTGGAGGTGGACGGCAAGGACGTGTGCCGGATCTGGCACCATGAGATCTCGGCTGCGCTGGCGGGCTCGGTCGGGCAGATGAAGGCGCTCAAGCTGCGGCGCGGCCGCAAGGTGCGCGAGGTCTCGGTGCCGGTGGTCGACCTTCTATCCGCGCCCACCGCACCGCCGCAGTAGCGCGAGCAGGCGGATGTTCGAGCGCTACGCATTCGTCGCCCTGACCACGACCGACCTCGGCCGAGCCCGCCGGTTCTGGGTCGAGCAGCTCGGTTTCGCCGTCACGGCCGAGGAGCCGGGCCACTTTTTCATCGTGGACGCGGGCGGCTTGCGCTTGTGCGTCGACCTGGCCGATGGCGACCTCCACGTCGCCGGGGGAAGCGACCCCGTGATCGGCCTTCTTACAGGCTCGCTCCCGCAAACGCTGGACGCGCTGGCCGCGCGCGCAGTGCGCCCAACCCGTCCGCCTGTCAACGCTCCCCGCGGCCGCTACGCCGTGCTGCAGGATCCAGACCGACGAGCCGTCATCGTGACCGAAGCGGAGTGAGCGGTCGCACGCGGCTTGAATCGGTTTCAAGCCGGGCAGTTCCGTGCTAGCGTCGGGCGCCGTGGCTGGGCAAGAGGCGCGACCGGACGCCGCATTCACGCCCTACATCACCGCGGAGAAATCGCCGGGCGAGATGACGCCGCGCGCAGTCGTGCTGGGCATCTGCCTGGCCCTGCTGTTCGGCGCCGCCAACGTCTATCTGGGCCTCCACATCGGGCTGACCGTCAGCGCGTCGATCCCGTCAGCCGTGATGTCGATGGCGATTTTGCGCAAGGTCCTGCGCGGCGGCACCATCCTGGAAAACAACTTCGCGCACACCAGCGCCTCGGCCGGCGAGTCGCTGGCCGCCGCCATCGCGTTCACGGTGCCGGCCCTGATGATGCTGGGCGCGCAGGTGTCGAACCTGCGCATCTTCATGCTGGCGCTGGTCGGCGGCGTGCTCGGCATTCTCATCATGATCCCCTTGCGCCGCCAGTTCATGGTCGAGGAGCACCGCGAGCTGCCGTTCCCCGAGGGCACCGCGTGCGCCAAGGTGCTGATCGCGGGCGACGCCGGCGGCGTGACCGCCACGCACGTTTTTATCGGCATCCTGTTCGGTGGCGTGCACCGCATCCTCGGGCGCGGGCTAGGCTTGTGGCGGCCGGTCGCGTCCTGGAGCGCCACCCGCCTGCACTACGCCACCGTCTCGTTCGAGCTGACGCCGATCCTGCTCGGCGTCGGCTTCCTGATCGGGCCGCGCATTGCGGCCGTGATGCTGGCGGGCGGGCTGGCCAAGGGGCTCGTGTTCGCGCCGCTCATCCACTGGACGGGCGGCGCTCGCACCGAAGGCATGGACTTCGACGCCATCTCGCAAAACTACGTCAAGTACATCGGTGCAGGCGGGGTCGCGTTCGGCGGCATCGTCAGCCTTTTCAAGGCCATCCCGACCCTGATTGCCGGTTTTCGCGAGGGCATCCTGGGCCTTTGGGCGGGGTTTGGCAAGCGCGGCGACGCCGGTCGGGCACGGGCCCGCATCGATCGCGACATTCCGCTCGGCATCGTCGCGGCCGGCATCCTCGCGCTGGCGCTCGCGCTCCTGCTGCCGTTCTTCGGCATCGGCCTGCTCGGCGCCGGGGTCACGGTGTTCTTCTCGGTGTTCTTCATCGTGGTGTCGGCGCGCATGGTGGGCCTGATCGGCAGCTCGTCGCAGCCCATCAGCGGCATGATCCTGGTGGCGCTGCTGGCGACCGCGGTCGTGTTCAGGCAGACCGGTCATGGCGGGCGCGAGGGCGTGGTGGCCGCCATCACGGTCGCGGTCCTGGTCGCGCTCGCGATCTCGCTGTCGGGCGACATCTCGCAGGACCTGAAGACCACGGTTCTGGTCGGCGGCACGCCCTGGAAGGTGCAGGTGGCCGAGATGATCGGCACGCTCGCGCCCGCGCTGGTGACCGGAACCATTCTGGTGGTGCTCGACCGCCAGTACCACTTCGGCTCCAAGGAGCTGTCGGCGCCGCAAGCGACGCTGATGAAGGATCTCGCGCAGGGCGTGATGGAGGGCAACGCACCCTGGGGCCTGCTCGGTCTCGGGTGCGCGCTCGGCCTGTGCGTCGAGGTCATGGGCATCAGCGCGCTCGCGTTCGCAATCGGGCTCTACCTGCCGCTCGAAACCTCGTCGTCGCTGATCCTGGGCGGCCTTCTGGCGGGCGCGGCGGCACGCTTCTCGCCGGGCGGCGAGGCGGCCGGGCCGCGCATCGAGCGCGGCACCCTGTTTGCCTCGGGCCTGGTGGCGGGCGATGCGCTCACCGGGCTGCTCGTGACCGCGGCTGCGCTGTGGCGCCACTCGGGCGAAAACGCGCCCTTTGCGTGCCGCGTGCTGACCGACGCCAGCTGGGAATCGGTTCTCACCATCGCGCCCTTTCTGATCTTGGTGGCCGGGCTCGCCTGGACCCTGTTCGCCCGGGCGAACCGCAGCCGGGAGGTGGCCTCGTGAACGATCCATTCGTGGTGCGGCCCGCGCGGCCCGAGGATGCGCCGGCTTTTATCGCGCTCGTGCGCGCGCTGGCCGAATTCGAGAAGCTGCCCGGACCCACCGACGAGGCGGTCCAGCGCCTCATCGAGCACGCGTTCTGCGAGCGGCCGTGGTACCAGATCCTGGTCGCCGAGCTGGACGGTCGCGTGGTCGCCTATGCGGCCTTCTTTTTCAACTACTCGACCTTTCTCGCCCGGCCCTCGCTGTATCTGGAAGATCTGTTCGTGCATCCGTCGGCGCGTGGGCGCGGTATCGCCAGCGACATGATGCGCCGCCTGGCCGCGCTGGCGGTCGAGCGCGGGTGCGGCCGCTTCGAGTGGTCGGTGCTCGACTGGAACCGGGGCGCGCAGGGGTTTTATGAGCGCCTGGGCGCGCAGCACGTGGGCGACTGGCAACTCTACCGCCTCGAGGGCGACGCGATCGCGGCCCTGGCGGGCGCCCAGCTGCGCGGCTGCTGACCGGGACGCGCCAAGAATCTTAACCACAGAGAACACGGAGAACACAGAGGACTCACAGGCCTACGGGTATCGGCCGCCTTGCACGGAGCCGCGTCCTTCTCTTCATCTCTGTGTTCTCTGTGGTGAATCTTCCGCGTCCCGGCTTTCGAATGGGAGCAAATGATGATCATCGGTCGGGGCGGTCAAAAGGTCGCGACCGCGCCCAACACGAAGAGCCCCTGATCGCGTGCCTTGGCCGGCCTGAGCCCGCTGGGGTCGAGCGGGCGGTCGTCGAACACGGGCGCCGTCGAGTGATCGATGCGCCCCTCCAGCTTGACGATGAGGTGACCGGCTGCCCGCGTCTCCAGGGTCAGGGTGGCGCCCGAGAGCGTCTGCGCAACCCCGGTGATGGCGCCCGCGTCGTCGTGGTAGTACTCGCCGCGCAGGGTCATGAACAGACGCTCGGGCAGAAAGGCCGCGCGCACGTACAGCGCGCCGCCGTGAAAGCTGGTCGCGTCCAAGCCCGGACGCTGCTGTGCGCCCACGTCCCAGGTGGCCGCCAATTGCAGGCGCGGCGTCAGGTCCCACTCTGCGATCAGGTCGGACAAGAGGCGCCACTCGTCCTCGGTCGAGCGCAGGCCGGGCACGGGCGGTGGCGCCGCCGGCTCGGGACCCAGGCAGGTGTTCCACCAAAGGCCCAGCGCGCCGCCCGGCCGGCGCCAGGCCAGCTGCGTGCCCAGCGTCTTCCACTCGTTGTTCTCGCCAATCACCTGCCAGCCATTGAGAACATGCAGCCCCAGAGTGAGCGCGTCGGTGGCTTGCAAGAGCGCGCGCACGCCGGCCTGGTAATACGGCGAGTAGTCCGACATGAAGGCGCGCGTGTAGGTCCAGTTGTCCTTGGACGGCAGCACCTCGAAGCCGATGTGCGAGGGGAAGATCCCGCCCTCGATGAGCAGCCCCAATCGCACGTCGAATCGGTAGCCGACATAAGCCTGCTGCACCAGCTTCCACGCCTCCCGGCCGATGCCGGCGCCGGTCGGCTCCGCGCCATGGACGATCTCGGTCGAGGTGCCATAGTTCAAGACCAGGCGCAGCGAGACCGGACCCTGTGCAAGCGCGAGATCGAAGGCCGCCAGATTGAGCGAAAACTCGTCACTGCGCTTGGCGGTGGTGCCGGCGCCGTCGGTGAAGGCGGCGCCCGAGAGGGGACGGTTGGTGGCCCAGCCGTAATAGACGTCGACATAGCCCGACACCGTGACGGTGTCGTACCAGTGAACCGGCGTGGGCTCGGGGGCGGCGGGGGCGGCGGCGGCGGCGGCCAGCAGCGCAAACGGTGGCAGCACGTCCCCTTGTAACCGGGCGTGCGCGCGCGCGCCAATTTTCTTACAGCCCCCAGCCTCCGCTGACCACGATGTTGGCGCCGGTCACGTAGGCGGCCTGGTCGGACAAAAGGTACAGCGCCGCGCCGGCCGCGTCGTCGGTCGAGCCCACGTAGCCGGCCGGGATGTTCTTGACCAATGTCTGCAGCTCCTCGGCATCGATGGATCCAGACTGGATGAAGCCGGGCGAAATCGCGTTGGCCGTGATCTTGTGCTTGGCCAGCGCCTTGGCGAGCGCGCGGACCAGGCCCAGCACGCCCACCTTGGCCAGGTAATGCGCGGTCAGCTGCGGCTGCGCGAGCAGGCGGTCGGCGTTGGCCATCGAGAAGGCCAGAATGCGGCCCCACTGGCGCTCGATCATGCCGGGCGCGACCAGGCGGGACAGGAAGAACAGCCCGTCCAGGTTGCTGGCAAACATGTCGCGCCAGCCGGCCGGCGTCTCCTTGAGCAGATCCACGCGGTGATAGGGACCCGCGCATTGGATGAGCGCGTCGATGCGGCCCTGCCACGCCAACACGGCCGCGACCAGCCGCTCGCACTGGTCGGGCTGGGCCACGTCGGCCTGTACGGCCAGGGCCGGCACGCCCTGGGCTTCGATCGATTGGCGGGTTTGCGCAGCATCGGCCTCGCTGGTTCGATAGCACACCGCGACCGACCAGCCGCGCTCGGCCAGCTTGAGCCCGAGGTGGCGGCCGATGCCGCGCGCACCCCCGGGGATGAGCGCCACCCGATTCGTCGCGGCCATGCTCAGTTCCTCGTGACCAGGGCCAGCGTGCGGGCGCCGGTCCCGCGCACGAGATCCAGGAGCCGCACCGCATCGCCGTAGTTGGCGTCGTCGTCAACGTCGAAGAATACTGTTCGATCGCGACGTTGCGCCAGCTCAGCGCGCACTTTGGAAACCAGCTCGGACTCCGTGACCGGCTCCGCATTGAGCAGTACCACGCCCGCCCGGTACCCGACCACAAGCTCATGGACCGGCGGTGGCC
This sequence comes from Polyangia bacterium, assembly GCA_035258845.1. GTDB lineage: Bacteria > Myxococcota_A > Polyangia > JAHFDS01 > DATFWX01 > DATFWX01. Next base: position 8,699 of record DATFWX010000245.1, on the reverse strand, counting down.
GGGGCGCCTCTACTGTCTGCGGCACGCTGGCCGCAAGCTGGTTCAGCACGATTGGCGTTGCAATCATGAAGATGATGAGCAGGACCAGCACCACGTCGACCAGCGGGGTCACGTTGATGTCCGCCCTCACCCGCTCCCTTCCTGCACCCAGATACATTCCCATGACTCGATTATCCTCATCCTCGAGCGGCGCCGTTGAAAAATCCTCCACGGCGCGCTGAAATATTTTGATCGCAGTCGAACCACCGGCTGGAGCTCCTTCCAGGCCACTTGCATGGCCATGTTTCGACTCTCGCAAGTAGCTAGAATTCGGTTACCGTAAACATGGCATGACGGGTGCTACCCAAGGGCATCGCCGGGAGGGGAGGAAGTAAGGGATGGACCCATCCATCCCGGCTGGTGCTGCACCCGCGCGGGTGGCCCCGCCTCCTCGTAGCATGAGCCCGGAGGAGGTTGTGGATCCACGACGCGACATCGCCACCGGCAGCGCGGCCGGAGCCGAGCCCACGCGGGCCGGGTCCGATCCCGATGCCCGGTTGCGCTGGCCCGCGCATGCCGCCCGCCTGATCGGCCGCGCCGCCGAGCGCTCGCGACTGTCATCCCTGCTGGCTGCCCACCCCATCGTCGCAGTCTACGGTCCCGTCGGCATCGGCAAGACCGAGCTCGCCTTGCACGTGGTCGAAGCCGAGGCGGCGGCCGGGCGACTGCCCGCGCCCGCCTACGTTTCGCTGCTGGGCACCCGCAGCATGCGCCAGATCGGGCTGCGGCTGGCCCACGCGCTGGGTCGGCCGCCTCCCGCCGGGCGCGCGCAGATCGCGCAGGGCCTGCTCGAATGGCTCGAGTCGACGCCCTGCGTGCTCGTGCTCGACGACGTCGAGCCGGCGGCCGTGCGCGCGCTGGCGCCGCTCCTGCGCGAGCTCGTGCGCTGGCCGGGCCCGTGGCGGCTCCTGCTCCTGGCGCGCGAGCTGCTTCCGCTGGGCGCGTTGGGCCTCGATCTACCGCGCGTCGACGTGCCCGAGCTTGCGCCGACCGAGATCGCCGAGCTGTCGGACGCCCTGGGCGTGGGCGACGACCGGTCGCTGCCGCTGGGCGGCAATCCGCTCCTCATCCGCCTGGCGCGGGAGCCACGCGCACCCGGCCCGGCCCAGGACGATCCGTTGTCGGCGCTCGCGCGCATGGTGGCCCGCGTGGGTGCAGACGGTGCCCGCCGGATGGTCGAGCTCCTGGCGGCCGCCGAGTGCCCGCTCGCGCTGTCAGACCTGTCCGCGCTGTGCGGACGTTCGGTCGAGGCTGCGCTGGCGCCGCTCGAACGCGCGTTCGTGGCGGTGCGCGTAGACGGTGCGATCAGCTTGACCGCGGGCGCGGCGCCGCTCGTGCGCGCGGTGGTGGGCGAGCCGACACCTTTCGTGTGGCAGGACCTGGCTCGGCTGGCCGAGCGGCAGCTCGAGCGCTCGCCCACGGATCCGTCCGCCCTGCTCCTGGCCGGCTCCGCGCTGGCCCGAGCCGGCGAGCCCGCACGCGCGCTTGCGCTCGTGCGTGCGCACGCGGCCGCTCGCGCGGCCTGTCCGGGTCCCAAGCTGGCCCGGCTGCTCGACCAGCTGGCAGCCATCGATCCGCGCCTGAGCCCGGAGGTGGGGTGCCTCCTGGCGCACGAGCAGCTTCGGTGCGGCGAGTGCGAGCTCGCGCTGGCCACTCTCGAGCGCATCCCGGTCGCAGCCTGCGATCCGGCGCTGGCGCAACGCGTCCATGCCTTGCGCGCGACCGCGCTGGTGACGGTTGGCGAACGTGCGCTGGCCGAGCGCGAGGTCGCACGCGCCCGACCCGGGCCCGATCATGAAACCCGCATGGCCGAGGCCTTCGCCGCGGCCGGGCTGGCCGTGCTGCGCGGCGAGTTCTCCGAGCTGCGCCGCACGCTTCTCACTCTGGGCCGGGCCCGCTCGGGCGACGACACGATTGCGATCCCAAAGGCCGCCCTGCTGGCTGCCACCTATCTGCTCGAGCAGCGCCTCGACCTGGCCGCCGCCTGGGCGCGCCGAGCGCGCCGATCGGCCCGTCTGGGCGAGCTGGGCCGGCTGGCGTCGCTGACCGGCGTGCTCGAGGTGGTGGCCCGGCTGGGCCTCGACCAGATCGATCGCGCCAGCGCGATCGCGGGGCGTGACGCCGCGCCCGCCTGCGCCGACGAAGTGCCCGGCAACGAGGCGGCCGGGCTGATCGGAGAGGCGCTGGCTTGGCGGCGCGGCGAGTTCGCACAAACACTGACCGTGGCCGAATGGGGGCTGCCGCTGGCCAGCCACCGGCTGGGCCGGCTCGCGCACGCAGTGCTGGCGCACTACGTGGCGCAGGCGGCGCTCGGCCTGGGCCAGCTCGATCGGGCCGAGAGCCTCTTGCGCGCGGCCAGCGCAGCCGCCAGCGAGACTGGCTTCAGCGCGTTTGCGCCCATCCTCGAGCTCGACCTGGCTCGCCTGTTCGAGCTGCGCGGCCGCTTCGCCAACGCGCGCACGCTCGCGGAGCGCGCGCACGCACGGGCGCCCCGGAATCCCTTCGCGGCCATCGAGGTGCAGGCGCTCGCCGGCATGCCCCCCGACGCGGTGATTGCGCAGGCGGCCCGTGGTCCGGCCTCGCTGCGCGCGTACGCAGCCCTGCGCGCAGCCGAGTGCGGCCTCGCGCGCGCACAGCTTTCGGGAGTCGGAAGCGCGGTCGCGATCGCCGAGGAGTGGTACCGCCAGGCGGGCGCCCAGCATGAGCTGGCGCGGGCCCTGCTCGCGGGCGCGGAGCTGCACGCGCGCCGGGGCGCCGAGGATGCCGCCTGCTCGGCCATCGCGCGCTGCGAAGCCATCGCCACGCCGCGGGGTTACCAGCCGGTTCTGGTGGCGGCCGCGCTCGTGCGCGCGTTCCTGGCCGATCGGGCCGGTCGGCTCGAGCATTACGTCGAGGCGCTCGCGACCGCGCGCGCTCATGGCAGCGGCGAGCTGTGGGACGCCGCGCTGCGACAGGCCTGCGAGCGGGTCGGTCTGGACGTTTTCGATCTGCCACCAGCGACCGCGGTCGGCGAGCCCTGGCGCGACCGGGTGGCCCGGCTCGGCCTGGGGCGGCGAGCGGCGGCCTTGCTTCTGGTGGGACCGCGGCTCGCTCTGGTCGATGAGGTCGACCGCATCACAGAGCCCTACGATCTATGGGTGGACCTGTTGCGGGGCGAGGTGCGGCGCGGCCGAGCGCGCCTCGATCTGTCGCGCGAGCCGCTGCTGCTCAAGCTGCTGGCCTTCCTGGCCACCGTCGGCGCGGCTGGCTCCTCGCTCGAGCAGATCCATCGGCACGTATGGGGCCTCGAGGAATACCATCCGCTGCGCGACCGCAATCGCATCTACGTGGCGGTGAGCCGGCTCAAGACCGCGTTGCGCGCGTTGGGCGCGCGCGAGTGGATCGAGAAGCGGCTGGAGGGGCGTTATCTGTTGCCGCGCGAGCTTCAGGTCGCGGTGCTGCATCCGGTCGCACGCCACGAGCAACGCAGCCGGCTCGTGGGCAGTCGGGGCGCTCGGCCCGCGGACGCGCTCGCACACGCGCTTGCGTTCGGTCTGCCGCTGGCGGAGGCGCGCTGGGATCTGGCGCTTCTGGAAGCCGATCCGCGCTCCTGAAAGCCGATCCGAGCGGGCAGGCGGAGCCAGGCCCGGCTCCGCAGCGCCAGCGCAACCGTTCCCGCCAGCGCGAGCGCAACCAGCACCACCACGAGGCCCACCAGAAACCGCGGCCAGAGACGCGGCGAACGCTCGGTCGCGGCCAGGTGGGCCGCCTGCGGCTCCTCGACCGTGGGCGCGTCCGGCAGTGCGGACGCCGAGCCCGAATCGACGCCGGGCGGAGTCCATTTGCGTGCCTCTTCATCGCCGAACAGCTCGGCCATGAAGCTCGCCAGCCCGCCCGCCTCCAGCGCCAGCCGCTGCGCCTGCGCAAACGATTCCAGCTCGAGCTGCATCTGTTCGCAGCTGGCGAAGCGATCGTCGGGATTCTTGGCCAATCCGCGCTGGAGAATATGCTCGAGCGCGGGTGGGTAGTCGGGCCAGCGCAGCGTCGGGCGCGGCAGCGGCTCGCACACGATGCGACGCATGATGTCGAGCCGGTCGCGGCCCCCGTACAGCTTCTGGCGCGTGGTCAGCTCGTACAGCAGAATGGCGGCCGAGAACAGGTCCGAGCGCCGGTCGAGGGGCCGGTTCAGGCACTGCTCGGGCGACATGTAGCTGGGCTTGCCAATCAGTCGCCGGCGCACGCCCGCACCCCCCGCCGCCTGCGCCACCCCGAAATCGGTCAGCTTGACCGCGCCCTGGTAGCTGACCAGCACGTTGGACGGCGACACGTCGCGGTGGATGATGCCGGCCGACCCATCGAGCGGACCTGGCTGCTCGTGTGCGTAATGCAGGCCCGCGCACACGTCGCGCACGATGGCAATCGCGACCGCGAGCGGAATCGTGCGCTCCAGCTCGACCGTTCGGCGCAGCATCTTGCGCACGTCCTGCCCCTCGACGAACTCCATCGCGTAAAAGTAGCTGCCGCCGACGATGCCGACGTCGAACACCTGCACGATGTTGGGATGGTCGAGCACCGCCGCCAGCCGCGCCTCGTCGAGAAACATGCGCACGATGTCCGCGTCCACCGACAGCTCGGGCAGGATGCGCTTGAGCACAACGGTCTTGGCAAACCCTTCGATGCCCATGATGCGCGCCAGGTAAATGCGCGCCATCCCACCGGTGGCGAACTCCTGGATGAGCTCGTACTTGCCGAGACGATCGCCTGGGATGAACGAGGGCGGATTTGTCTCTTCCGGAAGACAGGTCGAATTCGCCAAAGTTTTTAGTACGATGCCGCGAGATGGCCAGTCTTTTCCAGCCCTCCACGTCTTACTTCGTCTTTCGTCCCGGTTGGACCAATTGGGCCCTCGCTGTGTGATCTTGGCCACGGGAATTGCGGCGCCTCCAGCCTGGTATTAGGTACGTGGCCCGGGTCAGGCTGTTTTCGGCCGGGGAGCCAGCGCGCCTGGCGGGACTGGCCTCGCTCACGGCGCCCGACCCCAGCGAGCGCGTTTCGGCCCTCGTCGACGTAGCGGTCGTGGGCGCGCGCAGCGACGGCAAGACACAGTTCATTCTGCACGCGATTCGAACCCTCGGTGCCGACGCACCCGACGACCTGTCCGAGCCCGAGCGCAACGCCACCCTCGACATCATGCAGGTGGTGTTGGCCGCCGCGCGTCCGCGGCCGGATGCCAACAACCCCGACGCCGGCGTCCCCCACTACGTGTTCCGCCTGCAACCGCGCAAGCTGCTCGAGGAGATGGGCCTGCTGGCGCAGCTTGTCCTACTCGCACGCTCGAGCCGCCTCGCACGCGCGCTTGCGGTCGTGCTCGTGGCGGCAGCCGCGGGTGTGCTGGGTGCGTCGCTCGGCGGCGCGATCGACGGCGTGGTGGGCCTCGGCCTCTTGTGGCTATGCGCGACCGCGGCCGGCCTCGCTTTCTTGGCGGCCCGGCGCCGCTTCGTCGGCCGGGGCCCCATCGAGGTGGTGTTCTGGGACGTGGCCGGCGAGAACCTGTACGGCAGTCGCCAGAAAAGCGCCGAGTACTGGTCGCTGCTGCGCCACCTGGTCAGGCGCCGCGTGGCCGACGCGCGGCCCGAGCGCCGCTACGGCTTCGCGCCGGTTCTGATCTGCAACCCGCTCGGGCTGGGCATCGACGACAAGCAATCGCCGTTCGGCCGCCTGCGGCCGCTTCTGCCCATCTTCGCCGGTCTGGGTGGCTTCGAGCCCGAGGCGCTGGTGGTCATCAATCGCTGGGAGGCGGTGCGGGGACTGTGCCCGGAGGGAGCCGACCGCGATGAGCTGGTTGCCATCGCGGCGGAGGCGATGAGCGGCGCGAACGCACCCGCTCTGGTGGCGGTGGCGCCGACCGAGCCCATGCCGGTCGTGCGCAGGGGCACCATTCGCACCTGCTGCGTCGACGCCGAGGAGGCGCGCGAGGAGGGCGTACACACGACGGTTCTCCGCTACGACGCCGGGCTGTGTGAGCTGGTGTCCGCGCCTTGGCAGCCCTTCTCCGAGCTCGACGCGAGGCTGCGAGCCTTCTGGGCGCCGCCTGCGGTGGAGCCCCACCAAATTCTGCACTACCGATTCGCCGAGGGCCCGCGCGCGTTCGCAGGCGATGCGCGGCGGGTGTTCCTGCGCTGGCTCGGGCGGCTCGCGTTCCGGTCCGGCGCCGCAGCGCCCGCGCCGGTGGCCCTGCCCGCGCGCGCCGAGCAACCGGACGCCTCCGCGGTCGCGACCAGCGAGCCGGCGGCCGCGCAGACGCTGCCGATGTTTGCCGCCGACGAGAAGGCCGGGGGCTTCCACACCGGGGGCACGTAGGCCGCCATGCGGATCCTCCTGCGCCGGGCCTGGCAGCAGAAGCATCCCAGCCCGAGCCATCCGGGATGGGATTTTCACTGGCATCCGGTCGAGCTCGCGGGCGCGGCGCAGGCGATCGCCGCTGCCGGTGCGCGCGCCGACGCGGGCGTGGCGGTGTGGTCGATCGGCCCCCGGCACGCGCTGTGGCTGCGCGGCTTCGCTGCAGTCGCGCCGGCCGAGCAGCGGCGCTATGTGGGCTGGTCTGGGTGTGCGGCCGAGCCGGCCGAAGCGGACGACGAAGCCGCGTGGGCGCAGGCGCTGCCCGCCGTGCTGGCCCGATTTACCCTCCCGCCCGCGCGGCCGTTCGCGCTCGCCGACGGGCCGGGAGCGCCCAACGATGCGGTCGTGACCGTCGAGCCGACCGGGGCGCTGCTCGACCCGGAGCTGGCCCCGGACGACGGCGAGGCAGTTGCTCGCGCCCTGTGCGCGGGCGGCGACGCCGTGCTCGCCGATCCGCACGATGCCGCGCTGCCGGCCTGGTGGGGCCGCATGCTCAGCTGGCTGCCGCCCGACGAGCGCGTGCGACCGCGCGCGGGCCTGCTGGCTGCGCACGCGGCGGCGGCAGCCCCGGCCCCGGCCGCCGAGCCCCAGCGCAACCTCTACCATTATCTGCATCGCTGCTGGCAGCACCGGGCGCGCCGGCCCTGGCGGCTGGTGCTCGAGCTGCGCGCCTTCAAGCCGGTAAGCCTGGCCGATCTGTTCGAGGAGCTGACCGGGCTGGCGGCGGCCTGGGAGCACGCGGCCGATCTGGAGGCCTATCTCATCCGATCGGGCGCACTGGCACAGCAGGAGATCCAGGCCGCACACGCGCACGCACCGGCCCCGCTGCGCGGTCCCGACGTGGGCGACGCCGGTCGGCTGTGGAACCGCATCCTGCATTACTGGGGACGCGGTTTTCTGGGGGCCCGCGCGCGCGGCGAGGTGGCCGAGCGGCTGGCCGGCGTGCTGGCTCGGCGCATCACGGTCGACCACCTGCTGGCGCTCGACACGCCCGAGCGCGCCGATGCGGAGCGCTACCTGCGGCGCCTCCGATTCGAAGCGCTGTTGACCGTGCGCGACGCGCGCACCCTGCGCACGGCGCTCGCGCGCGTTCTGCCCAGCCTTGAGGTGCATCGTGAGAGAGCGTGAGATCGAGACGCTGAGCGATCATCTGGCGCGGCTGCTCCAGCAAGCCGACCAGCTGCTGCGCGAATGGAAGGCCTTTTCAGACGGGGTGCAGAAAACGCTGGCCGCCCAGGTTGGCCAGCTCGACACCGCGCTGGGTAAGGCGGTCGAGCAGGCCACGCGCAGCCTGGGGCCGCGCACTGCCGCTCAGCTCGAGCGCGAGCTGGGCGAGACCATCGATCTGCTGCGCAAGGACGTGCAGGCTCTGCGCGAGACCGCGCGGCGGGCGGCGGCAGAGCTGGAGGGGCGGCGCGGGCGGCGCGTGGCCTCCGATTGGCGAAGCCACCTGCCCGTGCTCGCGGTCGTGCTCGCGCTGCTCGCCAACGCGCTCCTTGTGGTGCTGCTCCTGCGCGCACCGGTTGCGCCCGCGTCGACTGCGCCCGCCCCGACGCTCATGCTGTCCAGCCGGCCCGACGCAGCGCCGGTTATTCCCGCTTTTGCGCCCACCCCGCCACCGGTCGCACATCCGGATGCGGCCGACGCGGCAGCAGCTGCGGCGGCGGCGACGGCCGCCCCGCCAGCCCAAGAGCCGGCCCGCGCTCGCAGCAAGCGCGCTCGCCCGACCAACTGACATGTCGGGACTTAGCGCCCTGTTCTGGTTGGCCGGTTTCGTCGGGCTGGGGATATGGCTCCTGCACGCGGTGCGCCGGGCACGCCAACCCGAGGCCGAGCCAGCGCCCCGCACGCACGTGCTTCTGGCCGCGGCCCTGAGCGCCGCGCTGGCGGTCCTGGCCGCGCATGGGTTCGGCAGCGGCGTGGCCAAGAGCGGACGCGCCCGCATTCGCGCGGCCGAAACCGAGAGCAGCAAGAACGCCGCCGCGCCCGCCCGCGCGCGCGTGCTCTTGCGCTGGGTGCAGCTCCATCTCGAGCCGTCCGAGGGCAAGGCCGAGCTGGAGGCGGTCGTGGGCTACACTCCCGACGCCAGCCTGCGCCTGCCGCGCGGTTACGGGCTGGCCGAGGCCCAGCGGGGCTGGGATCTGCTGCGCCTGCGCGCCTTCGGCACCACCGGCCTGCATGCCGAGCCCATCGCGCCGCCCGAGCCCACCTCGACCCGCGTGCTCCTGGCCGCGTTGCCCGAGAGCGGCGGCACTCCGCAAGCGCGCCTGAGCCGCGCCGCC
>DATFWX010000244.1:0-22249 GCA_035258845.1 Polyangia bacterium | reverse complement strand
CGCCGCCATGCCGCTGGCATCGGTCCCCGACGCGCCCTGGCCGTAGCTCGTGCTGCCGCCGCCTCCCCCGCCCGCGCCGTTGGCTGCGGCCGCGCCGGTCATCGCGACCATCGGCGCTTCGAGCAGCACCGCGCCGCCGCTGCCGCCGCCGGCTCCGCCCAGGCAGGAGCCGCCGCCCCGGCCACCGCGCCCGCCGCCCCCACCCGCCTGGATCCGGCCCGTCACCGTAATCTGCTCGCCTGCGCTCACCTGCAGGGCGCCGCCCGCTCCGCCTCCGCGCACGCTGCACGCGTCCTGACCGCGCATCCCGCCCTGGAGCGGGATGATGGCGGCCTCGCCGTAGGAAGCGGCGGCACCGGAGCCTCCACCCGAGGAGGCGTAGCTGCCGCCCGTGCCGCCGACCAGCCCGTCCGACGCCGACGCGTAAGCGCGGGCGGCGCCCGCCCCATCTGTCAGGCCGCGGCCCGAGACATCGAGCGTTCCGCTGACGGTCACCGACCGCAGGGCAAACAGGGCCAGCGCACGGGCCCCGGAAACCTGCAGGGAGCCGATGGTCAGCTCATCCGACCGACACACGCAGACCTCGGGCAAGCCGCCGCTGGGCTGGGCCACCCGGCAGTTGCCGAGCGCGGACGGAGCCACGCAGTCGGTGTCGGTGTCGAAGTTGCCGCTGGGCGCGCCCACCGTGAGCCCGGTGTGCTCCAGGCCGCCCAGATCTCCGCTGTTGGAGGGCACTACTCCAGAGGCTGCATCGGCGCGCGGACCGTCGGTCAAGGTCGCAGAGTCGTTCGCGAGGGCATCGGCGGCGCCTGCGCCATCAGGTCCCGGTGCAACCGGATTGTCCCCGCAGCCGCCCGCGCCCAGAATCCACAGCAGCCCGGTCACGATCCGACGATTTCGATGGTTCTGCATGGTCATCCTTGCGCAAGCTTCCCCTCAGGAAGACGCCGCGAAGTTTCCAAAGTCGCATCGGTTTTTCCATCGCCGCGAAATTGGTCGCCTTTTCTCGAGGGACCGCGCTGGATGCGCAGGCACGGCAGCCCTACTTGACGCCTGCGCCAACATTGCGTAGAAGTCCGGTGCTGGGAGGGAACCTGCGCAATGCCCCGACGGGAGTGGCGGATTGCCGGTCCGACCGAGGATATCCTTTTGCTGCGGGCGCCCGACGCGTCGGCCGCCGAGCGCTCGGCGGCCTTGCGGCGCGACGTGGCCGGGCACGCCGCCTCGCGCTGGTTCCCCAACTCCGACCCGCTCACACGCGCGCGCCTTCTGGCCATCTACCGCGAAATCCATCTGGGACCCTTCGATGCGTCGAGCATGTCGACCGCACTCTTGCGCGACCGGGTCGCGAGCGCCCTCGCAAGCGGAACCCTGATCGCGGTGTCGCGCCCGCACGGGGCGCTGGGCTTGGTGGGCGGCCCCATGCCCGAAGAGGCGGCCCCCAAGCCGGGCGAGGCCGCTGAGCGCAAGAAGATCACGGCCGTCCACGTCAAGAGCCTGACCTTTACGTCCGAGCACCACCTGCTGACCGACTACACGACCGACTGGAAGCGGGGCGGAGAGAAGTACGTCGACAAGGACAACGGCAAGCACTGGACGCCCGCCCACAACTTTCCGATCAGCCACAGCATGAACAAGATCGTGTCGGTCGCGGGCGAGTTCGAGGTCGAGCCGCCGGATGCGCCCGGCGCGTCGATCGAGTTCATCGGCGACGGCTCCATCCCGCCCCTCAAGTTTCGCGGCACCGGATCGTGGAGCGGCAAGCAGCCGGTCGACATGACGGCAAACGGCTCCGAGGTGCTGCCCAAGAAGGTGCAGAAGCTTACGCAATCCATCGACTGGCAGGCCCAGGCCGCCGGCGAGACCTTTGGCGCCGGCGCAACCGGCGCGCACGTCGTCTATGTCACGCTCGATACCCCCATCGACGAGGGCAAGCAGGAAGACGGCGTGACCTTGAAGCGCATGGACAAGGCGGTCGAGCTGGTGGGCGCCACCGCATCGGTCAAGCCGCACGAGATCGTCGCCAAGCTGATGAAGCTTTTGCCCTACTACACGCTCCAGCCCAGCCCCAACGTGCCCGCCCACTACCACCACCCCAACTACTTCAACGACGAGGGCGGGGCCTGGGGGATCGCCGACTACATCACCGACTACGCCGAGTGCCAGGCCATCGTGCGCTTCGTGCGCGGTGTCATCAAGCAGGTGGGTTGCCCGGGGCAGGCCGAGACCATCGTGATCTGGGCCGATCCCGACGTCCAGGGTGGCGCCAAGGCGCTCGAGCATGACTGGGAGACCGGCGGCGGGCTGAACGGCAAGACCAAGGTGGTCGGGCACAACGTCTGGTACGCGGCCCTGCTCGACCGCGATCCGGTGGCCGTAGGCCACGTCTTCTCGAACGACGAGATGGGCTTCAACAACTTCGAGGCCTGCCTGAAATTCACCGCCGATGGTGTGACCAAGTACTACGGCGGCGGCGCCGGCGTGTACGACTCCGCCCAGCAGGTGATCCGGGCGTTCTTCGCGCTGGCCTGGATCAGCCCGGTGTACGATTCCAGCGGCAACGTCAAGTATCGCATTGAGAAGATCGTGAGGAGGTATCGTTGAGTGCCAGCGATCCGACTGTCGACCCGGGCGAGCAGCTGATCACGATCTGGCTCGACGTGGCCGATCGGGTCGGTCCCGCCGACTATCATTCGGTCGACGATCTGGCGGCGGTCTCGGGGCAGGCGCGCGCCGACTCCAGACACTGGGCCCATTCTTTCTTCAGCCCGGCCGCGAGCCCGCATCAGGCGGCGAAGGTGCGCCACAGCGTGCATCTGGCGCGCGCCGACACGCCCGACCTGTTGCGCCACGAGTATGCGTTCGGCGGCCTCGATCTCGAGGTCATCGAGAGCCGCAGCTTCACGCTCATCCGGATCGCACCCGCAGCGCTCGATGTGCTCGCCCTGCCCGAGGCCGAGCGGCCGCGCGCGGTCAAGCGCGCCGCCGAGAGCCTGCTCCACCTGGAGGGCGCGCACCACAAGTGGGACTTCCAGCTCCCGGCGCTGTTCGCCGAGGGCGTGCGCTTTTCGACCAACCCGGCGGCCGACCCGCTCGGGATGCGGCACTGGCACGAGCGCGCCGATGGCGGCATCCGGCGGCGCGCGCTCTACTTCCTCTGCTTCAAGAAAATCCGACAGATCCTGGGCTATCATGATGTGCAACGCTGGTTCGACGACGATTTCCGCGCGCGCACGGACCCGCGTCCGGGTTGACGGGCGCACGGAATCGAATCAGGGTTAAAGGGTCCCATGTGCGGACGCCTGCTGTCGGTGGTTGCTTTGGTCATGGCTTTCTCGGAGAGCGCCCAAGCACAGAAATCGCTGGTCGAGGTGACCTGCGACCTGCCCGCGTCGCTGGTGCAGCCTCGCAGCGTGCTGCCGTTCCGGGTCTTCCTGAAGAACCTGACCGACGACGTGATCGTGCTTGATCGGCTGCGCTCGCTGGCCTCGCCGGTCGAGCTCGACCTGCAGTTCATCGAGCTCGAGCCCTATCGAAAGAACAGCCTCGATCAGCTCAAGCGCCGCAACGTGCTGGCCGCGCACGAGACGCGAGAGCTTGCGGCCAACGTGCGGCTGGCCCCGGGCAAGCTGCCCATCCAGATCCGGCTCCAGGCCGCGATCCCGTCGCGCGAGTTCGCGAAAGAGCATCTGCGCCCGCTGGGCCCGGGCGCCTTCTGCCTGGCCGCAAGCGGAAACGATCCCGGACGCAAGCCGATCGAGGCCCTGCACAAGTCCTGGCTCGTGGTCGAGCCCCATCCCGAGGTCGAGCGGCTGCGCGCGCAGCTGCGGGTGGCCGATTTCATCGCGGCGGCGCCCCACTTCGGCCTGCTGGTGCGCGACAATGGGACCGCCTATGCGGCCGCGGGCGCCCAGCTCACCCCGCTGGGACGGGCCAGCCTGCCGGCGCTCGAGCGCATCGGGCGGGCCTTCCAATCGGGCCAGGCGGCGCAGATCCATGTGATGCCGGGTGCGTGGAAGCCGGGCGGATGCTTCGAGCGCAAGTTCCAATCCGAGCTGGTCGCGTCCGATCCCAGCGCACCGCTGTCGGCGGCCGTTCGCATCACGCACGGTCAGCCCTCGCTGCGACTGTCCGCCCAGCGTGCGGACGCGTTCTTCGAGTGCCTGCGGACCGACCGGCTGACCCTGGCCGAGGCCGCGGGCGAGCTGGTTTTGCGCAGCGACTGAAAAGCGGCGCGCTTTTGCTCCGGCCCTCGAGCCGTGCCGGCAGGCCTCGTGGGTGAGTCTCGCCTCGCCCCGACTCGCTTCGCTCGCGGGGCCCCTCGGCTCGACTGAGAAGCGGGTCAGCAGCAGGCGGTCAAGAGGCGCACGAGGTCGAGCGCCATCTCGGGGCGAACCGAGTAGTACACGTAGCGTTCCTGGCGGCGGCTTGTCACCAGGCCGGCGCGGCGCAGCACATCGAGATGATGCGACAGAGTGGGAGCCGGGACGCCGAGCGCATCGCCAATCTCGCCGGCCGGCACTTCGCGGCGGGCTCGAACCAGGAAGAAGAACGTGTCGAGCCGGCCGCGATGGGCCAGCGCCTTGAAGGCGGCGACGTGGCTGTCCCGGCCCTTGAGCGGGGCCAGACGGGGCGCTTTCATGCTTTCAAATTTATGAAATTTTGCAGACGTGTCAACGACTTCCCGGTTTCACCCTTGACAGTTATTTCCTTATTTTTATAAATTAGAAAATATAATGTGGGGCAGCGGAGGATACCCGTCATGGATGCAAGCAGCGATGCCACCCGGGATGCCGGCACACCCAAGGTTCACGTGCACCTTCAGGTTTCCGATCTCGCGCAGAGCCGCGCCTTTTACGAGCGTTTCTTCGGCGCCGGCCCGGTCAAGGCCACCTCCGACTACCTCAAGTTCCGGCCCGACTTCGCACCCATCAACCTGGCCCTGTCCACGCCGGGCGCACGCACGGGGCCATCCGAGCCCAGGCTGAGCCACCTCGGGATCCAGGTCGGCTCGCGCGAGCAGCTGCGCGCCCAGCGCGCCCGCATCGCGGCGGCGGGTCTGCCGATCGAGGACCAGCCGGCGGTCGACTGCTGCTACGCCAATCAGGACAAGTTTTGGCTCACTGATCCCGACGGTCTGCGCTGGGAGGTGTACCACCTCAACTACGACCTCCCGCTCTCGCAATCCGATGCTGCCTGCTGCCGCCCGTGAGGGGCGGCTGGCGGCGCGCTGACCCGGCCGCGGCCGGGCGCGGAAACGCCTCCCCTCGATCGATTTGTGTTATGAAGGCAGCCGCGCCGGTACCTATCAAGGAGAGCTATGATCCCCATGAATCAGCGGTTTGCGCTTCTGGCGGCCAGTCTGCTGCTCGCGTCCTGTGGGGCCGCGCCGCCCGCGGCCTCGACCTCCGACCTGGCCGACCCGCCCGAGCCGAGCGGGCCGGCGGTCCGCATCGAGCCCGCGCTGTCCCGTCTCGCGCCCGGCAGCGTTCTGCGCGTGGGCGCGCGCCGCGTGTGCGGTTTTTCGGTCGACAGCCCTGTGTTCCTCGACGGGCGGGGCGCCACCATCGTGGCATGCGACAGCTCGCCGGGGCCGGTCGATGCCCTGCCCCAGCTCAAGGCGGGCATCTTCCTTCGGCCCACCGCCTCGGGCAGCGCGATCACGGGCTTCCGATTCGAGGGCCGTGGAGTCACCGACGGCGCGCCCGGCGCGCTCGCGTTTGGCGTGTTCTCGCGCGGCGCTGAATTCGTGGTGGTCGAGCACAACCGCTTCGACGGCACCGTGCAGGCGGTGACCGACAACGGTGGGCGCGGCTGGCTGATCGATGGCAACCGCGTGCGCGGCCTCGAGGTGTTCGGCTGCCCGGGCACCTGCGGGGGCGGCGACGCCATCGTGCTGGCGCACTCGCGGGTCAGCGACGCTTCGGCCGACGACGCGTTCGTGACCAGCAACGATGTGCGCGACCTGCCCCCACCGAGTGACCTCATCTTCTCGGTGACCGGCGTGCTCGCATACGCGGTGCGCGGCCCCTTCATTCTGAACAACACGGTCAGCCTGCCCGGCTCACCCACCATCGGCATCGAGTACACCCGCACCGCGGGCGGCGTGCTGATCGACGTCCCGTGTGGCGGCGGCCGCATCATCGGCAACCACGTGCGGCACGCCGACACCGCCATCCTGGTCACGGACGATTGCGCGGCCGATACGATCGTCGAGGGCAACCGGACCGGGACCGGGATGACGCCCTTGCGTACCACCCGCCTCGTCGGTGCGCCGGCGCCGCAGCCGCTCGGGCTCGATTAGAAAATTCCACGAGCCCGAGAAGGGCTGGACAAGGCGGGCTGCGGGCGCACACTGAGAAGAGGGCGCCCATGCTGTACCTCATCCGCCACTCCGAGACCGGCCGCGAATCACAGCCCGCGCGGCGTAAGCAGCAGCGCGACATCGTCGGTGTTCTGCGCGCACACCTGCCCGACGCCCGATTTCGCACCGACACCGGCCGCATCTTCCTCGAGACGGCCCACGATACCGCGGCCGCGGCCGTGCTCGCCGCCGATGTGCACGGAGTGACCTCGTTCTCGCCCTGCCGCTCGTGCAAGCTGGCCGATCTGGAGCCATGCGTGCTCGCCTATGCGGTCGAGCTTTTGGCAGGCAAGCGCTCGTTCGCGGTGCGGGTCAAGCGGGTGGGCGCGCATCGGTTCACGTCTGCGCACAAGGCCGCCCAGCTGGGGCGCCTCATCCATGCCCGGCTCCCGCACCTCGAGATCGATCTGGAGGCGCCCGAGGCCCTCCTGCGCGTCGAAATCCGCGACGACGACTGCTACCTGTTCGACGCCGTGATCCCGGGCCGCGACCGGCGCACCGATCTGGCCGCGCCGGCACCGAGCGAGCCGCGTTTTCTGGCCGACCAGATGCTGGGCCGCCTGGCCGCCTGGCTGCGCCTGCTCGGCTTCGATACCGCGCACGTGCTCGACCAGGCCGACAGCCTGCTTCTGCGCAAATCGCGCCAGGAGGGCCGCATCCTGCTCACGCGTGACCGCGCGCTGGCGGCGGTACGCACGGCCAGCGTCTTCTTCGTGTCCTCGCGCGAGCTGACCAGCCAGCTGCGTGAGGTCCTGGCAGCGTTCCGGCTGCGCGTCGAGCGCGACCAGATGTTCACCCGCTGCACGGCCTGCAACCACCCGGTCGAGGCGGTGGCCAAAGAGCGGGTCCGGGACAAGCTGCCGCCGGTCGCCTACCGCCTCTATGACCGGTTCACCTGGTGCCGGGGCTGCGACAAGCTCTACTGGCAGGGCGGACACTACGGCCGCATCCTGGGCGCGCTCGAGCAGCTGGTCGGCGATTGACTACTCGTACCGGAGCCCTTCCACCGGCTTCAAGTCGAACGCGCGGACGCACGGGTAGATGGTCGCGAGCAGGCAGATCAGGAGCGTGACGCCCGCGGTCAGCACGACCTCGAGCGCACGCACGTGCACCGGCAGCTTGGAGATCAGGTAGATCTTCGGGTCGAGCGGATAGCCGTAGCGCGCGGCCACCGCGCACAGGAGCAGCCCGAACCCGATGCCTGCACACACCCCGAACGCGCCGATGGTCAGCCCGGTCACCTGAAACAGGCCCGCCACCGCGCCCGAGGTCGCACCCATGGACTTCAGGATCGCGATCTCCTTGCGCTTGGACAGCACGATCATGGTCAGCGACGCCACGATGTTGAAGGCCGCCACCACGATGATGAAGGTCAGAAACAGTGAGATGATCACTTTTTGCAGCCTGAGCGCCGTGAACAGGTTGTGGTTGAGCTCTTCCCAGTCGATGATGTGGTATCCGACATTCGGCTCCGCGAGCGTCTTCTCGAGCTTGCGCGCGAACGGAGCCGCCCGGTCGGGATCGGAAAGCTTGAGCTCGAGGCCGCTCACCACGTCGCCGCGCCCGACCAGCCGCTGGGCATCGGCCAGCTTGAGATACACCATCCGCACGTCGTACTCGTGGAAGCCGGCGTCGAAGATGCCGACCACCTTGAAGTCGCCCGAGCGGGGCAGGTTCTGGCCCTTGCCCAGGAATGCGGTGTCGATGGCCGACAGCGGCGACAGCAGCTTGACCGTGTCGCCCAGGTGCGCCCGCAGCTTGTGCGCCAGCTCCTTGCCAATCAGGATCCCGGGCTCGCGGCTCTTGAGAGCGCCCACCGAGCCCTCCACCATTTGACGGCCCACGTCGAGCACACCCAGCGAGGCCTCGGGATCGATCCCTTTCAAGAGCACGCCCGCCTGCGCGGTGCCGCGCGCGGCCTGCATCTCGTTGAACACGAACGGCTCGGCGCCGGTGACACCCGGCAGCGCCAACAGCTTGCGGGTAAGCTCGGGATAGTCCGAGAAGTCGGGCCCCCACTTCATCACGATCACGTGCGCATTGACGCCCAGCACCTTTTCCTTGAACTGCTCCTGGAAGCCCGAGGTGACGCCGAGCACGACCAGCAGCGCGCTCACGCCGATCATCACACCGGTCACCGAGACCGTCGTGAAGACCGAGAAAAAGAGCAGCAGGCCGCACACGACGATGGCGAGGCCGCTCAAGATGATCCCGACCACCGGTGCCACCGGGGCGGCTGCGCCCGGCCCAAGGTGGGCCGCGGGCCCGCTCAGGTGCAGAAAGGCAAGCCCGCTGGCGACGAAAGCCGCAATTGCGAGCGCGAAGGCGAGCCAGATCCAGCGCCCATGGTCACGCCGGAACAGGTAGCGCCAACCGATGAAGGTCTCGACTGGCAAGGCTGACATTCTCTAGCGCGAATCCGACGGCCCAGCAAGGGGGCGCAGGGGGGCCAGCTCGGCGGTCAGCGCCCCTTCCACTTGGGCGCGCGCTTTTCGATGAATGCGAGCAGGCCCTCGCGCGCATCCTCGGTCGCCAGAACCGCCAGCAGCTGGGCCTCCAGATACGGCAGCGCCTTGTCCAGCTCCATATCCTGGGTCTCGTAAAACGCGCGCAGGCCCATGCGCACGATGGCCGGCGACTTTTGCGCCAGCTTGCGTGCCAGCGCCAGCGTCTCCGACTCCAGCTTTTCGGGCGGCACCGCTTTGTTGATCAGGCCGATGCGCTCGGCTTCCCGGGCATCGATGCGATCGCCGGTCAGGATCATCTCGAGCCCCTTCTTGCGGCCGACGCTGCGGAAGATCTCGGCCATGATCATCATGGGCCACAGACCCACGTTGATCTCGGGACACGCGAACTGCGCCGCCTCCGACGCCACCACGAGATCGCACGCCACCATCAAGCCCAGGCCCCCCGCCATGGCGTGACCGTTGACCATTGCGATCACGGGCTTGCCGAGCCGGGTCAAGAGCAGAAACAGCTCGACCAGGGTGCCCGGCTTGCCGGCGCCGGCCGGCAGCCCGGCACCGCCCATCTGACTCAGATCGCCGCCCGCCGAGAACACCTTCCCGGCACCGGTCAGGATTATCACCCGCACGGCCGCGTCGTCGCGTGCGACCTCGAGCGCCCGCACCAGCTCGCCGATCAGCGCCGGTGACAGTGGGTTGCGCTTGTCGGGCTTGTTGAGCGTGACGCGCGCAATGCCGTCCTCGATCTGATCGTACAGAATGTTGGCGTACGCATCCGACATGAGCCGCTTATAGCACACCGCGGCAGAACTTGACCCCGGACGCGGCTCGTCTTACGCTGGCCGTGTGACGCGTGCGCGCACGCTTGCGCTTGCGCTGGTGCTTGGGACCATTGCGGGCCGCGCTTCCGGTGACGACAACGATCTCTCGCTGGCCCGTTACGTCACTCCCCAACCGCTCGATTCGACCGGCAACCTCCCGCGCGGCGCCGCCAAGCCCGACTTCAACGCGCAGACCAAGTTCCGCACCCTGGCCTCGGAGCTGGGCATCGTGATGGCGCCCAAGCTGCTGGCGCCCGCCGACACCATCGGCTTCGGCGGCTTCCAGTTCTCGATCGACGTGGCCTTCACCGAGATCGCCAACACCGAGCCGCACTGGGACGCCGTACACCGGGTCGATCCGTCAAACCGATTGCTCAACCGGCCGCCCCAGATGATGCCGACCCTGGGCGTGTTCGTGCGCAAGGGGATCTGGCTGCCGCTGCCCTCATTCGAGCTGGGTGCGGGCGCCGTGCAGATGCAGGATTCCAACATGTGGTCGCTGCAGGGCTATGCCAAGTTCGCGCTGCAGGAAGGCTTCCACGACTGGCCCATCCCGTCGCTGGCTGTGCGCGGCGAGGCATCGCGCCTGATGGGCTCGCAGGAGATTGACCTGACCATCGCCGGGCTCGACGTCTCGGTTTCGAAGTCGTTCGGCATCGGCGGCACGGTGACGCTGGTGCCCTACGCGGGCTGGAACTTCTTGTGGATCGTGCCGCGCAGCGAAGTGCTGGACGCGACCCCCTACTGCGACGCTTTTCACCCCACGACCATGGGCACAGACCCGATGCACCCGTGCGTGGCGACCGATCTCAACGCCAACTTCGTGTTCCCGGAGCAGTCCAACATCACGCGGCAGCGCATCTTCTTCGGCGCCAAGCTCAAGTTCTACGTGGTGGCGCTGATCGGCGAGTACGAGTACGTCCCACGCGGGGGCTCGGTCGACAAAAACGCGACCGACCCGACGCAGGCGGCCCAGGATCGATCGATCGATCAGTCGGCGGTCGCGATTTCGGCGGCTCTGGATTACTAGCTACGATTCCTTCGCCAGCTCCTCGAGGCGCTTCTCGAGCTCGCCCAGCCGCGCCGACAGCTGAGAGACCTCCTTTTGCAGCGCGGCAAACGGGGAGATGCTCTCGACCACGGCGCGCACGCGTTCGTCGACCCGCTTCTGCCACTCGTCGAACGTGCGCTGCGACTCGGCGAGGAACTCTTTGAACGGGTTGCGGCCGTCGCCCGCCGCGCTCCCACCCGCGCCCGCACCCCCAGCCCCGCTCCCGCCGCCAACGCCCTCGTCCACGCCATCGGTCTTCTCGCCGCGGTCACGACCGCGCGAAAACACACTGCGCACGCGGGCGCCCGCTTCCTGGATGGCCTCGCCGCCCGACTGAATGATGCTGCGCATGGCGCTGAGCGGCAGAAAGCTCTTCTGTTTCTTCTCCTCCTCGAAAATGATCTGGGCCAGCGTGACCGAGGTCAGATCCTCCTTGGAGTTGTTGTCCACGATCTTGACGTCCTCGCCCGAGCGAATCATCTCGGCGATCTGGTCGAGCGTGACATAGCGGCTGCGCTGGGTGTCATACAGCTTGCGGTTGGCGTAGCGCTTGATGACCCGCGTTTCTGCCGCCATGACGCCAAGCTAGCACGCTTGCCGCACCGCATCAAGACGTGGGATACTCCCATCGTGGCATCTCCGGGGTCGGCCAAGTCACCGGAGTCCATGGATATCCCGGCGCGCGCGCGCCGGCTGGCCAAGCGTCTGTCGGCCCTGCCCGAGCCCGCCATGCGGCGCTCCGTGATGGCCGATTTCATGCGCACGCGCCCGCTCGAAGAGCAGGTCGACATGCTCGCGATCGTGCTGCGACGCGGGCGCGCGGGCGGACCGCCGTTTCACCTGGCGCTGGATGCCTTCGTGCACGCGCTGGCGGCGCCCGAGTGCGTGCCCTACGAGCGCCAGTGCGACCTGTACGCGTGCGCCAAGGAGCGCGGCCACGAGGACCTGGCCCAGCTTTTTCTGTCCGCGGTCGAGGGACCCCAGGCCGACGAGCGCGCGCTCGGACGGGCGCTCGCGCTGCGCGGCCGCCCGCTCACCCTGGGCGAGCGCAAGCAGCTCGCCCGCGGGGGCCGGCGCGACCTGCTCGAGCGCCTGCTTCGCGACCCCGATCCGTCGGTGATTCGGCTTCTGCTCGACAACCCAAAGCTGACCGAGCCCGATGTCGTGCTCATCGCGGCGCGGCGCCCCACTCATCCCGAGATCCAGCGCGAGATATTCGCGGCCCGGCGCTGGATCGCGCGCTATCGGGTCAAACGGACGCTGGTGCTCAATCCCTACACGCCGACCGATCTCGCGGTGCGACTGCTCGGCTTTCTGACCGCCTCGGATCTGGCCGAAGTGGCGGCGGATGCGGAGCTCTCGACCGCCGTGCGGACGGCTGCCCGCACGCTGGCGGCGGCGGGCTAGGTCGGGGGCTACTTTTTGGCGGCTTCCTTCTCTTTTTCGGCTTTTTCGTCGAGCTCGGCCTTCTTGGGGGTGACGTCGATCTCGTCCGATGCCTGGGTCGCCCGCTTGAAGTTCTTGATGCTACGGCCCAGCGCGTCACCGATCTGAGGCAGCTTGCCGGCTCCGAACACGATCAGAACGATCAAAAGGATCAGGATGAGCTCGAATGGGCCGATGCCTGGCATAACTGCCTCCTGGACAACTTATATCACCCATTCTCAAAAAGGCAACGTTTGGCGCTACTTTGGCGTAGCATGCGCGCATGGCGGAGTGGCTGGGCAGGGGCCTGCTCTGGGCCGGGCTGATTGGCTTCGGGGGTGCTCTGGGCCGACTGCGCGGGGCCTTTGCGCGGGGCGCGGACGGCGCCCCCTGGTGGTTCGGTTATGCCCGCGATCTCGTCAACTTGGTGGCCGTCGGAGTGACCACCCTGGCGCTCTGGCTGGGCGGCTTCGCGCCGCCACTCGCGCTGCTGAGCGGATTCGTGGTCACGCTGCTCACCTACGTAACCGACTATGCGCTTGCCTATGGTCTCGGATTGCGGACAGCCGCGGGCTGGGTGGCCGGGCTGGTGGGCGTCGGGGTGGCGCTGCCACTCGTGGTCGCGCGCACACAATGTACAAGCCTCTTGCAGCAGCTGCTCGAGCGCCTATTTTGAGAAGTTGTGACCGGACTCGGCAGAGGTTATTCTTAGGCAATCAGATGAGACGTTCGGCGCTTGCATGGATTTTTCCAATCCTTGCCGCCGCTCCACCTGCACGCGCCCAGCTTCAGGGCAAGATCGACGACACCGATCCCGACGGCCGCCGCTCGATCCGGGGCGGCCCGGTCGAAGTGCAGCCCAACGAGAGCCCCGAGCTCAACGAGATGCGCCGATTCGAGGAGCGCGCCTTCCCGCGACCGGGCGTGCCGGTGACGATGCCGCCACGCTCCGACAGCGAGGGCGCCGCGCCTGGAGAGCCGCTGCCGGACCAGGCTTTCCTGCGCTCGCTCAAGCCGCCCGATCTGCCGGTGCGCTGGGACATTCGGGTGCTGCGCTATCTGCAGTTCTACAAGAGCGATCCCAAGGGCCGCGCGATCATGACCTCTTGGCTGCGCAAGCAGGGCCGCTGGCGGGCGCTCATGGACGACGCGCTGCGTCGGCACGACCTGCCGCGCGACCTCATTTTCGTATCGATGATCGAGAGCGGCTACGAGCCCACCGATCTGTCGCGCGTGGGCGCGTCGGGGCTGTGGCAGTTCATGGACGCGGGCGGCCGCATCTATGGGCTCGAGCACAACTACTGGGTCGACGAGCGGCGCCATCCCGAGCGCTCGACCGAGGCCGCCATGATCTATCTCGGCGACCTGCAGGTTCGCTTCGGCCACTGGCACATGGCGCTGGCTGCCTTCAATGCCGGCTACGGCGCCGTCCTGCGCGCGATGCAGAAGTACAACACCAACGACTACTGGGAGCTTTGCAAGCACGAGAGCGGCCTGCCCTGGGAGACCTGCAACTACGTATCCAAGGCGATCGCGACCGCGATTGTCGGCGAGAATCGGGCCGCATTCGGATACGACGACCCCAGCCACGACGAGCCGGTCTGGTCTTACGATCGCGCGCGCGTGCCGGGCGGGACGCCTCTCGGCGCGGTGGCGCATGCGTGCGGTCAGCCCGACGCGGTTCTGGCGGCGCTCAACCCGGAGCTTCGGCGCGGGCGGGTGCCGCCGGGTCGCGAGTGGGAGCTGCGCATCCCACGCGGCACCCTGGACAAATTTGCGCAGAGCTTCGCGGCCACGCGCAAAGAGTGGGACCACTATGACACGCGGCTGCTCAAGTTCGGCGAGCGGCTCGAGGATGTGGCGCGCTCGCTCAGGGTTTCGGTCAAGGAGCTCAAGCGCATCAACGGCGTGACCGATTCGACCGAGCTGCGGGGCGGCACCGAGATCTTGGTGCCGCGCGAGAAGGGCAAGTCGTCGGAGGCCGACCTGCCGCCCGAAGACGACCTGCCGGCGCTGGTAGCGGTGCCCGAGCGCACCTTCTCGTATCCCGATCGCAAGCGCGTGTTCTATCGAACCCGCGATGGCGACACGCCGGAATCGATCGCCGAGTTCTTCGGCGTCACCAAGCGCGACCTCGCCACCTGGAACCACCTCGACCTGGAAACCAATCTCGCCTCCAAGATGGTGCTGCAGCTTTTCGTGGCGCGGGATGCCGATCTGTCAGGTGCGCTCATGGTGCCGGAAGAGAAGGTGAAGGTGGTGACCGTGGGCAGCGACGAGTTTCTGGCGCTGAGCGAGGCCAAGCGCGGCCGCAAGCGCTCCACGTACGTGTGCAGAACCGGCGACACGTTGCTCAAGGTCGGGCGCCGCTTCGGGCTCACGCCGGGCGACCTGGCGCGCATCAACCAGTTCAGCTACGCGAGCGAGCTGCGGCCCGGTCAGCAAATCGTCGTGTACGTGCCGGTCACGCCGCAGGCCAAGAAGGAAGCGCAGGGTCGCCTGCGCCAGGCCGCCCGCCTGGCCGCCAAGTTCGCCCCCGCCCGCAAGCGCGCGGGCAGCGCCAGCAGCCACCGGCGCTAGCTCTATTCCTTCAGGCACTCGAGGATGGCGGGGCGCATGATTCTCAGGATCGAACCCCTCTTCTCGGCCAAGTCGAAGACCAACTCTGCCCGCAGCCCGCGGTCGTTGGACCAAGTGTAGCCGGACCACTTGTACCACTCGCGCTCGGCTTGAGCAGCTTTGCGCAGCGGCCTTCCCAGCCAAAACTGGCATCCGTGTTGATCGATTGGACGCGCCCGCGCGCCTGCGGGGCCGCGTGTACGTCCTCTGGTGGCTCCGCATCGACTGCCCCCGTTGGGCCGGGGCCGGATACGATGCCGGCCGGGCCTGCCGCGACGTGTGCGGCCCGGAGCAGCGTGAGCCCAAAAGAAACCGCCCATAGCGCGCCCAGGACCCCGATCAAGGCGGTGCCCCACGCCCGGGTGCCTAGCCGCATGCGCCCGCTGCGAGCACTCCGCGTGCCAGCGCGTCGTCGTCGGAGTGAGCCCGAGTGTGGCCACACGCCCACGCGAGAGCGTGTCCATCATCCCTCTGTGCTCTCCGTGTTCTCTGTGGTTAAACTACCTGGGCCGTGCTGCGGGTGGAAGAAGCGCAAGAACGGGTGCTGGCCGCCCTCGAGCCCCTGGGCGACGAGAAGGTGATGCTCGCCGAGGCGGCCGGCCGCGTGCTGGCCGAGGACGTGGTGGCGCCGCGCGCGCTGCCGCCCTGGGACAACAGCGCCATGGACGGCTATGCGGTCCGCGCCGCTGACTGCGCGCAGCCGGGCACCGAGCTTGGCGTCGGGGAAACCATCGGGGCGGGCCACCTGGCCTCGCGCCCGCTCGCCCGCGGTGAGGCCATGCGCATCATGACCGGCGCACCTCTGCCCGCCGGCGCCGACGCCATCGTCAAGCGCGAAGACACCGAGGAAACCGCGCCCGGGCGCGTGCGCATGCGCGAGGCGGTGCAGGCCGGCGATCACGTGCGCCACGCCGGCGACGACGTGCGCGCGGGCGAAGTCGCGCTCGGCGCTGGCACCGCGCTGGGCGCGGGCGAGATCGGGCTTCTGGCCGCCCTCGGGCGCGCGACCCTGTCGGTGCATCGGCGGCCCACGGTCTCGATCGTCTCGACCGGTGACGAGCTGTGCGATCTCGACCAGGCTCCGGGCCCGGGCCAGATCGTCAACTCCAATGCCTGGGCGCTGGCCACCATGGTGCGCGCGGCCGGCGCCCTGCCCGTGATTCACCCCATCACGCGCGACAACCCGGAAGCCTTGCGCACCCGCTTCCGGCTCGCGCTGGCCGCCGACGTGCTGGTCTCGATTGGCGGTGTCTCGGTGGGCGAGTTCGACTACGTCAAGGATGCGCTGGCCGCAGTCGGCCTCACGCTCGACTTCTGGAAGGTGGCCATGCAGCCGGGCAAGCCGCTCGCGTTCGCGCTGTCGAGCCACGGGCCCGCGTTCGGGCTACCTGGCAACCCGGCCTCGTCCATGGTCAGCTTCGAGCTGTTCGTTCGGCCCGCACTCTGCAAGCTGGGCGGCCACCGCACGGGGATGTTTCGGCCGCGCGTGACCGTAGTATTCGGCGAGCGGGCCCGGAAGTCGGCCGGACGCCGCATGTACCTGCGCTGCCAGCTCCGGCGCGAGGGCGAGACGCTTTTCGCGCGACCGCTGGCCCACCAGGGCTCGGGCATGCTGCGCTCGATGATCGGTGTGAGCGCGCTGGTCGAGCTGGCCGAGGAGATGACCGAGGTGGAGCCGGGCGCACGGTTGCCCGCGCTGCTTCTGGAACCCATATAAGGAGCGACATGTCCGACGCCGACGCAGCGGTCCACAATCCTCCCCCCGCCCAGGGTCCGACGGCCCGGCCGCCCGATCATTCCGGCACCGCCAAGACGATCGGCATTCTTTCGATCGTGTTCGGCGGGCTGGTCGCGCTCTCGGATCTGTTCGAGCTTTTGGTGGGGGGCAGGCCCATCGGCCCGGCCGCCCGCGACGTCAATGTGGCACCCATCCTCGAGATGACCCGGCGCATCCAACCGTTCACGCAGACGCGAGCGGGCCTGATGTTCTTCATGTCGCTCTCGCTCGCGCTCATCGGCATCGGCCTCATCAAGCACCGCGAGTCGGCACGCAAGGCCGCTCTCGTGTGGGCCCTGGCCGGGTTCGCGGTCCTCGGCATCCGGGCCTGGCTCTGGGAGACCAAAATCTGGCCGACCATGGAGCCCGCGATGCGCGAGATGATGAAGCTGACCATGGAGCGGGCCGAGCGGGCGAGCGGCGGGCAGAAGCCGCCGTTCGACATCGCAACCCTCGTGTCCACGATGGCGCACGCGGGCGAATACATCAATCTGGGCTTTCTGGCCATCTTTCCGGCGCTGCTTCTCATCCTCATGAACCTGTCGGCGGTCAAGGAG
Source organism: Polyangia bacterium (assembly GCA_035258845.1). GTDB lineage: Bacteria > Myxococcota_A > Polyangia > JAHFDS01 > DATFWX01 > DATFWX01. The sequence goes on along the minus strand of DATFWX010000244.1, from coordinate 5,170 downwards.
CGCATGCACCGCTGATGCGCGAGTTCGTGGTCGGGGCCGGGGAGGCGGGCGAGCGGGTCGACAAGCTCGTGGGCGCGCATCTTCACGCTTCGCGGGCCGCCGTGCGGCGGCTGATCGAGCGCGGGGCCGTGCACGTGGGGGGCCGGCGCGCGCGCAAGGGACAGCGGTTGGCGGCCGGCCAGCGGGTGGTGGTCAGCGAGACCGTGCCGCCGCCGGAGGCGCTGCGGCCCCTGCCCGAGCCCGATGCGCCGCTGTCCGTGATTGCGGTCGATCCCGACTGGGTGGCGATCGCCAAACCGGCCGGGCCGCCCTCACACCCGCTCGCGCCCGCCGAGCGCGGCACGGTGGCCAATGCGCTGGTGGCGCGTTTTCCAGAATGCGCCGACGCGAGCACGGATCCGCGCGAGGGCGGCCTGGTGCATCGTCTGGACGGCGGCACCAGCGGCGTGCTTCTGGCCGCGCGCTCGCGGCCGGCCTGGCTCGGGCTGCGCGAAGCGTTCCGGAGCGGCCAGGTCGAGAAGCACTACCTGGCCCTGGTCGCAGGCGCGCCCGCTTCCGAGCATGGGGTCATCGCGGCCCCACTCGAGTCACGCGGCCGGCGTGCGGTGGTGGATGCCGGTGGGCGGCCGGCGCGCACCGAGTGGCGGGTCATTGAACGGCTCGCGGGCGGCCTGACGCTGCTCGCGCTTTCTACGCGCACCGGCCGCATGCATCAAGTGCGTGCGCACCTGGCCTATGCAGAGCTGCCCATCGTAGGCGATCGGCTCTACGGTGGGCCGCCCGGCGAAAGCGGGCTGTGCGGTCACTTCCTGCATGCCGCGCGCATCGTGCTGCCGGGCGGGCGCGAGCTTTTGGCGCCCCTGCCGCCCGATCGGCAAACTCTGTTGCATCGGCTGGGGGCGCGATCTAGCATTCCCTGAAGCAGGAGGACATCCAATGAAGAAATTGATTGGTTCCGCGATCTTGGTTCTCTCGTTGACGGCCGGCGGCGCGGCCTTTGCCAAGGACGCCTCGACCACCTTCTCGGTTACCGGTTGGCACTGCGGCGCCTGCTCGAGCAAGACCGAGGCGGCTCTGAAGAAGGTCAAGGGCGTCAAGAAGGTGGATGCCGACACCGACAAGAACACGGTCACGGTCGCCTACGACGACAGTCAGACCACGGTCAAGGCCCTGCAAGACGTCATCAAGTCGGTCGGCTTCGAAGGCAAGCCGGTCAAGAATTAGTCGAAAGTCAAAAGTCCGGAAGGTCGCGGATCGCGTCAACGTCGATGGCGGCGTCGCGGATCCAGCGATGAACCTGGCGGCGCGAGCGCCCCACCCACCGCGCCAGCTCGGACACGTTGCCCCCGAACACGGCCAGCAGCGCGCGCAGGGTCGACGCGCGCTCGGCCGGCGACCCTGACTGCAGGCACGCAACCGAGGGCTGGATCAGGATGGGAGCGGTCTCGCTCGGAGGCGCGGCCGACCAGGGCGCGTCGCCCAGCGCCCGCCGCAGCCACGACGGCAGATCGTCCAGCCGCACGACCGTGCCCGTCATCGCGCCCAGCGCGCAGTCGATCGCGGCCTGCAGCTCGGCAAACCCACCCGGCCAGCGGTGCGCCAGCAGCACGCGGGCGGCACTGCGCGAGAGCTCGATCGCGTGTGGGTTCCGGCCCTGGCGCCGCGCTGCGCTCGCGAGCGCACGCCCGAGCAGCCGGCCCAGGTCGTGCCTGCGCTCGGCAATCGGGGGCACGCGGATCGAGCGCGCAAACAGGCCCATGCCGGCCAGGCCCAGCTCGCACAGCGCATCCCCTTTTTGCGCCCCAATCACCAGCCGCGGCCCCGAGGGGAGCTCGACGGCGCGCGCGAGCTCGCAGCGCGCCGCCCATGTCAGCGCCTCCAGGTCGGGCACGAACACCGTGCCCGCCTGCGCCCGCGCCTGCGCCTGCTCGAGCGGCTCACCCGCGAGCTTCCAGACCACGAACGGACCGGGCGCGCGCCGACGCAGGTGTAAGTCCTCGGCCAGACACTGCGCGCCCGCGCCCACCTCGCCCACCAGCGCGACCGGTGCGGCGTCCCCGGAAAAGCCCGCAATCGCGGCCTCGAGCTCGGGATCCGTGGTGCTGGCGAACGCAACGCAGCCGGGCTCGTCCCGTTGCGCAGCCGGGGCCGCGCACAGCACGAACAGGCAGGAGCCGACCTCGAGCAGCTCGCCGGGCTGCAGAGAGCCGTGCACCATCGGCAGGCCCTGGACCAAGAGGCCGTTGGTGGAATCGAGGTCGCGGACGATCATGCGGAGGCCAGACGAGGGGTCGGGCCGCAGCTCGACGTGCTGCCGCGACACCGCCAGGTCAGGCACGGTCACGCGCAGCGTGGTCGGGTCACTTGAAACCGCGAGCACCTCGGGGCCGCGCCCGAGCACGAGCGTCTGGTCCGGTCGGATCGGAAACCGGTACGCCGGATCGAGCGGATGATCGGCCCGCAACGTGAGCACCAGGAACATCGGTGCGAGATGCAAAGCAAGTCGCGCACCGGTTTGGGCGCACAATGATTTCGCTCGGTTGGTAGCTAGCGGGGGCGTCCACATCCGATCAATCGCAGCCGTTCGCCCTGGGCTGCCCTGCAAGCCCGCAGCAGCTGGCCCGCCCGGGCTGCGCTACTCGAGCGTCGCCAGGTCGGTTTCCACCAGCAGGTACAGCGTGCGATAGAAGGCGGTCAGCTCCTGCTCGCCCGGGTACATGCGGACCCAGTCGCCCAGCGTCTTCCGGCCGTCGAGCCGCGCCAGCAGCTCGCGCGGCATCGGGCCCACCCGAAAAGCATCCGGATCCATGAGCAGCCCCGGGCGGGCACGGGGCGTCTTGGCGCCCTGGGAGTGGTAGCGCGTGAGCAGGAACTCGGAGGCGATCGAAAGCACGCCCGCCCCGATGATCTCGAGCGCGTCGAGCCCGAGCGGGAATGCCTCGCGGTTGTTGACCCGGCCCTTCCAGTAGCGCCAGCGGCCGCGCCCCCACGTGAACACGTCGATCAGCTTGTCGCGCACCTGTCGGGTCAGATGCCGGAACACGTCGAGCGGGCGCAAAAGCGACAGGCCGACCAGCGTGTCGCCCAGCTTGCCGCCGAAGCGCGGCATCATGGCCAGGGCCATCGACAGCTCGCCCGAGGTGATCACGCCCTGCGCCACCAGGTACTCGCCCAAAAGCTCGCGCGCCAGATTGGAGGTCACGTACTCGGGGGCGCCGTTGACCAGGTAGATGTCCTTGACCGCGCCGCCGCACTCGACACGCAGCATGCCGATCTCGCGGGACACCGCCAACCGCGAAAAAACGCGCGCCACCGTGGTCTCGTACAGCTCCCCTTCCTCGCTTGGTGGCGTCACCTCGGGCTCGACGCGAGCGGGCGCGCTGCGCTCGGAAAGGACCGGTACGCCGACCGGGGTCGCGTCGTCGGCGCCAATCTGTGCAAACGCCCTGTCGACGTCGCTGGCCACGTTGTGACGCCCGCTCGCGACCAGCTCGTCGACCTGCTTCGGGGTCGACTCCAGCACCTGGAAGGCCTCGGCCAGCGACGCCGGCGTGGTCTCCTCGGTGGGCGTGGCCGGCTCGGGGGCTCCCGAGGTGATGTGAACGTCGACCTCGAGCCCCTCGATCGCGGCCGAATCGGCACCCGCTCCCACGCTGCCCAGATCGAGCTCGAATCGCGAGCCCGAGCCCACGTGGGGCGCCGAGGCGGGCTCGATCATGGCCTCGAGATCGTCGGACGGCGTCTGTGGAGGCACCGCCACGTCGGCCGGCGGAGCCGCCACTCCGAGGCCGCCCACCGCCGGAACCAGCGGCTGCGAACCGGCCGCATCGGGAGCCTGCATCTCGGCGAACCAGTCGGCCGGCGTGATCGTGGGCTGCAGGCCCGACGCCGGCGGCGGCGCCGGAGCAGGCGTGGATGCAGGCTCGGCCTTGGGCTGCCCGCGCTCGCGCTCGGGTGGTGCCACGATGCCGATGGACTGGGCAGCTTCGCGGCGCGCCAGCTCGGCCTTGATGGCGGCCGCGCGCGTCGATTGCCCGGCCATGGTCCCGATGCGCACCTGCGGCCGCTCGGTGTCGGCCGTGCCCTCGACGTAGAGCGAGCGCAAGAACGCCCCCACGTCCGACGGCCCGATGCGCGTGCCATTCTGGAACAGCCAGTCCCAAAGCGCGTCGCGAAAGGCACCCGCATTCTGCCAGCGCTCGGAAGGTGGGCGCTGGAGCGCCCGCAGCACGATCTCGCGCAGCGGCGCCGGCATATCGGCGCCGTATTTGTACAGCCGATCGAGCTTGACGTCGCGCACCATCAGGAGCACGTCGAGGTCGTTGGGCGAGGTGAACAGGCGCCGCCCCATGAGCATCTCGCAGAGCACGATGCCCACCGCAAACGTGTCGCTGCGCCCGTCGAGCTGGCCGCCGATCACCTGCTCGGGCGACATGTAGCCGTACTTGCCCTTGAGCGTCCCGGCCTGAGTCTTGGATTGGCGCTCGGTCGCGTGTGCGATGCCAAAGTCGCCCAGCTTGATGTCGCCACGGCGCGAGAGAAACACGTTCGAGGGCGAGATGTCGCGGTGCACGATGCCGAGCAGGTGCCCGTCGGGATCGGTGGCGCGGTGGGCGTAGTCGAGCGCGTCCAGTACCTCGGCGCCGATGTGCGCGGCCAAGACCGAGGGCATGCGGAACCGCTTGTGTGCACAGGCGCGCAGCAGGGCCAGGCAGTCCAGCCCGTCCACATACTCGAGCGCGATGTAGTACTGGCCGCTGACCTCGCCGAACTCGAGCACCTGCACGATCTTCGGGTGAACCAGATGGACCGTGAGCTTGGCCTCGTCGATGAACATGTCCACGAACTGCTTGTCCGCGGCCAGATGAGGCAGGATGCGCTTGATGACCACGATCTTCTCGAAGCCGGCGGCGCCGGTCATCTTGGCCTTGAAGATCTCGGCCATGCCGCCCACCGCCAGCCGATCCAGCAACTGGAAGCGACCGAATCCAATGGGGAAGCTGGGAGCGGGGAGATCGGAAGACATGGCGGCCCGCGTATTATATCACGCCGCTTCGCACGCTCCGGTGATGCTCGAACGAGCGCGGGTCAGGGCAGCCGAGGCGCCGCGCGAGAAGCGCTCGGAGAAAGCACTCGGCTGCTCAGCCTTGATCCGAGCTGGGCGCGGGGC
>DATFWX010000243.1:0-26369 GCA_035258845.1 Polyangia bacterium | reverse complement strand
TTACGGATGCCAGCAAGGCCAGGAACCGGACCGAGCGAGGACCCATGCTACCTCCAGCGGTACCTTACCCAGAACGTGGACCGCTGCTCAGAACCGCCACACTCGAGCGAGCGCATCTTAGCATTTCCTCAAGAACCTTGTCTACTTTGCCTCCCTATCCGCATTAGAACTGATAGCGCCCGGTCAGCTCGACTGAAATCAGGGTGGCCGAGTATCTGCCGGGGGCGGTGTTGGCCTGGTAGCGGGGAACGCTCATCGAGTTATCGAGCACGACCCGCGTCGACCCGAAGAAAAGCTCCCCGGCCAGGTCGATCCAGATCCGCCCACCCAGGCGCAGGCCGCCGCCCCCGCCCACGGTGTGACGCGGGCCGTCCTGCAGCTGGCGGTCCAGGGTCCGGTCGGGAATGGCAGCCGAGTCAAACGCGTACCCGGCCCGCACCGCCCCGGCCTCGCCGAGCGCGTACTCGGCGCCCGCATGGACCGTATAGCTGTCCCGGTAGTCGAGCAAAAGCCGGCCGTTGGCATTCAGATTGGGATCCGAAAACTGCGGCGCCAGCGCGTCGAACGAGCTCCAGTCGGTCCAGTCGACCGAGCTCAGCAGGCGCAGCCCGGGCGCCAAGGTCGCCGCCGCACCCACCGAGAACGCCTGCGGCCAGGGGACGGTCAGCGTGAAGCCGACCCGCTGCGGGGTCGCACCCTGGGTGAGCGGGATGGTGCCGTCCCCGGTGACCGTGACGCTCAGGCGCGAGCGGTAGTTGGCGCCCACTTGCAGCCAGGACAGCGGGCGCACCAGCACGCCCAGCCCGAAGCCAAACCCGGCCCCCGACCCCGACAGCTCGGCATCGACCGGATGGGCCAGCTGCCGGAGCTCGAAGTTGGTCAGCCCCAGACCCATCACGCCCGCGCGCAGGCTTAAGCCCACCGCGAGCGCGTCGTTGACCTTGTAGGCCAGCGACGGCACCATTTCGTAGAGCGCGACCTGGGCGTGGATGATGCCGCGCTGCTCGCCGGCATTTACGAGCGCAGCCTGATCGAAGTCGACCACGCCGCCCATGGTGACGAAGCTGCCAAAGCCGAGCGCGAGCCGCGAGGCGTCGTGGCCGCCCCGGCTCGCGAACCGGGTCGAGAAGCCAAGCGTGGGCAGCGGGAGCAGCTCCGACATGTTGATCTCGGGGCAGGAGGTGGAGGTCATGCCGCCGGGCGAGCAGGTCGAGGGCGTGTAATGGAAGCCGACCGACACCAGCTCGAGGCCCGCCAGGAGGGTGGTTTCGCGGATCTGCGCCAGCCCGGCCGGGTTGAACCAGACCGCGGTCGGATCATCGGCCAGCCCGGTGAAGGCGCCCCCGACACCAACCGCGCGCGCGTCGATCTGGTTGGGTCGACCGAATGCGCCTGCGCGGGCGAGGCCAGGCGCGAGAAGCATCAGCGCAGCCAGACCGACCGCACGCGTCGGGCGCGAGCGCGTCGAGCGCGTCGGGCGTGTCGAGCGTGTCGAGCGGGTCGGGCGCGTGGGTGCGCGCATCAGAGGCCTCCGTCGGCGCCCGGGTTTGCATCGGGCGTCCGGTCGACCGCGGCATCGATGGCAGCGCCCTCGCACTGGCGTGTCATCAGGTTGCAATGCTCGCCCTGGCTGCGGAAGCAGTCCTCGTTCTTCGAGCACGAGCGGTCGGGATAGTCGCCATGCGAGAGCGGGCAGCCCAGGCAGGTCAGCAGGGCCAGCCCGAGGACGCGAAAAAGCCGGCGCCGGGGCGGCATCAGAAGCTCCCGCGGGCAGTCAGGATGGCGCCACTCGGCAGCGCCGCCGGCGCCAGCTGAACCCCGGGTGGGGTCGGCGCCCCCTCGCGATCCGGCACGTCGCCACGCTCGAGCACAAACAGCACCACACTGGCGCCCAGAGCGGCCGCGGCCACGCCGAGCGCGAGATCGGCCACCACGGCCTTGTTGTGCGCGCTCGCTTGCAAATCGTCGAGCTGGGCGCGGGTGACGACCGGGGGGTCGGCGCCGGTCCGGTTGCGCTCGTCATCGGCCAGCCGCCGCGCGTCCGCGTAGTCGTGGCTCTCCTGGATGCCGTAGATGATGCCCACAGCCCCGGCCGCGGCCGCCACCCCGAGTGCAGTCCAGGCCCAGCGCCGCAGCGATTTGAGCTCGTTCTGTGTGCGCAGCCGGACCTCGAGCGAGCGCTCCTGACCCCGCATCACAACCACACGCCGCTCCCAGACCTCGAACCCGGGCGCGCTCGCGCTGACCATGTGGATGCCGGGCGCGGCCTCGAAGCTCGTATCCGGACCCATCGGCGTGGCCTTGCCGTCGACCGCCACGGTCAGGCCGGGCGCGTCGGTGAGCAGGCGCACGCGGCCCCGATCGCCCGCGATGCGCGGCCCATGCGGCGCCTCGCAATCGGCGGGCGCACTGGGATCGTGCAGCAGCTCCACCTTGATGTCGGCGACCTGGCCCTCGTAGATGTCGACGCTCTCGGTGCGGGGCACGTAGCACTGTTTGTAGATCAACACCGCGTGTCGGCCCGGCGCCACCTGGAGCGGCTCGACCGGCGTCACGCCGCGCTGCAGGTCGTCCACCTTGATGATCGCTCCGTCGAGGTTGGTGACCACCACCAGAATCCCGGTACCCTGCTGCGGTTGCAGGTTGCCCAGCGCCGGCAGCCCGAGCTCTTTGCGGCACAGCTCGACCTGCTGCTTGACCGCGGGTGACCATTTTCCCTGCGGCTGCAGCTTGAGGTACTTTTGGAACCAGGCGATGGCCTCCTTGCAGCTCTTCTCGGCGCGCAGGGTCAGGCCCAGCATGCGCGCCGGTCCCGGCAGATCCGGATCGGCCTGTGCGGCTGCGCGAAATTTGGCTTCGGCCAGCGGGTACTCGCCCCGGTTGTACGCGATTTCGCCTTCCGCAAACAGGCGGCGCGCGACCTCCTTCTGCTCGGGCGTCGCCTGCAGCAGGAGCAGAGCGAGAAGGAGGCTCATCTCGCGCTCCTACTCTTCCGGATTGTCGTTCAAAATCTCGTCCCAGATGTTGCGGGGCTTGCCGCTCTTGCTCGAGGCCGGGCGCCCGGAGCCGGAGGCTTGCCGGCGCGCGGCCGCGTGGCGTTCAGCCGCCCCGACCGCGTTGCCGCAGCCGCGCGGCAGGTTCAGGTTGTAGTCCTCGATCGAGCGGGCGCCGTGCTTGATGCGGAAGTGGAGCTTGCCGCCTTTGGAGCAGCCGGAGTCGTACTCCTGCTGAAAGGCGTCCGCGAACTTGTCGCTGTCGCGCAGCGAGCGGTCGTTGATCTCGAGCACCAGATCGCCCTCCGAGAAGCCCACCATCGCAAACGGCGATTTGTCGCTGACCGACATGATGACCGCGCCCCCCTTGACGTCCTCGAGCTCCGGGTAGCTCCAGGCCAGCCCCGGGAACAGCGTGACCGCGCGAATGCCCAGCGCTTCGTGCTCCTGCGTGTAGCGCTCGACCAGCTTCTCGAAGTTGGGCTTGGGAATGGTGTAGCGCGCGAAGGCGCGATAGCGCAGGCCGCCGCCAGTCTGGAACTTCTCCCAGTAAAAGCCGCTGTTCTCGGCCGGCGCCAGGTTGCCGGCGGTCAGCTTGAGCAGCTTGGCCACGCGCAGGCGCGCCTCCGCCACCGTCTTGCGAGCGGCCGCGATCTTGGACAGGTCGCCCTGCACGGTCGCCTTTTCGAGCTCGGACAGGGCCCGTGCGCGCTGCGACTGGAACTGATTGAGCAGGATGTCGATCCACTTGCCATTACGCACCATGACGCCGAGCTGATTGACCGCGCGCTCGACCGCGGCCGCGCTGGCTTCGTAGATGGCGTCGTCTTTGGAAGGCATGAAGGCCGAGTTGCCGGTGAAGTAGATGTTGTCGTTGTCGCGGTAAAATTCCTGGTTGATCCAGGGGGGCGGCTTGCCCTCGGACGCCTCGATGAGCTGCCCCTCGTCCTCGCGCAGGCTGGCGCCCGAGCGCAGCTTCCACAGGAAGGCCGCGCCCAGAACCAGAACGATCACGATAGCGGCCCCGAGCAGGACCGACATCGTGTTCTGCGCGCGCGCTTGCGCCATGGTCGCGGTCGCGACCGCGGCTGCGCTCGCACCGGGGAGCGCGCCGGCGACAGGACGGGTCTGGCGCTCGTGCACCTCCGTGATGAATTTCTTGATGACCGTATCCGAGACCGGGCGGGGCAGCGCGGCCAGGTGGGCCAGCAGCACGTCCGAGGCCGCGCACACGGTGTCGCCGCCGCAGTCGGCGCACTTCATCTCGGGCGGGGTGGCGAATTTGAGCACATCGAAGTGCTGCTCGACGTCGACGGCCTGGGAGGCCGTGGTGGCGCAGCGCGCACACGTGTAGGGCATTGCAAACGTCAGCACCTGTGCCTTGCCGCCCAGATCCTCTTCGCGCGTCAGCCGCTCCACGAACACGGGCGGGCAGCCGACCAGGAAAATCCGATCGGTCGGGGCCGCGATGTCGCGCATCATCTGCCGCCACTCGGCCGCGCCCGCCGGATCGATCTTGCCGATGCCCGAGAGGTCGAAGATGACGTCGCCCTCGAGCCCCTCGGCGAGCTTGTCGCGCGGGAAGCTGCCGTCGAGGTCGCCGGCCAGATGCACATACGTCATCCGGCCCTCGACCGTCTTGTCGGCGCGGATCTTGCGCGCGCCCTCGGCCAGCGAGTAATTCATCTTGGAGGCCAGGAAAGTGGCCACCTGCGGATCGATGTCGAAGCGCTGCTGCGCGCTCAAGAACGAGAAGAAAGAAGCCGCGTCCTCGTCGAAGTACTCGGGATTGCCGCAGCTCGCGCACGCCTCCTCGGGCGGCTTCAGGGCCTGGATGGCCTCGTAGTCGCGGTCGAACTGCAAGAGCTTCTTGCGGTCATCGTCGCAGTAATCGCAGCGATACGGCGCGTAGAACGACAAAATCTTGCCGGCGCCCCCGAAGTTCTGAACCATGTTGAACTGGTCGACCACCTTGGGCGCCAGCTCGATAAACAGGATGCTCGCGCACTTCTGGCCGACCTCGCTCACGAAGTCGACCCACTCGCGGATGCCGAACGACGAGATGCGCTGGATGTCGGCCAGATCCAGGATCAGCGTGCCGCCCTTGACCGTCTGCGCGACCGTCTTGCCGTGGAACTGCTCGTCGATGATCCCGGTGAACTTGAGCGCCGTGATGTTGCCGTCGGTCACCTTGTCGATCTTGAGCTTCGGCTCGGAGCCCCCGCCGCCCGTGCCCGTGGAATGAGCCTGCGCCTGGTCCATCACGTCCTCGCGCCGCCTCGTGCGGCGATGGTCATGTTATTTTGGAAGAAGTGCACGCTCTTGGCGAGCGTCCGGAACTCGCGGAGGTTGAGGTCCAGGTTGAACAGCCCGGTCACTTCGGTCCGCCGGCCCGGCGTGACGTCGAACAGCATCACACAGGTCGACTGGTAGATCTTGAGCATCCCCAGGCCGGCGCCCCCGCCGCCCAGGTCCATCTCGCCGCCTTTGAGCCCCCTGAGCAGGCCCCCGAACACGTGCCGGCGCGCCAGGCGCCCGAACGGGTCGACCACCTGGATGGCCAGGGTGACGCCGTCGGAGGCCAGGCGCAGCGTGGGCGCTTCCTCGGGTGCAAGCTCGATCCGGGACTTGCGGTCGTGGGCGAATTTGGGCTTGCCGTCGGGACCGACGGGCGCGTCGTACATCGCGTTCATCAAGAGCTCGTGCGCCAGCTCGCCGAAGGTGTCGACCACGCGTTTGGGGCAGCCGATGCGCTCGACGAACTCCTGCACCACGTGCACGGTCCGATCGCGCGCCTCGCTGGTGCGCGGCTGCTCCTGAAACCCGGTAAAGCCCCAGTTCAGGTGCACCGCAAGCGGGGGCGGATCGCCCGAAAACAGGCGTCGGGCGGCCCACAAGAGCTCCCACTCACGCGGCGTGGCGTCGAAGCTGGGTCGCCCGAACAAATTCGAGATGCGCGGCTCCTCGAGCGAGTACTCGAGCAGCCGATCGATCGGCTCGGCAGTCCACAGCCAGGCCCGCACACGGGGCCGCGTCTTGAGGATCTGGAGGGCCAGGTCCACATCGAAGCCGTCGCAGCACAGAAGCGCCGTGTCTTCCTTCACCTCCGCTGCCACCTTCTCGGGCTCCTCGAGCGCCACCACCTCCAGGCCCGCGCACGAAAGCAGGCGAACCAATCGCCGATTTACCAACCGGTTGCGCTCGAGAACGACAGCCTGGCCCTTGACCATGGGTGCAAAGGGAGCGCAGCGCTCCCGGCGTTCGCGTCGGTCAGCACTCTGCTTTAAAAAATCGTATCATGGGCTTTCTTGGAGAGGAAATGATTTTTGTGATATAGTTGAATAAATCCAGGATGTCCCAGGCTGTCGTCGACGCGGGAACAGGGAGAACATGAGGAAAATTGGTCGGTTGGCGACGGCCGGAGCGCTTTTCTGGGCGACCTTCGCGCACGCCGAGCCGCACCCCTGGGATTGGCTCGGCGAAGCCGCGCTCAAAGCCAAACAAGAGCACAACTACGGGCGCGCGGTCAGCCTTCTGCGCGGCGCGACCGCGCTCTCGGGCCAGCACCCGGACGTGCTGTTCGCGCTGGCCGACACCTACGAGCTGGCCGGCCAGCTCGACGAGGCGATCGAAGCCTACGGACAGTTCCTCGAGCGCGCAGCCGAGAGCGACGCGCGGCGAGCCAAGGCGCAGTCGGAGCTCACCCGGCTCAAGAAGGTGGCGGCCGCGCAGCTCAATCCATTTGTCGACTCGGTGTTCAAGCCCGCTCCCGCCACCGACGAGGCCAAGCGCGCGTTCGCAGACGGCCAGAAGCTGCTCAAGCAGAAGAAGCTGCCCGAGGCCATCCTGCTGTTCGAGACCAGCGCGTTTCTGGATCCGGATCTGCCGGGCCCGTACCGGGTCCTGGGCGGCTTGTACGGAAAGATCGGGCAGCCCAAGAAGAAGGTCGAATTCCTGACCAAGTATCTGCAGATCAAACCAGACGGACCAATTTCGGACCTGGTGCGCAAGGATCTGCGCGCAAGCGGGGCGCCGCTGGGCCGGCTCAATCTGGAATCGACCTTTCCGTGCGGGGTCGAGATCAACGGGCGCGCCATCGGCAAGCGCACTCCGCTCAAGGGCCTCGAGCTGCCGGCCGGACGCTATTACGTGACCTTCGATTGCGCGGAGCCGTACCATCTGGAGCGGCACGCGCGCGCCGACGTGGCGGCGGGAAAGGACACCACCAAGCTGTTCCGCTTCGGCCTCATTCGATCCGAGCTGTCGCCGTGGGCACGCGTGCGCGTCGACGGCAAGGATCAGGGGCTGTGGGACGAGATCGCACTCCCCGAGGGCAAGCACCACTTCGAGTTCCGGGCCCACGACGGCTCCAAGGAAAAGGAAGTCGACATCGATGTGATCGCGGGCAAGACCATCAAGGTCGACAAGTGGTGACCGTCTCGAGCGCGAAAAGCATGATAAGGTAAGCGAAGCGATGTCGGACCGCCTCCCCAGCGGATCGCCGCAAAATCCGGTCCCGTTCGGAAAGTACATGCTGCTGGGGCTGATCGCGCGCGGCGGAATGGCCGAGGTGTATCGGGCGCGCACCAAGAACAGCGCACCCGACGGCACGCTGCTCGCCATCAAGTGCATGCGCCCGTCGCTCGCGCGCGAGTCGCGCTTCGTCGAGATGTTCATCCGCGAGGGCAAGCTGGCGGTGATCCTGGACCACGACGCCATCGTCAAGACCTTCGAGATCGGAAAGATCGAGGGCCGCTACTTTATCGCCATGGAGTACATCGGCGGCAAGGATCTGACGCAGGTTCTGCGGCGCTGCCAGGAGACCAACCAGCGCATCCCGGTCCCGCACGCCTGCTACATCGCAGCCTGGATGCTGGAGGGGCTGCACTATGCGCACACGCGCGTGGAGGCCGACCGGCGGCCGCTCAACATCGTCAACCGCGACGTATCCCCATCGAACATTCGGGTCAGCTACGACGGGCAGGTCAAGCTGCTCGACTTCGGCATCGCGCAGGCAATGCTCAAGTTCACGAGCGAGATCGGGGTGCTCAAGGGAAAGTTCTCGTACATGAGCCCCGAGCAAATCCGCGGCATGCCGGTCGATGCGCGCACTGACATCTTCTCGGCCGGGATCATCCTGCACGAGATGCTCACCACCGAGAAGCTGTTCCGCGGCGACACCGAGTTTGCGCTGATGGAGCGCGTGCGCAAGGCCGAGGCGTCGCCGCCCAGCAAGTTCAACCGGCGCGTCCCGAAGGAGCTGGATCGCATGGTCATGCGCGCGCTCGCGCGCGACCTGCAGGATCGCTACCAGACCGCCGACGAGTTTGCGGTCGATCTGCGCCAGCTCATCGAGGGCTACCGATTCCAGCCCGACGAGCTGAAGGAGCTCCTGCGCGGCCTCTTTCGCAGCGACTATCACAAGGAGCGCGAGGAGATCGACGCCTGCCGGCGCAGCTCGCTACCCGAGGAGGCCGCGATCGTGCACGACGACGCGCCCGAGATCGAGATCATGCATGGGTCGCCGCCGGGAGCGGCCGCGACTGACTCCGGGCCCGCGACCACACCCGACAAGGGGCCGGGCCTGTGGGGTCGCATCAAGAGCAAGCTGTCGCCGAAGTCGTAGTCGGTGTCAGCCGGCTTCTGGCGACTGCTCGCACCCACCAGCTCTCGCTTCTCGGGCGCTCACGGGTACCACCGACCTATCTGAGCTCGGCTGCGCGCGCGGTCGGTGGTCAGGTGGCGCCGCGAAAGCTCTTCTGTCAGCATCTCGACCCGGACCGGGCTGGCTGCAACTTGTGCTGGCACAAGTACGGGCGCCTTGCGGACGACGTCCTTGGCGATCCACGCGAGAGCAGAGGACTTGGTCATCGTCCTCTCTATCACGCGATTTCGGGCGTTCCTGGAACGCACTCCGCGCGCCCAGGAGGCGCGTTCTCGACCGCGTTGCCGCCGACGCCCTCCGACCCTCACACCACGCAGCAGCGTTGCGCCGAGCCCGCGAGAACGCCTGTCGCAAGCGTGCGCCGTGCGTCCAGCTCCCTCGTCATCGCCAATGCCGCGCGTGGGCGTGTATTCGACGCTCCGAGCTGGGCTCCGCTTGCGCGCGTAGCACGGAGCTCGCCGCAACAATCGGGGCCGCAACATCGGACCCTAGGCGTGTCCGGGCGGCTCCTCCTCGAGAAAAATGTTGAGGCTCTTGGCGCGGTAGTGAAAGTCACGTGCACTGCCGCGCATGTCGAACAGGCACACCACTTCGGTCGCGCGGCCAGGCTGAATGTTGGCGATGAAGCGGGTGGCGCAGTTCAGGATGAAATAGAGGCCCAGCCCGGCGCCGCCGCTTTCGGAGTGCCCGGCCGCCCGCGGTGAGCCCTGCTCGTCCTTGGCCCGCTCGAGGTTGTCGAGGATATTCTGTTTGCGCAGCGCGCCGTAGGTGTCGCGCACGCTGACCCCGAAAAACTTGCCGTCGCAGCCATAGCGCAGGAGCGCGGGCGCTCCCGCCTCGCCCAGCGCGATGGCGGTGGCCGCGCGTCCGTTGGCCGCCGCCGGGGCGTCGTACAGCGCGTTCATCAGGAGCTCGTCGCACGTGGTTTCGATGCGCGCCACCATCTGGCGCCGGCACCCGACCTCGCTCGCGTGCTCGGCCACCGCCGCGATGGCCGCGCGCTTGTCGTCGTAGCCCGACACCTCGCGCTCGTGAATCGTGATGCCCCAGGTCAGGTATTTCTCCATCCCGAAGATGTCGCCCGACAGCAGCTTGACCGTGGTGACGACCAGCTCCTCCTCGTCGACCACGTCCTCGCGCGCAATCAGGTGGTCGCAGCCTTTGGCGCGTAGAAGGCGCAGCGAGTCCTCGTGATCGATGCCGTCGCCGAGCACGATCACGCGCGAGTTGAGCTTGGCCAGGATCTGCTCGACCTTGGCTCGCTGCTTGGATGGCTCGTCGACCAGCAGGATGTCGGCGCGCGGATCGGGCAGCGCGAGCACTTCGTCGGCATCGTTGACGAACTCGACCACGCTGCCGGCCGCGCACAGCGATCGACGCAGAATTTTCCGCAGACCTGGATCGGCCGTGACACAAATTGCACGGGTTTGATACACGGGCAGTCCTGCTCAAAATAAGCGTATCGCACTCATTGCGATGTGGTCAAGGAAGGCACCCCCGCGCACCGTCGGTGCGCACCTGCGCCCACATCGGGCGCCAGACGCCATTGGCAAGGTGGCTCACGGTTGTTACAATCATCCTCCGCCACAGAGGGAGCAGTCCGAACGCACATGGCCGAAGGCGCAGGCAGCGAGGGACGGCGCGGGCCGCCGCCGCTTCCCCCAGAGGTTGCGGGTGCAACCCCGGCTTTTCCCCCGCCGGCGCCGGGGTCCGGTCCTGTCGCCGCCCGCCCGGGTCCCGAGTCGGGCACCCCGCCGCCGGCCAGCGCGGGCGCTGCCGGTGCGACTCCGGGCCACCAAGGCTCGTCTGGCAGCGCTCCGCCTGGAACCGCTCCGACCGGCAGTGTGCCCCCGGGCAGCGCTCCGGTCGAGCGCACCCAGTCGGCAAGCATCAGCGATACCGGCCCCTTCGTCGAGCTGGCAGCTCTCTTGGCGCGCGAGGCCGAGGCGGCCAGCGACCAGAAACGACGCGCCGATCTGCTGGTCCGGCTGGGCCTTCTGTTCTGGGACGTGCTCGACGACCCCGAAGCCGCGCAACGCTACCTGACCGCGGCCGGCGCCGATCACCCGTCGGCGCTGCGCCTGCGTCTCGCGCTCGCGCTCGCGCAACGCGACGATCAGGCGCTGCTCGCGCTCGATGACGAGATGCGCAGCGCGGGCAAGGAAAAGGCGCCCTCGGCGCGGCGCGGGCTCGACGTCGAGCTGGCCGAGATCTGGCTGTTCCGGCAGGGTGATCCCGCGCGCGCGGCCGCCTGCTGCCGGGACCTGTTGGCGCAGGAGCCCGGTCACCGCGGGGCCCGCCAGCTGCTGGCGCTGGCGCTGGCCGCGCAGAAACAATGGGACGAGCTGTGCCAGCACCTGGCCGACTCGCCCGCCGAAGACGCCGATGCGCTGCTCGAGGGCGCTCGCCTGGAGCTCGACGGCGCCGGCGGCGCCAAGAAGGCGGCCAAGCTGGCGCAGGCTGCGCTCGAGGGCGAGAGCGCGCTCCTGTACACGCTGGAGCTGCTGCTCGAGCTGTCCGCCCTGGGCGCCACCCAAACCGAGCCGCTCCTGGAGAAGAAGATCGCCGCGCTGGGCGACGAACCGCGTGCGGCCGCCGAGCGAGCGGCCGCGCAATTTCGGCTGGCCGAGCTGCGCGAGCCCGAGGATCCCGAGGGCGCCCGCACCATCTATGGGCAGCTGTCGAGCGAGCCCAGCGGCTTCGGGACCCGGCTGGCGCTGCTGGCGCGGCGGCGCCTGGCCGCCCAGCAGGGGCGCTGGGACGAGGTCGCGCACTCGTTGCGCGAGCTCGGGCGCACGGGCACGCATCCGCAGCTCGCGCGCGCATATCTGCGTCGCGCCGCCGAGATCCTGGAGACCCGGATCGGCGAAGCGGCGCGGGCCGAGGACGCCTGGGCCGAGCTGTTTGCGGCCGACCCGGGCGATCGCTCGGCCGCCCGCGCGCTCGAGCGCCTGCGCATCGGCCGCGGCGCCTGGGCCGAGCTGATCGCGTGCGAGGAGGCGCACGCGCGGGCGCGGGCCGACGCGCGCTCGCAGTCGCTGCGCCGGGCCTCGATCATGGTCGAGATGCGGACCGGCGACCTCGAAAGCGCAGCTCGCCTGCGCCGCGAGTCGCTGTTCGAGGGCGATCTGTCGGGGCTCGAGGAGCTGGCCCGGCTGTACCGCCGCATCGGCGACCGCGTGCGCCTGTGCTCGGCCTATCGGCGTGCGGCCAGCGAGCTGGAGCGGCGCGCGAACGCCGGCGCAGCCGACGAGACCGGGGGCCGCAGCGCGGCCGTCCTGCACGCTGCCATCGGGGCGCTCCAGCTTTCGCTGGGCCACGTGCGCGAGGCCGAGGAATCGCTCCACGACGCCATCCAGCGCGCGCCCGACGACCTGTTCGCGCATGCCGCGCTGGCCTGGATCTATCGGCGATCGAGCCGCCCCAAAGAGCTGTCCGAGGCGCTGCACGAGCTGATCCCGCTTATCGCGACCGAATCGGCGCGCGCAAATTACTGGCGCGAGCTGGGTCGCGTGGCCGGCGAGCGGCTGGCCGACGGCAAGACCGCCCGCCACGCGTTCGAGCAGGCCTTGGCCCTGCAGCCCAACGACGCCACCTCGTTGCACGCGCTGTCCAAGATGCTGGCCGAGGCGGGCGATTGGCAGCCCGCGGTCGAGCTGCGCGAGCGCGCGGTCGAGTCGGCGGGCGAGTCGCTGCGAGCGTCCGTCATGCTGCTCGAGATCGGAGAGATCTACGAGAAGCATCTGCACGACGACGACAAGGCGCGCGGGGCCTACGAGCGCGCGCTCCACCATGATCCCAATGCGGTGGGCGCGCTGCGGGCGCTCGCGCAGCTGCACCGCAAGGCCAAGCGGGCGCCCGAGCTGCTCGACGTGCTACGGCGCGAGCTTGCGCTGGCGAGCGAGCCCTCGCGCCGGGTCACCCTGCATCTCGAGATCGCGCGCAACGAAGACGCGGTCGGCGGCTCGGGCGAAGCCGCGCTCGAGCACTACCGCGAGGCGCTCAAGCTGGATCCGGGCAACGCGCCCGCGCTCGCGGGCTTGGAGCGCATCTGCCGCCGCGATGGCCGCTGGGAGGTGCTGGTGGCCTCTCTGCGCGCCGCGCCCCGCTCGCCCCGCACCGCGCGCTCGCTGGCCGAGGCGCTCGAGAAGCTGGGCAAGTGGCAGGAGCTGGCCGAGGTCCGGCGCCTGGAGCTGGAGCTGGTCGAGGACCCCAAGGAATCGGCGCGGGTCGCGCGCCTGCTCGGGCAGCTGTACGAGGAGCGGCTGGGCGATGCCGATCAGGCCGCTCGCTATTACCGGCGCGCGCTCGAGCTCGATCACGAGGACCCGACGGCGGCGCGCGCGCTGGCGCGCATGTACGACGCGCGAGGTCGCTTCACCGACCTGGCGTGGGCGCTCGAGCAGGAGCTGGGGCGCTCGGTCGACCAGCCCCGCCGGATCGCGGTTTTGACCCAGCTCGGCGAGGTGCGGCTGGGCCGGCTGGCGCAGCCCGACCAGGCCGCCGAGGCGTTCGAGCACATCCTCAAGCTCGACGAGACCAATCTGACCGCGCTGCGCACGCTGGCCGACATCTACGTCAAGCTGGGCCGCGAGGACGACCTGGCACGCGTGCTCGACCGGACCGCCAGCGCTGTCACCGACTCGGGCTCGCGCGCCGAGGTGCTGATCCGCAAGGGCGAGCTGGCCGAGGTCCGGGGCGATCCCGACGCCGCTATCGCGGCCCTGCGCGAGGCGTTCGTGGCCGATCCGTCGTCGCGCAGCGCGTTCACCACGCTCGAGCGCATCTGTTACAAGCGCGAGCGCTGGCGCGACGCCATGGAGCTGTACGAGCAGGCCATCGCGCTGGTGGAGTCGGGCGCGTGCCGCGCCTATCGCCTGGCCGACCTGTATTCGCGGCGCGGCCAGCTGCAACTGCAGTACCTGGGCCAGCCCGGCGAGGCCGCGGCCTCGTATCTGCGCGTGCTGGAGCTGGATCCCGAAAATGACACCGCGCTCAAGTTTCTGGAAACCATCTTCTCGCAGCAGGGCGACTGGAAGGGGCTCATCGGCTCGTACGAGCAGCGCTCGGAGCTTCTGCCTGCGGGCGCCGACGACAAGCGTGTCGAAACCCTGCGCCGCGCGGCCCGTGTGGCGGCGGCCAAGCTCAAGGACCCGCAAGAGGCCGCGCGCCTGTACGGTCGCATCCACCAGCTCGATCCCACCGACGGGGAGGCGCTCGATGCGCTCGAGCGCTCGTACGAGCGCGGCCGCGACTTCGAGAAGCTGGTCGAGATCCTGCGCACGCGCCTGCAGCTGGCCGCCGACTCGGTCGACGCCAGCGCGCTCTACATGCGCATCGCCTCCATCTGCGAGGAGGGCCTGCGTGACGTCGAGCGCGCAGTCGAGCACCTGCAGCGGGTCCTGGAGCTGGATCCGAGCCACAAGGACGCGCTCGACGCGCTGGCGCGCATCTACGAGGGCACCGAGCGCTGGAACGAGTTCGTCGACATCACGCGCCGGCAGATCAAGGTCACCGCCGACCGCCAGCAGAAGGCGCTGCTCTACTTCAAGTGCGGGTCGGTCATGGAGGCCAAGTTCGGCAAGGACGACGACGCCATCCGCTACTACGACGCCGCCATCAAGACCTCGCCCTCGTGCCTGCCGGCGGTGCACGGCCTGCGCGACCTCTACCTGCGGCGCCAGGACTGGCAACGCGTCATCCAGACTCTCGAGCTCGAGGTCAAGCTGTGGCAGGAGGACAAGGAGCGCGCGGGCGTGTTCGCGCGCATCGGGCAGATCTACAACGATCACCTGAACAACCTCGAGCGTGCCGTCCACTATTTCGAGAGCGCGCTGACCGTCGATCCGGAATGCCAGCCCGCCAATCGGGCGCTGTTCGATCTGTACTGGCGGCGCGGCGACTGGCAGAACGCGCGGCCGCTGGCCGAGGTGCTGGCGCAAAAGGCGGCGCGAGAGGGCGAACCGCTCGAGCGCAGCGAGTTCTATCGCAAGCGCGGCATCGTGCAGCGCGAGGTGGGTGAGCCGCGCGGGTCGGCCGAGAGCCTGGTTATCGCGCTCGAGATCAAGCCCGACAACATGGACGCGCTCGACGCGCTGGCCGGTTTGTGCCGGGCCGCCCCCGACAGCTACGACTTCGCGGCCACGTTCCGCGAGCTCGAGAAGATCTACCGGCGCCGCGAAGACCGCAAGGGGCTGGCGCGGGTGCTGGTGGTGACCGGCACGCTGGCGCAGGCCGACTACGACATCGCGACCGCCGAAGCTGCGTTCCGCGAGGCCATCGCGTTCGACCCCGACGAGCTGTCGGTGGCCGAGCCGCTCATCGATCTCCTGATCGGCCTGCGTCGGTACAACGACGCCGTGCGGGTGGTCGAGGAGCTGCTGGCACGCAAGCCGCCGCCCGAGACGCGCGCGGCCGCCCACTACAAGCTGGCTGCCATCTGGTCGGACTGCCTGATGGATCCTGCGCAGGCGGCGGCTGCGCTGCGGGAGCTTCTGCGCCTGCATCCGCGCGACCGCGAAGGCTACTACCGGCTGGCCCAGGAACAGTACCTGCTGGGCCGGTTCGCCGATGCCCAGAAGACCATGCACATGCTGATCGAGATCGCGGCCGCGCCCGAGAATACTGCGACCCCCGAGGAGCTCGCGCGCTACACCTACTACTTAGGTCGCATCCTGGAGGCGCAGGGAGATGCGCTGGCGGCCGCCCTGCGCTACCGGAGCGCGGCCGAGTACGACCCGGCCTTCCCGCCGCCCGCGTTGGCGCTGGCCAAGCGGGCCGCTTCGCAGGGTGACCGCCGGGGCGCCGAGGGCGTGCTCACGGCGGCCGCGCGCGCCGCCGCCGAGCGCGATCCGCGCAGCACGCTGACCCTGCACCGCGGGCTGGCGCAGGTCTACCTGGCCGCCGGCGACCGCGAGGCCGCGATTGCCGAGTACCGGCGCATCATCGGCAGCGACCGCGAGGCATCGGACGATCGGGTCGCGCTGGCCGAGATCTTTGCGCGCGACAAAGCCGACGTGCCGCGCGCGATCGAGGAGCTGCAGCGGGTGCTCGAGTCCGACCTCCGGCACGCGCCCACCTACCGGCTTCTGGTCGCGCTCTACGACAAGCTGGGCGAGCGCGAGCGGGTCGCGCGCGTGCTGACCATCCTCGACATGCTCGGGTACGCCGAGGACGTGGAGCGGGCTTACCTGGCCAATCTGCGCGCGCGTCTGGCCATGACCGCGCGGCTGGGCCAGCTCTCGGACCCGCTGCGCGCCCAGTTCCTGCTGCCTCCGCAAGCCCAGGGGCCGCTGCTCGACATCTTCCACGTGGTGCGCGAGCAGCTCATGCAGCTGTACCCGATGTCCTACGTCGGCGAGAGCCCCGAGCCGGCCGACGATCCGGGGGTGACCGTGGTCGCGCAGGACGTGCGGCGCCTGTTCGGTGTGGACGCCGAGGTGCTGGTGGCCGACGGGGTGCCGGGCGGCGTGGTCGCCTTCGACGTGCGCCAGCCAGTGGCCGTGATCGACCGCGCCTACATCGAGCGGCCCGAGAGTGAACGCAGGTTCGCGTTGGCCCGCGCATTCGAGCCCCTGCGGGGCGGCTACGGCCTTTTGATGCGGCTGAGCCCGCGCGAGCGCGAGGATGTGGGCGTCCTCCTCTACCAGCTGTCCCGCCCCGACAGCGAGCGCGAACCGCCGGCCCAGGACTTCGTCAAGGCCCTGCCGCGCAAGGCCCAGAAGGCCTTGGAGAAACTGGTCGTCGGGGGAGCCGCGCTCGACCCCGGGCAGTGGATGACCGGCCTGCAGGCGGCCGCCGATCGGGCCGGCCTGCTCTCGTGCGACGACGTGGCCGCGGCAGCGCGGGTGCTGGTCCGCATCGGCGGCTCCGATCTGGCGGTCGGCAGCGACGGTGCGGTGGCCCTGGGCGCGGTCCCGGGCGGCGCCGAGATGGTGCGCTATTACCTGGGTGAGGATTACCACCGACTGCGGTCGGCGTTGAGTCAGGATGGAGGAAGGTTGTAAACGTGGTACCCACATGGACAATCCAGGTAGGGTCATATAAGATCGATGAGCAGCTAGAACAGCCAGGAGTCGCGCGCCGCACGACTCCGGCCAGGATCGCATGAACCAAAAGTTTCAAGCGGTCGTGCATCACCGGGACGACGTCACCTACGTCAAGCTGTCTGGGGTCATCGACGAGGACAACGAGCTATCGGAGCTGACCGACCGCATCGGGGTGGGTACGACCGTCATCGATCTGGGCGAGATCGAACGCATCAACTCGTGCGGAGTGCGCGATTGGGTCAATTGGCTGAGCAAGATTGAAAAGATCGGCGCCAAGCCGGTTCTGGTCGAGTGCTCGCCCGCAATTGTTGCGCAGATCAATCTGGTCAACAATTTCACGGGTGCGGGCGTGGTCAAGAGCTTCTTTGCGCCCTACTTCTGCCCGGCCTGCGATCTCGAAAAAGTTCTGCTGGTCGAAACCGGCGAGATGATCAGCGCCGAGCCGCCCCGGGCGCCCATCTGCCGCTGTGACGAATGCGACGGCGTCATGGATTTCGACGATATGGAGGAATCGTACTTCGCGTTCCTCCATCAGATGAAAAACAAGCTCTTGTCGAGCCCGAAGATCGAAGCAGTGGTGGCGGAGTTTACGCCCACCGACGGCGAGCGCAAGATTCGATCGCGGGTCGGCAGCACGACCGGCGGGCTGGGCACCTCCACGGGCTCGTCTCTGCCCTCCGTGCCGTCGCTGCCGCAGGTCAGCCGCAGCGGCCCCGGGGCGCAGATGGCGCTCGCGACCGGCGCTCCGGCTGTCAGCGCCTTCTCGGGCAAGACCGGTTCCTCGGGCGCGCGCTCGTTCGGCGGTGCGAGCGGGATCGGTTTCGGGGCGCCCGGCACCGGCAGCGGCTTCGGTTACGGGTCGCGCCCGGGCGGGCTGCCGATCAGCGTCGCCAACCCGGTCGGCTATGGGTCCGAGATGACCTCCTCGCGCAGCAAGCTGTACGGCGCGCTGGTGGTGGTGCTGCTGGTGGTCGCGATCGGCCTTTTGACCTATGCCGTCTTCTTCGCCGGCAAGCACACGATCAAGGTGGGACGCGCGCCGACTGCGCAGCCGGCCGCCTGCTACAGCATCAGCCCCTTCTTGTAAGCCAAGAGCTCGCGTTGCACCCTCAGCAGGGTCTGGTTGGTTTCGAGCAGCTCCTTGGTGCGCGCGCGGATCTGCTGGGCCAGCCGCTCGCGCTCGCGAGCCTCGCTGTCCAGCATCTCCTGATACTTGGTCTGCACCATCGCTTCGTCGGTGACGTTGCGCTGGACTTCCAGCGCGCCCACCGGGTTGCCGTTCTGGTCCAGGATCGGAATCGCCGACAGGATGAACCGGACCGGCTGATCGGACTGCGCGATGCGTGAGTTGATCTCGTCCAGGCGCATCTGCCGCTTGCCCTCCCAGCACTGGCGGGCAATGCAGTTGTCCTTGCAGATGTCGTGCTCCAGCACCTCGTAGCACTTCTTCCCCTTTAAGCCGCGCGCCACCTGGCGCGGCAGCATGGAGAAGAAAGTCCGGTTGAAGTCCACGATGTTGCGCTCCAGATCGACGACAAAGTAGCTGTCGGTGAGCACATCCGAGAATTGCTTGAACATGGTGAGGAAGTTCTGCAGGGCATCCATGCTACCGAAACCTTACCACAATTCTGGCGCTGCCGGTCGGCGGTAGAATTGACGATGGGTGGGATCGCGCGCTAAGATCCGCACGCTGGGGGTAAAAGGTGGCGTGCCGGAGCCGTCCTTATGGAGAAGCGACGAGGTCCCTCCATCAGCGTCAAGATGATCCTTGCGACAACAACGATCATCGTGATGATCGTTGCGTTTTTCGGGGTGGCCAGCGTGGTGACGCTCAATCAGGTGTTCGCCCAGACCGCGAGCGCGCTCGAGCAGCAGTATGAGAAAAATCTGACCGACCGCGGGCTTGCTCTGGCGGCCGCGCTGGCCGGATCCACCCGCTCGGCGGTCGTCAACAACGACTGGAACAACCTGCGCCTGTCGATCCAGGACGTGGCCAAGAAGGACAACCAGGCCGCCTTTCTCTACGTGGCCGACAAGGACGGCCTGGTGATGGCGGCCTCGGATCCGCAGAAGCACGAGCAGAAGGCCACCGACCCGGCCTGGCGCGAGGTCCGGGGCGCCAAGGACACGGTCGTCAGGAGTCGGCTCAAGGTGGGCCCCGAGGATGTGCTCATCGTCGGCAACCCGATTGCCGAGGGCGGACAACTTTTGGGCTACATTGTGGCCGGTTATTCGCTCAAGTTTTTGGACCAGGAGCTCGACAAGAACAAACGCAAGCGCGACTCCGAGTACCAGTCGGCCTGGCTGCGCACGGCGCTGATCGGCCTCCTGTTCGTGCTGCTCGGCACCGGGATCGCGATTTATCAGGGCCTGACCATCTCCAAGCCGATTCGCCTGCTGGCCAAAGGCGCTGACGAGATCGCGCGCGGTCACCTGGAAAAGCGGGTCCCGGTCGCCTCGTCCGACGAAATCGGGCTGCTCGGCGAGAACTTCAATTACATGGCCGACCGGCTGGTGGTGCTGCTGCGCGAGACCGCCGAGAAGGCGACCTTGGAAAAGGAGCTCGAGGTTGCACGCGCGATCCAGGATGCGCTGGTGCCGTCGTCGGACACGGTCGACCGCCGCTTCGTCAAGCTGGCCGGCTTTTTTCAGCCGGCCACGCAGTGCGGCGGCGACTGGTGGACCTTCCACGACCTGACCGACGGCAAAGTGCTGGTCGTCATCGGTGACGTCACCGGCCACGGCGTGCCCTCGGCCATGATCACGGCCGCCGCCAAGGCGGCCTGCGACACCGTTCGCGCCATCACGAACGACAACCTGACCGTCACCTACCTGCTCGAGATCTTGAATCGGGCCATCTACGAGAGCGCGAAGCGCAAGTTTGTCATGACCTGCTTCGCGTCGATCATCGATCCCAAGACGCGCACCATCACCTACGCCAACGCGGGCCACAACTTTCCGTACCTGTATCGGCAGGTCAACGGGCGCGGCCAGTTCGGCTGCCTGATGACGCGCGGCAACCGCCTGGGCGATCTGCAGGAATCCAAGTACACGGCCAAGCAGATGGAGCTGGTCCCGGGCGACGTTCTGGTCTGGTACACCGACGGCATTGTCGAGTGCGAGAACGACCGCGGCGAGGAATACGGCGAGAAGCGGTTCCGGGCCGCCATTCGGCGCGCGGCGCACATGGATCCCGCCGAGATGCGCGAGACGGTGGTCGCCTCGGCCAACCAGTTCTTCGGCGAGCGGCCCCGAAAGGACGACATCACGATGGTTCTGGCGAGGATATACGGATGAAACCATTGGGCGCAGCTGTGGCGGCGGCGCTTCTGCTGCTCGGCGGCACGCGCGTCGCTCTCGCTCAGCGCGGCGGCACCAACCCGGCCGAGGACGACACCAACCGGTGCCGCTCGCTGCTCGACGACAACGAGCTGCCGAAGGCCGAGCTGGCGTGCGCGCAGGCGCTGCAGAAGGACGGCAGCTACATCCCGGCCTGGAAGCTGTACCTGGCCATTCTGGTCAAGGAGCGCAAAGAGGACAAGGTGATCGCGGAAGCCGAGCGCGCCGAGGGGGCGCTCGGAATCGGCGACCCGAGCGTGCTGGCGTGGCATGGCGCCGCCATCTACTCGCTGGCCGGCCGACCGCCCACCGATCCGCGCACCGGGCAGCCCAACAAATGGGCCCGGCAGTATGCCAAATCGCTGCCCTATCTCGAGCGGGCGGCCGCGGCCGATCCGAGCCTTTTGCAGGCGCAGGCGCCGCTCTGCACGTACTGGACCCAGGACCAGGCCTACATGGAGCGCTCGAAGAAGGCGTGCCAGGCCGCGCTCAAGATTGCGCCCGACAACCAGGACGTGCTGGCCTCGTTGGGCTACATCTACAACAACGAGAACGATTACGTGAGCGCGCAGAGGACCTGCGACGCCATCTTGCGGCCCAAGCACTCGCCCGAGATGGAGTTCAAGGCCAAAGTCTGCCTCGGCATTGCGAACGTCAAGAAAGGCGACTGTCCGAGCGCGCGGCGGGTGCTGGAGCCGCTGCAGCGCTTTGCCACCAAGGGCGGCGTCGTGGTTGATCTCTGGCTGGGCCGCTGCGCGGTCACGCAGCCGGAGGCGGAGAAGCTGCTGCGCGAGTACATGCGCATCAAGCCCATGGACGTGCGTGGTCCGCTGTTCATGGCCGAGTGGTACATCGAGCAGGCGTCGCGCCGGCGGCCGCCCGACAACGCGATGTTCGGGCTGGCCCAGAATGAGCTATACAAAGCCAAACAGCTCGATCCCAAGAACCGGCAGGTGACACGCGACCGTGCAACTGTGGCCTCGGCGCTGGGCCGCTACAGCGAAGCCGAGGCCGAATGGAAGGCGGTCTTCGACGAGACCGGCCCGCAAAACGTGGAGGCCGTCCTCGGCTACGGGATCGCCGCCCGCAAGGCCGGCGACACCAAGGTCGCGGTGCGGGTGCTGGACACCGGCAGCAAGAAGAATCCCGATCACGCGGACATCAAGTTCGAGCTCGGCCGCGCAATGATCGACAACGGCGAGCTGTCGGCGGGCGTGCGTGAGATGGAGACCGCGTTCGGCGAGGACAGCCGGAATCAGACCAAGCGCGCGGAGCTGGTGGTGGTCCTGGTGCGCGAG
Source organism: Polyangia bacterium (assembly GCA_035258845.1). Taxonomy (GTDB): domain Bacteria; phylum Myxococcota_A; class Polyangia; order JAHFDS01; family DATFWX01; genus DATFWX01. Next base: position 5,026 of record DATFWX010000243.1, on the reverse strand, counting down.
GGGGTCAAGTTCGCGCGCGCGGGCAAGGCCGCCCAGGCCGAGCCGCTGCTCGAGAAGGCAGTCAAGTACGAGCCCGGCTCGGTGATCGCGAATCGCGACCTGGGCCTGGTGCGGCTGCAACAGCGTCGGTTCGCCGAGGCGGTGCCCCCGCTCGAGGTGTGGCGCGGCAAGACCGGCAAGGATCGCGACTCCAACCTGATCCTGGGCCGTGCGCTGGCCGGCATGGGCAAGCGTGAGGAGGCGGTCAAGGCCTACGAGCAGGCACGCGAGGCTGCCCAGCGTTCGCTGCAGGCGCTGCCCATGGCCGAGGTGCTGCTCGAGCTGGGGCCGCTCTACGTGCAGGTGGGCCGCTACGGCGACGCGGTGGCGGCGCTCGAGACCGCGCGCGACAACGTGCAGGCGGCCATGAACATGATCAGCAACGCCGCCAACGCGGGCGCAATTGCGGCTGCGCGTGCGCTCGAGCCGGTGGTCCGGCGCAACCGAGCGCTGGCCTACCTGGCGCGCGGCTACGACTCGGTGCAGAAGCGGCAGGCCGACTCGGGCGTGGCCGACCTGCAGAAGGTGCTCGAGGATCAGAAGGCGCTGGAGCCGCGCGAGCGCGCCAACGCGACCTGCGCGCTGGCCATGGGCTTCTTGGGCGCGGGCAAGGCCGGCCAGGCGGTCGTCCAGTTCCAGGCCGCACAGAAGGTGGGCGGCTGCGACTTCAAATCACCCTACGACCGGCTCGGGCTCGATTACTGGATCGCGTACGCGCGCTACCGCGAGGGCACCCCCCAGGGCCTTAACGATGCCATCAAGATCTTTGCGAAGGCGCAGACCAAGGCGTCCGGGGAGATGGTCGAGCGGTTCAAGGAGCTGATCTTCACCGCCTACATGAAGCTGATGGCGGAAGAGTATGTGCGTGGCAACAACGCAGCCGCGCTGGCGGCGCTCAAGAATGCGCAGAAGGTGTCGGGGCAGGTCAAGGACGAGGCGCGCAAGCGCGACCTCGCGCACAACCTGGCGGTGCTCGATCTGGCGCAGGGCAAAACCGCGCAGGCCAAGCAGCAGTTCGAGCAGCTGGGCGCGCGGCCGCCCGAGGCCATGGTCAACCTGGGTCTGATCTACGAGCGCCAGGGCGACATCCAGAAAGCGCTGCAGCTGTGGCAGCAGTCGGGACGGGGCGGCAAGGTTCGCGAGTGGATCGACGCGACCCGGCGCTTCCTCGGCGCCGGCGCGGCCAGCGCGGGAGGCCAGCCATGACCCGCCTTGGGAATTCACCGCAGAGAACGCGGAGAACGCAGAGGTTTTTGAGAGTTCTTTTCTCCGTGTTCTCTGTGTTCTCTGTGGTTTTACTCCCGGCCACGGCCGGCCTCGGGCAGCAGAAGCCGCAGATCACGATTGCGATCTTTGCGCCCAACGCGCCGTTCGACGATTCGTCGCAGCGGTTCGCCTACGTGCAGCGGCTGGCCGAGCAGGTCTCTCGCGCCGCCAACGTGCAAGCTACCGGCAAGGCGTTTGCACGCTCGGTCGATCTCGAGGCGGCCATCAAGAAGGGCCAGATCGATTTCGGCATCGTAGACGCGGTGTACCTGGCCGGGCGCGGGGTCGGCACCTGGAAAGTGCTCGCGACCGCGACCACGAGCGGCCGCACCGAGCAGCCCTGGCGGCTCTATGCCAGCCCGTCCGTGGGCGCGAATGCCCCCTTCCAGCTGTCGGGCAAGCGGCTGGCCCTGGCCAGCGCCGGCTCGGCCAAGGACACCGCTTTCCTGGAAAATGCCCTGTTCGAGGGCGTGGTGCCGCTCGCGAAGTTTTTCCCGAAGCGCGAGACCGCGCCCGACGTCGCATCCGCGGTCACCACCGTGTCGCTGGGCAAGGCCGACGCGGTGTTCGCGCCCGAAGGCCACGCCAAGGGCTTAAAGCCGGTCGGCGACGCGCTCGCGCGGGTCCCGCTGCCGGCGTTCGTGGCCATCCGGCCCGGGCTGCCCGCCCAGATGGTGGCGGCCGTGCAAAGCGGCGTCACCAGCTTCGCGGGCGGCGGCACCTTCGATGGCTGGAAGGTGTCGGGCCCGGCCCCCTACGACGAGCTGGCGCGGCGCCTGGCGCCCCGGAGCAAACGGCCGCTGATGGCCGAGCCCGAGCTCGTGCGGTTCGAGGACAAAGAGGCGCTCAACCTGGGCCCGCCCGAGCCGGCGCTGCCCGATGTCGGCCGCTACTACGTGATGCCGTCCGAGAAGTGAGGCGAGGGTTTATGGTAGAGTCAAAGTTTGGGTTGGTGGCAGAGAAGGGACGGATGGAGAAGCTGGCCGAGAGCCCGGTTGCGCTATCGTGGCGGATCAAGGAGCGGCCGGGTTTCACGAGCGTTGAATTCTTCGGGGAAATCGACGAGAACGCGGACTTCGCCGAGCTCAAGCGCCGCCTGCGCGGTCACGTGCTGTTTCATCTTGCCGACGTGCGGCGCATCAATTCCTGTGGCGTCCGGGAGTGGGTCAACTTCGTGCGCGATCTGCCGCAGGTCCAGGATCTGGTGTTCACCCACTGCTCGCCCGCCATCGTGACCCAGCTCAACATGATCTTCAATTTCCGCGGCCAGGCCAAGGTGCGCTCCTTTCTGGCGCCCTACGTGTGTGAGAGCTGCAACCTGGAAGAAGAGAAGCTGCTCGACGTGACGCAGCACTTCCCAACCCGCGATCTCCGCCGCGTGCCCGAGTTTCGGTGCGACAAGTGCGGGACCCGCATGGAGTTCGACGACATTCCCGAGCGCTACCTGTCCTTTCTGACGGAGACCTAGCCCTTGTCGAAGCCGGCGCAGCGCACGCCTCCCCGTCCGGAGCTTCCGGAATATGTGCGCAGGCTGCTCGACGGATCGGTCGATGCCGCGGTGGTGCTCGACAGCGACCGGCGCCCGCTCTACTGGAACACGGCCTATCAGCAGTACACCGGCCTGCGCCCGCGCCAGCTCGCGCAGATGGCCGAGGACGAGCGAGGCAAATGCTGCTACCACCTGTTCCCGATCGAGGTGTGCGAGAGCATGTGCCTGGGTCGCAAGGCCTTCGAGCTGGGCCGACCGGTGCGCATGGACGAGATCCACGCCCGTCGCGCCGACGGCGAGGAGCTGACCCTGATCGTGACCGCGACCCCGATCCCGGGCCACATGGTGATCGAGACCTACCGCGACGTCACCGCCGACGCCCGCATCCAGAACAAGTACAAGCTGCTGCTCGAGCACGAGCGCCAGGCCAAGGAGCTGCTCGAGCAGAAGGTGGCCGAGCGCACGGTCGCGCTCGAGCGCATCAACGAAGAGCTCAAGCGCGCGCAGGCGCAGCTGATCCATCAGGAGAAGATGTCCTCGCTCGGGCGCCTCATCGCCGGCATTGCACATGAGCTCAACAACCCCATCAACTTCGTCTACGGCAACGTCGAGTTTCTGGCCCGTTACTTCGAGGATCTGATCGACCTGGTGACGCTCTACGATCAGGCGCCGCTTCTGCCCGAGCTCAAAAAGCGCATCGAGCAGCGCAAGCACGAGATCGAGTACGACTTCCTGCGCGCGGATTCGGACAAGCTCTTGCGCTCGATCCGCTCGGGCGCCGAGCGCACGGCCAACATCGTGCGCGACCTCAAGGCCTTTTCGCGAGTCGGCAGCGGGCAGCTGCAGGAATTCTCGCTGGCCGACGGCATCGACACCACGCTCAACCTGATCGCGCCGCTCATCAAGAATCGAATTCAGGTGCGCAGGGACTACGCGCCCGAGGCGCCCAAGGTGTTCTGCCACGTCGGCCACATCAACCAGGTGTTCATGAACGTGCTCACCAACGCGGCCCAGGCCATCCGGGGCGAGGGCCAGATCTTCATCCAGATCCGATCCCTGCCCGGCGAGCGCGTGCAGGTTCGGGTGACCGACACCGGACCCGGCGTGGCCGGCGAGATCCGCGAGAAAATCTTCGATCCGTTCTTTACCACCAAGGAAGTGGGCGAGGGCACCGGGCTGGGCCTGACCATTTCGGAAGGTATCGTGCGCAACCACGGCGGTCGCATCACGGTCGAGGGCGAGCTCGGTCAGGGCGCGACCTTCGTGATCGAGCTGCCGGTGCGCCCGCCCGAGCATGTGCTGGCCGGCGAGGGGCGCTGATGAGCGAAGAAGCCAAGAAGGCATCGGTGCTGGTGGTCGACGACGAGCCGCTCAACCGGGACCTCTTGCGGCGCGTGCTGACCTGGGACTACCAGATCGAGGAGGCGCCCGACGGGCGCGAGGCGCTGGCTCTCATCAAGGCGCAGAGGTTCGAGGTGGTGGTGGCCGATCATGCGATGCCGTTCGTGTCGGGAGTGGAGCTTCTGCGCCATGCGCGCGCCGACGCCCCGGCCACCGTCGGCCTGCTCCTGACCGGCTACGAGGATCTGCCCGAGGTGCAGCAGGCGCAGGCCGAGGGCGTGGTGTTCGGCGTGATCGGAAAGCCGTTCGATCAGCACGTGCTGCTCGACCTGGTGCGGCGGGCGGTCGAGGAATCGCGCCAGCGCCGGAAATAGCTTGAGGCTTGAGGCTTGAGGCTTGAGGCTTGAGAGCTACTTGCCGCCGCCGAAGCGGGCGCGCGCGCCGATGACGAAGTCGCGCTCGTCGGAGTAGGCGTCCGTATTGCCCGGCAGCTCGAACGTGAAGAAGACGTCGATCATCTGGATGATGTTGACGAACAGATCCACGCCCACCGGCACGTACTTGGCCGCGTCGAGGTCGCCCACCTTCACGATCCGGAAACCGCTGCGCGCTTGCAGAGCGATCATCTCATGCGGCTGCACCAGGATGCCGATCGGGACCCCGAAGCTCCAGATGGTGGCGCCACTGACGGCGGTCAGATAGAAGATGTCCGACCCAAAGGCGGTCGAGTACTGGCTGCCGCTGGTCACGGCGAACATCGGGGCCAGCTTGTACTTGAGCGGCAGCCCGATGCCGAACGAGAAGCCGGTCGACGAGGTCATGCCTGCGCTGTACTTGGTCGCGCCCAGGTCGAGGCGGGCATTGGCGAAATCCAGGACCCCGTACTGGGCG
>DATFWX010000242.1:0-7154 GCA_035258845.1 Polyangia bacterium | reverse complement strand
TGAGCTGGCGCGCGTACACGATCCGCGCTTCGTCGACCTGCTCGCGCAGAATGTACCGGGCCGGGTCGGTTATCTCGATCCCGACACCTACTTCTCAGCGCGCAGCTGGGACGCCGCCTGCGCCGCTGCCGGGGTGGCGGTCGATGCCGCTATGGCCGCGCTCACGCACGAGGTCGATCATGCGGCCGCCTTCGTGCGCCCGCCCGGCCACCATGCCGAGTCGCGCCGCGCGATGGGCTTCTGTCTGCTCAACAACGTCGCGGTGGCGGTGGCGGCGGCACGCGCACGGGGCGCGCAGCGGGTCGCCATCGTCGACTGGGACGTGCATCACGGCAACGGCACCCAGGAAATTTTCTGGCGCGACGCGAACGTGCTCTACCTGTCGGTGCACCAGTACCCGTTTTACCCCGGCACCGGAGCCAATCAGGAAATTGGCGAGGGTGAAGGTCGCGGCTACACCATCAACGTCCCGCTGCCGGCCGGCATGGGCGAGCCCGAGTATGCGCATGTGTTCGACCGCATCTTCGTGCCCGCGCTGCGCGCGTTCGAGCCCGATCTGATCGTGGTGTCGGCGGGCTACGACGCGCACCGGGCCGATCCACTGGCCCAGATGGAGCTGGATGCGAAGAGCTACTTCGCGCTGGCGGTGCGCCTGCGCGCGCTCGAGCGGCCGCTGGTCGCGATCCTGGAGGGGGGCTACGATCTCGATGCGGTGGCGGCGTCGGCATCGGCGACCGTGGACGCGCTGCTGGGGGCAGAGGCTCTGGGCCGCCCGGCGCCCGACGCCGCCTGCGCGCCCGCGGCCGCGCGCTCGTGTGCGCGCACGGTGGCGGCGCTTGCCGGAACGCCGCTCGTGGACGCGCTCGCGGGCGCAGGGACTGCGTAGGGGCTGCGGGTGGCGGGCGAGGATAAGAGGGAGCGCTCCAGTCCCGGTCGCGCTGCCCAGACGCCGTTTGGCAAGTACATGCTCTTGCGCCACCTGGCCACGGGCGGCATGGCGGAGCTCTACCTGGCCCGCCAGACCGGGCTGGGCGGCTTTTCCAAGGACCTGGTCATCAAGCGCATCCTGCCCCGCTACGTCGAGCACGAAAAGGTAGTCCAGATGTTCATCGGCGAGGCGCGCATTGCAGCCTCGCTCAACCATCCCAACATCGTGCACATCTACGACATCGGGCAGGAGGCGGGAACCTGGTACATCGCCATGGAGTACATCCAGGGCGAGAACCTGTGGGCGGTCGCCCGGCGCGGCATCGAGGCCAAGAATTTTCTCCCGCTCGAGCACGCCGTCAAGATCACATCGATGGTGTGCGAAGGGCTCGAGTATGCGCACACGCGTACCGACGGCGACGGACGAGCCCTGCGCATCGTGCACCGCGACATTTCGCCGTCCAATCTGCTGTTGACCTACGAGGGCGTGGCCAAGATCGTCGATTTCGGAATCGCGCGCGCGGAGAGCCAGGCGCAGAAGGAGCAGGGTCTCATCGCCGGCAAGTGCCACTACATGGCGCCCGAGGCGCTGCGCGGCGGCGAGGTCGACCATCGCGCCGACGTGTGGTCGGTGGGCGTGGTGCTCTGGGAGATGACGCTGGGCCGCAGGCTGTATCGGGGCAAGCCCGAGGAAGTGATGCCGCGGGTGCTCGACGAGGCGGTGCCGCCGCCCACGTTCGTTCGCCGCGATTACCCGCCTGCGCTCGAGCAGATCGTGATGCGCGCGCTCGAGAAGCATCGCGACGAGCGCTACGAGTCGGCCGCGCAGATGATGCAGGACCTCGAGGATTTTCTGGCTGAAGCCGGGCTGCGCACGTCGTCGTTGCGCATCGGGCGCTACCTCAAGGAGCTGTTTGCGCGCTCGGTTTCGGCCAGCCCCGAGGATGCCGCACGCGCGGCCGAATGGGGCACCGAGCCCGAAGGCGGCGCGGCGGCGGCCGCCGAGGACGATCTGGATTTCGACCGCCGACCCTCGCGACCGTCGATGCGCGCGGCGGCCGAGAGCAATCCGTCCAAGCTGGCCGACGCGGCGGCCGACCCCGAGCCCGTGTCCGCTTCCGGTTTCAGCAGCCGCCCGGTCATCCTGGCCTCGCGCCTCGACAGCGCGGGCGCGGGCGTGCCGGTGCGGTCGGCGTTCGAGGATCGGTCGGACGAGCTCATCATCGACGGGCCGCCGGGCGAAGATCCCGCGCGCACGGGTGCGCGCCCGCACGAGCGCGGCGTGGCGGCCCGCCCGCCCCAGCTCACGGGCGGGTTTGGTGCGTCGGTCGAGCGGCGCGGCCGGCGCGTGCCCATTATCCTGGGCCTGACCTCGCTCGTGCTTCTGGTCGCGCTGGCCCTGGCCTGGTGCTCGGCGCGCACCGCGCACTCGTCGGGTTCATTTGACCAGAATCAAGCCAGCGTGATACTTTACCCGCGAGATGAGCGCTGAGCGCACAGCGAGGCGCCGAGCCGCGCCGGAGCGAGGCGCGAAGGAACACAATGAGGCGTGAAGGCTTCGCGGAGCACCTCGAGCATTTCGAGGTGCTGGCCGACCGCGAGCTGATGGCCGGGTTTCCGACGGTCGCCCGCCTTCAGGTGCGCGATCTCGAAGTTCTGCTGGCGGCGCCCGAGAACGGGTTTGCCCAGCCCTTCGACGTGCGCTTTGGCAAGATGATGGTCAAGACCGCCTCGCATCTTCTGGCCGCCGGCACGGGTGTCATCTATGGGTTTGCCGAGCCGGGCGAGATCTCGGTTCTGATCGCGCCCGCGCCCGAGGAGGAGGAAGCCCGCGACGCGCGCGAGCTGCTCATTCGATTGGTCTCGGAGGCGTCGGCCAAGCTGTCGCTCCTTCTGGGCGGGATCGCGGCCTTCGAGGGCCGGCTCTACGAGCTGCCCAACCCGCAGCTTGCGCTCGAGTATTTTCGCTGGCGACAGGAACAGGCGCGCCTGCGCACGCTGGATCGCTACTGCGGGTACATTCTGGCCAAGGGTCGCGCGCCGGGCGCCGATACGCTCCAGGTGCTGGCCGACATGGCCGAGGACGAGAAGGTCGAGATCATGCGCAACAGCGAGATCGACTTCGAGGGGCTGCCCAACTGGCAGCGCCGGGGCGCGGGCATATACGTGCGCCGGCCCAACGGCGCTGCGCCCGGCGAGGGGCCGCGTCTGGTCGTCGATCCCAACCTGCCGCTGGCCGAGGCCTACACCGAGTATCTGAAGCGGTTCTTCGCCCGAGCCTGAAAAGGATGATCACCTTCCCGGACATCGAGGCCGCGCGCCGCCGGCTGGGCGAGGCGGTGTACCAGTCGCCGTGCGCCTACTCGGAGACTTTCTCCAAACGCTACGGCAACAAGGTCTACTTCAAGCTGGAAAACCTGCAGATGACCGGCTCGTTCAAGGAGCGGGGCGCGCTCAACAAGCTGCTCCTTCTGGCCGAGGGCGAACGGCGCGCGGGCGTGGTGGCGGCCTCGGCCGGCAATCACGCGCAGGGCGTGGCCTATCACGCCACCCGCCTGGGGCTGCGCGCGACCATCGTCATGCCGGTCACGACCCCGCTCATCAAGGTCACGTCCACGCGCGGCTACGGGGCCGAGGTGGTGCTCTGCGGCGGCAGCTACGACGAGGCGTTTGCAGAGGCCGAGCGCCGCGCGGCCGCAACCGGCGCCACTCTGGTGCACGCGTTCGACGATCCCGCGGTCATGGCCGGGCAGGGCACGATCGGCCTCGAGCTGCTCGAGCAGAACCCCTATCTGGAGGCGGTGCTGGTGCCGGTCGGCGGCGGCGGCATGATCGCGGGCATCGCGGTGGCGATGAAGGAGACCAACCCGCGCATCCGCATCATCGGCGTGCAGACCGAGCGCCTGCCCTCGATGAAGGCGGCAGTGGCCGAGAAGCGGCCGGTCACGCTGCCGGCGGCGCCCACGCTGGCCGACGGCATCGCGGTGCGGCGCGCGGGCGAGCACACACTGCCGGTGGTGCTGCGCTACGTCGACGACATCGTCACGGTCGACGAGGAAGAGCTGGCCAACGCGGTCCTGCTCCTGCTCGAGCGCGAGAAGACGGTGGCCGAGGGCGCGGGCGCGGCCGCCACCGCCGCCCTGATCTCGGGGCGCACGGGCCTTGCCGGCAAGCGCGTGTGCGCGCTCGTGGGCGGAGGCAACATTGACGTGAATCTGCTGTCGCGCATCATCGAGCGCGGCCTGGTCAAGGATGGGCGCCTCGTGCGCCTGCGCGTGCACATCGCAGATCACGCGGGCGCGCTGCACAAGCTGCTCGGCGTGGTCGCCGCCGAGCGTGCAAACATCATCGAGATCGAGCACAATCGCGCCTTCAGCAAGGTCGACCTGGGCGAGACCGCGGTCGATGTGACGCTGGAGACGCGTGGACCCGATCACATCGCCGAGCTGGAGCGGGCGCTGCGCGCGGCCGGCTACGAGCTGGAAAGGCTGCAGCCAGATCAATGGAAGAGCACGGGCTAGTTCAGATCAGAGAGCGCGGCGGTGGCTTTCGGTATCGCGATCTCCTGGAGAAACGAATCGTCACGCGCGCCGGTCGCTGCGTCGGCGACTACCGCCTGATCGAGGACGGCGACCGCGTGATGGTGTGCTGCTCGGGCGGCAAGGACAGCTACGCACTGCTCGACGTGCTCATCCTTCTGCGCCGGCGCGCCCCCATCCGCTTCCAGCTGTGCGCGGTCAACGTCGATCAGGGCTACCCGGGATACCAGCAAGAGGTGGTGGAAGCGCACCTGCGCACGCGCGAGCGCGCGGGCATCGACGTGCGGATGGTCTCGCACGATTTTCGGACCATCCTGGCCGAGAAGCTGGCGCCCGACGCCACGCCGTGCTCGCTGTGCTCGCGGCTGCGACGCGGCGTTCTGTACGCGCTCGCCAGCGAGATGGGTGCCACCAAGATCGCGCTCGGTCATCACGCCGACGATGTCATCGAGACCCTGCTCCTCAATCTGTTCTTCTCGGGCAAGCTGGCTGCCATGCCGCCGCGCCTGCGCAGCGAGGACGGCCGGCACGTGGTCATCCGCCCGCTGGCCTACAACTGGGAAGCCGACCTCCGCGCGTATGCGCGCGCGCAGGCCTATCCCCTGGTCGGTTGCGCCTGCCCGTCGTGTGGGCTGCCCGACCAGAAGCGCCAGGTGGTCAAGCGCCTGCTGGCGCAGCTGGAGGCCGAAACCCCGGGCCTCAAGCAGCACATGCTGGCGGGCGCAGGCAACGTCAAGGCCGCGCATTTGCTCGACCGCGCGCTGCTCGCGCGGTTGCAGGCGGTGGGTGGCAATGGTAAAGTGCAGACTCACCCGAAGCCAAACCGGGTAGGATGAAATTTCTCTGCGATCGATGTAAGACCAAGTATTCAATCGCGGACGAAAAGGTCCGGCGCAAGATTCTGAAGATTCGCTGCAAAAACTGCTCGAATATCATCACGGTCCGCGATCCCGACAGCCGGCCCGAGCAGCCTGCGGTGGGCGGTGGCGGAGTTTTGGGCGCGGCCGGCGCAGCGGGAGCGGCCCGCAAGCCGGTCGCAACCGGAAGCTCGCTCGGCGACGCCTTCGAGCACGTGCTGTCGGGCCAGATGGACGACTCCGCGGCCATTTCGAGCGATCTTCCGGAGTTTCGTCCCGAGGCCATCGACGACGAGTGGTATGTCGGGATCGACGGCCAGCAGCAGGGCCCGCTGCCGTTCGTGGAGCTGGCCGCGCTGGTCGAGCGCGGAACCGCCCGCGAAGACGCCTATGTGTGGCGGGACGGGTTCGAGGACTGGCAGCGCGCGGACATGGTGCCCGAGCTGCGGCCCACGTTCAAAAAGCGCAAGGGCACCGTGCCGCCGATCGCCAAGGCGGCGCCGCGCCGCGAAGTGCCCCGGCCCACCGACGGTAAGCTGGCCGATCGATCGGGCCCGCTCCCGACCGCACGGCAGAGCCCGCTCAAGGCCCGGCAGGAGCGCGCGCTGGCGGCCCCGGCTGCCAGCGCCGCGGCCAAGAAAGCGCCCGCGCCCAAGAAGGGCTCGCCGCTCGACCGCTTCTCGCCCGAGTTCGAAGCCCCCAGCGAGGGCGACAGCCTGCCCGATCTGTCGGACGAGCTGGTCGAGGATCCATCCCGGCCCGGCCTGCCGGCGATTCCGGCCTCGGTCACGCCCACCCCGACGCCGGCGAGCCTGTTCGCGGCCGCCTCGCCGGCGGCGGCGGGGACCGGGGGCGACTCGGGCTCGGGACAGATCGACCTCGCGTTCACGGAGCCCTCGCGCATTGTCAAGCTGGACGCGCTGCTGGCGGTCGGTGTGGGCGCGGGGCGCACGAGCAACGCGACCGGGCGCGTGTTTCAGCTGCCCGGCATCGACGACGGGTCGGCCGAGGTGTTCGCGGCCGCCGCCAGCGCGGACGCGATGGAGGTGCCACCGATCAAGCCCGCGGGCGCGGTGGGCGACCATGCGCCGGTGCTGCAGCCGCTGGTTCCGCATCGCGAGCACAGGCTCTACAAGATGCTTGCCATCGGCGGCGGTCTGGCCACGCTCATGCTGATCGTGGTGGTGCTGGTGATGCTCCCGCGCGGAGGCACGCGCACCATCATCGTGGAGAAGGAGAAGTCGCCCGAGGACATCGGCGCCGAGATTGCGGAGCAGATCGCGCGCGAAGATGCGGCCAAGAAATTCGGAAGCGTGACCAAGACCACGCAGGATTCCATCCCGCCGGCACGCACTCCGATCCGCCGCGGGGCGCCGGCACCACTGCCGCCCAAAGGCAAAACGGTCGCGGCCGCCGGCAAGAGCGAGGATCGCCTGGGTCAGCTGTACGCCGATTCGGCGGCGCGGGGGGCGGCGCCCGAGCTGCGGCAGCCCGACCGACCGGCCGAAGATCCGCTGGCGCCGGGCAGCCCCTTCCGGCGCGGCGCCAAGATCTGCCTGGAGCGCGCGCTCAAGAAGAACCCGACGCTGATTCACGCCAAGATCGAGGTCAAAATCTCGATCAGCGCGTCGGGCGGCGCCTCCAGCGTGGACATCCCCATGCCCTATCGCACCGATTTCGTGGGGCAGTGCCTGCAAAGCGTCATTCGGCACCTGCCGTGGCCGTCCGAGGGCAAGCCGTACGACATCGAGATGCCGCTGGTCCTGAGCGGCTCGTAGGCCGGCACCGCCGAAGCGGCTTCGAGGACAGGGTCATGGAAGAAGGGTGTGGG
>DATFWX010000241.1:0-15709 GCA_035258845.1 Polyangia bacterium | reverse complement strand
GCCGCGGATCTCGGCCTCGTCGCGCACGCCGCCCAGCGAGATGCGCACGAACTCGCGCCCGAGCGCACGCGCGATCGACTTGCCGAGTGAGGTCTTGCCCACGCCCGGCGGGCCGGCCAGGCACAGGATCGGTCCCTTCTTGCCCGGCGCCAGCTTGCGCACGGCCAGGTACTCGAGCGCGCGCTTTTTGACCTTCTCGAGGTCGTAATGGTCGGCATCCAGGATCTGGCGAGCATTCGCAAGGTCCAGCTTGTCCTCGGTCGCCTTCGACCAGGGCAGGTCCGCGAGCCACTCGACATAGGTCCGCGTGACCGTGTACTCGGCCGAGCCCGGCGGCATGCTCTTGAGCCGCGTCAGCTGCTTGTGCGCGACCTTCTGCACCTCTTCGGGCATGCCCGCATTCTTGAGCTTCCCCTCCAGCTCGGACAGATCCTCGTCGCCCTCACCCATCTCGCCCAGCTCTTCCTGGATCGCTTTGAGCTTCTGGCGCAGCACCGCCTCGCGCTGGTGCTTGGAGAACTGCTCGCGCACCTGGGTGTCGATCTTCTCTTTGACCTTGAACACCTCGACCCGATGCTGCAGGTGCGAGAGTACCTTGCGCAGCCGCGCCGCCACGTCGGCCTCGGCCAGAAGGGCCATGCGCTCCTCGGTGGGCAGCTCCAGGTTGGCGACCGCCAGGTCGGCCAGCCGGCTGGGGTCGCGCAATTGGTCCACCACCTGCGCGGCCTCGTCGGGGATCTCGGGCGACAGCGCGATGAGCTGCTTGGCGGCCTCGCGCACCGCCAGCACCAGCCCTTCGAGCTGGACCGGGTCGCCGAGCACCTCGGCAACCGGCTCGCACTGCGCGACCAGGTAGGGCTCGGTTTTCACGAAGCCGGCGAGCCGCCGGCGCTCCAGGGAGCGCATGACGACGGTCAGTCGGCCCTCGCCCAGCTTGACCACTTTCAAGATCTCGGCCTCGACGCCGATCGGGTACAGGTCGTTCGGCTTGGGATCCTCGACCTGGGGGTCACGCTGCGTGGCCAGAAGCAGGCGCGCGCCGGAGCGGCTCGAGACCTCCTCGACCAGGCGCACCGAAGCCGCTCGACCGACGTCCACCGGTAGTACAACTCCCGGAAAAAGCACGAGATTTCGGAGCGGCAACACTGCCAGCTCGATCCGCGTGCCAGATTCTCGTTTGGTGTCGTTGCGCATCGTTGGGATCCAACGTAAGTCGTGTGGCCGCGCCGCACAAGGCTGGTGCCTAACCTCGCGGCTTGAAATGGAGCTCGCGTGCCAGCTCGCCCAGCAGCTCGCGAGCGCGCGGCGAGACCTTCTGGGGAACGGCGATGCGGATGCGCACGTAATGGTCTCCGCGCGCGCCCGCGCCACCGCCGCCACCGCCGCCGCCACCGCCCCCACCGCCGCCGCTACCGCCCCCACCGCCGCCACCACCGGCGCCAGCCGCGCCCAGCGCGGCCCCCTTGCCGCGCAGCCGCAGGGTCGCGCCCGACGAGGTCCCGGGCGGCACGGTCACGCTCACCCGTCCGTCCAGCGTCGGCACGTCGACCTTGGCGCCCAGCATGGCTTCGTCGAATCCAATGGTCAGGTCGCTGTGAATGTCGGCGCCTTCCCGCCGCAGCTCGGGATGCGGCAGCACGCGGATCTGGAACGACACGTCGCCCGCCCGCAGGCGCGCGCCATCGTGGACTCCGGACGGGATGCGCACCTGCATGGTCTTGCCAAATACCGACACCGTCTTGACGGTGCCGAGCGCGGCCTCCTTCAGATCCAGGTCGAGCAAAGCCAGCTGCTGGGGCTCGCTACGCCGGCGGCGCCCGCGCCGCGCACCCCCGAAAATGCCGCCCAGGAAAGGCTCCTCGCCCATTTGGAACTCGTGGAACTCGACCCGCCCGCCGCCGCCGTTTCGGCGCGGCCGCCCGCCCCTGCCGCCGCCCATGCCGCCGAAGAACTGCGCAAAAATGTCGCCGATGTCGACGCCGGTGTCGCCGCCCCACTCGGCGCCCTGCGCGAACGGATTCTTGCGCAGCTGATCGTACTGCGAGCGCTTCTCGGTATCGGACAGGACCGAATAGGCCTCGCTGACGTCCTTGAAGCGCGATTCCTTCTTGCGGTCGCCACCGGTGGCGTCGGGATGGTACTCCTTGGCCAGACGCCGGTAGGCTTTCTTGATGTCGGTCGCGCTGGCGGTCTCGGCGACCCCGAGCGTGGCATAGTAATCCTTCATGGCGCGCTACGCCGCGGCTTCCTTGCTGCGCCCTCCCTTCTTGAAGCTGAGCTCGTCGCCCGCGCGCTCGGCTCGGATGATGTCGCCGGGCACGAACTGGCCCGCGATGATGGCCTTGGCCAGCGGATCGACCAGGTAACGCTGCAGCGCGCGCTTGAGCGGCCGGGCTCCATACGAAGGATCATAACCTCGCTCAGTCAGGAGCGCACGCGCCTCCGGCGCCAGCACCAGCTCGAGCTGCCGTTCGGCCAGAAGCGCTCGGAAGCGCGCCAGCTGGATCTCCACGATCTTCTCCAGCTCGGCCTTGCCCAGCTTGTGGAACACCACCACGTCGTCGATGCGGTTCAGGAACTCGGGCTTGAAGGTGGCGCGCAGCCGCTCCAGGATGCGCTCCTCCACCGCCGTCGTGATCTCCTGAACGTCGCGGATCAGCTCCGAGCCCAGGTTGGACGTCATGATGACGACCGTGTTGCGGAAATCGACCGTGCGCCCGTGGCCGTCGGTCAGGCGCCCGTCATCGAGCACCTGCAAAAGCGAGCTCCACACATCTGGGTGCGCTTTCTCGATCTCGTCGAACAGCACCACCGAGTAGGGCCGCCGCCGCACCGCCTCGGTGAGCTGACCACCTTCGTCGTAGCCCACGTAGCCCGGCGGCGCGCCGATCAGCCGCGACACCGAATGCTTTTCCATGTACTCGGACATGTCGAGCCGCACCATGTGGGTCTCGTCGTCGAACAGAAACTCGGCCAGCGCGCGCGCCAGCTCGGTCTTGCCGACCCCGGTCGGGCCCAGGAAAATGAACGACCCGATGGGCCGGTTGGGGTCCTGCAGGCCCGCCCGCGCGCGCCGCACTGCGTTCGCAACCGCTGCAATGGCCTGGTCCTGGCCGATCACGCGCGTGTGCAGGCGCTCCTCCATCTGGGCCAGCTTTCCGGCCTCGCCCTCGAGCATCTTCTCGACCGGGATGCCGGTCCACTTGGAGACGATGGCCGCGATGTCCTCCTCGGTCACCTCCTCACGCAGGAAGGAGCCGCCCTTCTGCGCCTCCAAAAGCGCGGCGTTGCGTGCGGCCAGCTGCTTCTCCAGCTCGGGCAGGCGCCCGTAGCGCAGCTCGGCCGCCCGGTTGAGGTCGCCGCGGCGGGTGGCCAGATCGACCTCGGTCTTGGCCTGGTCGATCTCGGCCTTGATGCGGTTGAGCTCGCCGATGATCTCCTTCTCGCGCTGCCACCGCGCCTTCATCGCGTCGGCCTGCTCGCGCAGCTCGGCGATCTCCCGCTCCACCACCTTCAGCCGCGGCCGCGAGGCCTTGTCCTTCTCCTTGGCCAGCGCCTGCTTCTCGATCTCGAGCGCCACCACTTTACGCTGGACCTGATCGATCGGCGTCGGCAGCGACTCGATCTCCATTTTGAGCCGGCTGGCCGCTTCGTCGATGAGGTCGATCGCCTTGTCGGGCAGGTGGCGGTCGGTGATGTAGCGCGCCGACAGCCGCGCAGCCGCGGTCAGCGCGGCATCGCGGATGCGGATGCCGTGGTGAACCTCGTACTTCTCCTTGATACCGCGCAGGATCGCAATCGTGTCCTCGATCGAGGGCTCGCCCACGAATACGGGCTGGAAGCGGCGCTCGAGCGCCTTGTCCTTCTCGATGTACTTGCGGTACTCGTCGAGCGTGGTGGCGCCGATACAGCGCAGCTCGCCGCGCGCGAGCGCCGGCTTGAGCATGTTGGAAGCATCGACCGCGCCCTCGGCCCCGCCCGCGCCCACCAGCGTATGCAGCTCGTCGATGAACAGGATCACGCGGCCCTCGGCCTTCTCGATCTCTTTCAGGACCGCCTTCAGCCGATCCTCGAATTCGCCGCGGTACTTGGTGCCGGCCACGAGCTGGCCCAGATCGAGCGCCAGGATGCGCTTGTTCTTGAGCGACTCGGGCACGTCGCCGGCCGCGATGCGCTGCGCGATGCCCTCGACGATCGCGGTCTTGCCCACGCCGGCCTCGCCCACCAGCACCGGGTTGTTCTTGGTCCGGCGGGCCAGGATCTGGAGCGAGCGCCGGATCTCGTCGTCGCGCCCGATCACCGGGTCGATCTTGCCTTTGCGCGCCAGCTCCGTGAGGTCGCGCGTGTAGCGCTCGAGCGCCTGGTATTTCTCCTCCGGGTTCTCGTCGGTCACCCGCTGGGTGCCACGCACTTCGGTCATCGCACGCAGGAGCGTCTCGTAGTCGAGCCCGGCCTGCCTGAAAATGCGGGTTACGGCGCCCAGGTCCTTGTGCGCGGCCGCGAGCAGGAGGTGCTCGGACGACAGGTACTCGTCCTTGAGCTGGTCGGCCTCGCGCGCGGCCTGATCGAGCAGCTCCTTGGTCCGACGCGAGAAGTAAATGTCGATGGCGCCCTGTACGCGGGGATGCTCACCCAGTGCGCGCTCGAGGTCGCGCTCGAGCGCGGTCGGGTCGGCGCCCACCTTGCGCACGATGGCGGCCGCAATGCCGCCCTCCTGCTGGAGCAGAGCCAGAAGAACGTGCTCGGGCTGGATCTCCTGCTGCTGGCGGGCACCCGCCAGCTCCTGCGCCTGGGTCAGCGCTTCGCGCGCCTTGACGGTCAGCTTATCGAGCCTAGCCATGGGCCATCTCCCGCTTCATCTGCTCGAGCCGCTCGATGCGCTTCGCGAGCGGCGGATGGGTCTGAAACAGCGACAGCGCGCCCCCGCTGCCCGAGAGCGGGGCCACGATGTAAAGGTGCGCGGTGGCGGGCGATGCGCTCTGCATGGGCACCCGCTGCGACACCACGGCGAGCTTGCGGAGCGCGCTTTGCAGGCCGTCCGGGCTGCCGGCCAGACGGGCACCGGTGGCATCGGCCGCATACTCGCGCGACCGGCTGACCGCGAGCTGGGCCAGCGTGGCCAGAAGGCCCGCGATCAGGCTGACCAGCAGGGCCAGCCCGGCGCCGCCGCGCCGATCGTCGTCCCGCCCGCCGCCGAACAGCTCGCCGTAAAAGAACAGCCGACCCATGAGCGCAATGGCGCCCGCCATGGTCGCCGACACCGAGGAGATCAGGATGTCGCGGTTGGTCACGTGCGAGAGCTCGTGCGCCAGCACGCCCTCGAGCTCGTGCGCATCGCACAGCTCGAGGATGCCGTCGGTCACGCACACCACCGCGTGCTCGGGATCGCGGCCGGTCGCAAATGCGTTGGGCGCGCGGTCGGCCACCGAGTAGAGGCGTGGCTTGGGGATGCCGGCGCGCTGGGCCAGCCGCTCGACGATCCGATGCAGCTCGGGCGCCTCGGGCTCCGGAAGCGGGCGCGCGCCGTGCAGCGCGAGCACGATGCGGTCCGACCACCAGTAGCTGGCAAAATTCATGACCCCGGCCAGGATCAGGCCGTAGACGGCCCAGCTGGTTCCGCCCAGCCAGTAGCCGACGCCCACCAGAAGGCCCGTCAGCAGGCCCAGAAGGAGCGCGGTTTTTGCGTAGTTGCGTCCACCATGTGCGAGCATGTTGGTTGTGCTCGCAAGGTAACCATCACTGGACGTACGTCAAGCGGTGGCGCTCTCAGGGCGCAACGGATTTCTTAATCAAGTCGAGCAGCTCCCATCCGCTCGCGCCCAGATGAGAGCGCACGCGCGCGGCCAGCGGCGCCAGCACCTTCGAAAAGGCCTCCTTCTCGGCGGACGAAGGCTTGTAGACGGTGACGCCGGCCGCGCCCAGGTTGTCGAGCAGGGGCTCGTTCATCGAACGGATGAGCTTGCGGCCGTACGCGGTCTGGCCGGGCCCATCGGCGATCAGCTTGTCCTGAATGTCCTTGGGCAGCTTATCGAACCAGACCTTCGAGTACGCCACCACCGCGGGCTGGTAGATGTGGTCGGACACGGTCCAGTGCTTGACCCCCTGGTACCAGGAGGCCGCGAACGCAAACAGCGCGGTCTGGTCAAAGCCATCGACCACGCCGGTCTGCAGGGCCGACAGCACCTCGGGCGTCGAGATAGGCACCGGGGCCGCACCTAAGGCCTTCCACATTTCGATGTGGACCTTGCTCTCCTGCGACCGCATCTTCATGCCGCGCAGATCGGCGGGCGTGTGGATGGGCCGGCCCTTGGATGCAAAGTTGCGCCATCCGTTCTCGGACCAGAAGAAGAAGACCAGCCCTTTCTGGGCCAGGATCTTGCGGACCGCTTCGGTGACCCGCGGGTTGTCGAGCGCGCGGTCGGCCTCGGCGTAGTCGCGAAACAGATAGGGCAGCTCGAACGCGTCGAGCTCGGGCGCGATCGAGGCCATGGAGCCGGTCGAGACGCCGATGAGCTGCAGCGAGCCCTGCGCGCACTGCCGGACCAGCGCGTCCTCGGCGCCCTTGGACCCGCCCATGAACATCTTGATCTTGACCTTTTCCGAGGTGGCCTTCTCGACCTGCTGCTTGTAGCGCAGCAGCTGCTTGTGCCAGGGCGTGTCCTCGGGCGCCATGGTGCCCATCTTGACCACGATTTCGTCGCCGGAAGAGGCGGCGCAGAGAGCGCAGAGAACTGAGAGAACCCAGAGGACGCGGCTAAAACTTCTCATTGATCTGATCCAGCAGGCGTTTGGCTTTCAGCTTCTCGATGCGTTGCTCGGGCACCACGTCGGGCAGCACGTTCTCGGGGGTTTGCAGAACGAACTCGAGCTGCTTCTTGAACAGATCCTTGTCGCCTTTCTTGGTCGCGTAGTTCTCGGCGAACAGCACGTGGGTCGAGAAGTAGTTGGGCGACTTCTGGATGGCGGTCTGGAAGTGCTGCAGCGACTTGTCGAGATCGCCGCCCGCAAACGAGGGCGCGATGGCGTAGAAGGCGCCGAAATAGCGATGCGGGGCCGCGTAGAAGAAATCCGAATCCAGCTCGAGGCAGCGCCGCATGATCTTGAGGATGCGATCCTTTTGCGCCAGCCGGGTCGTGAAGCCTTTGGAGTTGGCCCACCGACCGAGGTTGGCCGCGTACCAATACATGGTCGCGATGCCGTCTTTGCCGATCAGCTCGACCGCGTCCTCGGGTTTGGCGCCGGCCTGCACCTTGGCCCGGAACTCGGGCGAGTAGTTGGACATGGCGAGCTCGCCGTAGCGGATGCCTTTTTCGTGCATCTCCTCGTACTTGGCCTTGTCGCCATCGGGGATGACGAGCGGGTTCAAGAAGCCGTCGGCGAGCAGGTAGGTGGCGCGCGCGAGCTTGCCAAAGGTCTGCCAGTCAGCGGGCTGGACGCGCACCGCGCCTTCCCAGGCGTAGATCGCGCGCATCAGCTTGTCTTTGTCGCCGCGCTCGGCCCAGGCCGCGTCGCCCTGCGCGACCAGTTGCTTGTAGTCGGCCTCGGAGCCGCCGCCGCTGCCGGCGGGCGGTGGATTCTTGACTTCCCAGGACGCTTTATGCTCGGCTGCGCACGCGAGCGCGCAGGCCGCGATGATTGCGAGTGTACGCGTGGACATGGTTCCTCCCGGATCGGCCGGCAGTCTACCTTGAAAGGGGTCGAGGGGTCGAGGGCTCTACGCTACGCCGGCCGGCGGGCCAGCTCTCGCTGGGTCTGGCGCAAGAGCGAGCTGAAGATCTCTCGGCGTCGGGAATCGAGCAGGGCGGCCAGGCGGCGCTGATGCTCGGGAGTCAGCCACTCGAAGCGCAGGCCGCAGCCTTCGGAGCGGCGATGCACGATCACGGCAGCGGCTGCGACCAGCTCGCCACCGCCGGCGTCCAGACCCAGGTGGAGGCGCGTGCCCAGCTCCAGCGAGGCGGTGTACGGGTCATGCAGGAACAGGCCCGCTTCCGAAAGATCCGTGGCCACGCCGCCGCGCAGCTCGTGCTCGGCGCCCTCGATGCAGTAGCGGACCAGGAAGCGGGCGGCCACCCGCGGGCGCAGCCGGACGGCGGTGGGCTGGCGATGCATCGCCTGGGAGCATAGCAGATTGCGTGCCTCTCTGAGCAATCTTGCCAATTCAGACGCTTAGCGGCCGGAGGCTGGGGCCTCGGGCCCCGCGCTAGGGTCTTCTGTGCCTAGTGTGCCCAGCAACCCGAGCGAAAAGCGGCAGAGGTCGGCCAGTGCGGGCGCGCGCAGGAGGTCGGCCGGATCCTGGGCCGGCCCCTTGACCGGCTCGAGCCGCGCCAGCGCGTGCAGGGCAGCCAGGAGATCGGACGTGGCCCGGAGCGCCACCCGGCCGGCCGTGCGCACGGTGCCTTCGAGCCACGCGCCCAGGTCGGTGGGTGGGGCCAGCGCAGCCGCGAAAGCATCGACGACGTCGGCGGGCACGTCGTCGCGCCGGCGCAACCGCGAGACCGCGTCGACCAGAAGGGCCTCCACCTGGTCGGCGCTCTTGCCCGCGCATTCGGCGGCGCCCACGCGCAAAAGCTCGAGCGCCCGGGCAGTGAGAAAGCGCAGCTCGCCCACCGGCAGCTTGAGCGCGCTTTCCGGTACGTACAGCGTCGCCGGCGGCCGCCCCGCCGGCACCACGCGGCCGCTCTCGACCACCAGGACCTCGACCAGGTCCATCTGGAGCCGGCCCAGAAGATCGAACACCAGCGCCGAAAAATCGCTGGGCGGGCTGTGCGCGCCCGCCGGCGGCGGGTCCTGGGAGCTGAGCAGGGGCGCCAGCTCGATCAGCGCGGCGCGCAGTGGGATGCGCGCCTCCGGGTGCACGAGCGCGCGGGCGCTTTTTTCCGAAAGCTCCGGCGGCGCGGGTGCCAGCGGGCGCGCCAGCTTGAGGGCCGCTCCGTCGCCCAGGAAAGCCAGGGCAGCCAGGTGAACGGCCGCGCGCCCGTCGCCCTGGCGCTCGCGTAGGCGGGCCAGCAAGCGGTGCGCGCCCGCATCGGCCGGATCGATTGCGACCAGCGACTCGAGCGCGCTCGGAAGGCCCGCCACGTCGGCCGCGGCGTCGATCACCGCGTCGGCGGCCGCGAGCCCGTAGAGGCCGGCCGTGCGCAGCGCGTAGGCGGCATGGCTGGCCAGATCGCCCAGCCCGGCCTGAGCCAGGCAGGCGCGCGCCGCTGGCACATCACCGCGCAGCGCGTGGGCCAGCCCGACCATGACCTCGTGCGCGGGCGGCGCCAGCGAGTCGGTGGGACGGGCCCCGGCGGCGCCGAGGTCGCGCGCGACTCCGATGAGCTGCTCCCAGTCGCGCACGCTGAAAAAATAGTCGGTCACGCGCCACAGCGTCGGGATGTGTGTCGGATCCAGATCCGAGGCCCGCAGATAGCAGTCGCCCGCGCGCTCCATGTCGCCCATCTGAAGCCGGTAGATCTCGCCCTGACGGTACAGCTTCTCGGCGCGCTCGGTGGGCACGTCGGCGAGCTGCGACAGCCGGCCCTGCAAAGCCGCCGCCTGCTCCCACAGGCCCAGCTGCGCGTACACGCCGGCCAGAAGCTCGATGGCAGGCACCCGCGCGGCGTCATGGGCTAAAACCAGCTCGAGCGCGTCGCGGGCTTCGGCCGGACGACCCAGGCGCACGGCCAGCTCGCCGATCTGCTGGCGCACCTCGGTCAGGCGGTCGACCTCGGTGGCGTGGAGCAGGTTTTCCAGCGTGCGCAGCTCGTGCAGGGCCGCGTCGAGCTGACCGCGCCACAAGAGCACGCGTGCGAGCGCTTCATGGGCCGGGACGCTCTTGCGGTCGGTCGAAACTGCCCGCCGGAACTCGGCCTCGGCCTGCGCCGGGTCGCCCTGGATCTCGGCCAGCTCGCCGCGCCGGAACGCAACCTGCGCGGCCGCCTGCGGCGACAGATCGGCCGCCCGACCGTAGAGCGCGCTCGCGTGCTCCCAATCCTGCATCCGGAACGACAGGTCGGCGCGCGCGCGCAGGGCGTCGAAGCTCGTGGGCGCGGCGTCGAGGGCGTGATCGAGCACCACCGCCGCCGCCTCCAGCTCGCCCAGCCGCTCGGCAGCCGCGGCGGCCTGGATGTACAGCAGCGCGCGCTCGTCCGGATCGGCAATCGCGGATGCGCGCGTCTGGTAGAGGGCCGCCAGGGCGGGCTCGTCGGCGCGGGCAGCCAACGTACGGCGGCGCACCGCGAACGCGAGCCCGTCGCCGGGCGCGCGCGCCAGCAGCTCCTGCGCGCGCACGTCGGCCGCCTGATCGTCACCCAGAAGGAGCTCGATCTCGAGCAGCCGGAGCAGGCGCACCGCGGCGGCATCCGGATCGATGTCGGCCCGCAGCCGCGCCATGAGCGCATCGCGCTCGGCGCGCAGCCCGCCGCCGCCCTCCGGCACCATGCGAGCGAGGCGGCGCAGGGCCACGCCCGCCACCTCGAGACTGCCCACGCGGGCCGCCTCGAGCGCCCACCCGCGCGCGCGCTCGAGCTCGCCGGCGCGGGCGCTGTAGTCGGAAGCGGCCAGCAGCGCGGGTCCCCGTGCGGTCGCGGGCTGGTGGCGCGCGGCCTGGGACGCGAAGCTGGCCGCCTCGCGGAAGCGGCCATTCTCGGCATGCAGCCGGGCCAGCGCCTGCAGCACCTCGGGATCGCCCAGGCTGACCTCGTGCGCCTGCTCGTAATTTCGCAGCGCTTGCTCGGCGTCGAGCAGACGCTCCTCGAGCACGCGCCCGAGCGCGGCGTGCAGACGGCCCCGTGCCACCGGCTCCGAGGTGGCCGCGATCTCGCGATAGTACAGCTCGGCCACCAGCGCCCATTGGCCGCGCCGCTCGGCCAGCGTGCGCGCGAGCTGCACCGCTTCGAGCAGGTCGGGATCGCACGACAGCGCGTCCTTGAGGCACCGGTAGGTCTCGGCCTCGCGGCCCAGCTCACGGTACAGAAGGGCGCGCCGATACCACAGGCGAGCCCGCACCAGGCGGTCGTCGGCGAGTTGGATCTGGCGACCCAGCGCCTCCGAGACCGCGTCCATGTCTCCGCGCGCGCGGTGGACCCGCTCGAGCGCGGCCGGCGCATCGCGATCATCAGGATCCAGGTTGGCCGCGTGCGTGTACAGGCGCGCCGCCGCGTCCAGGTGGCCCGCATGCTCGGCGTGGGCGGCCGCATCGCGGATGCGCGCGGCCGGCACGCGGGTGGCGGCGGCCGGCTCTTGGTCGAGCAGCCGCGCCAGCTCGTCCCAGCGCCCGGCGTCGAAGTGACGCTGGGCGTCGTCCTCGACCCCGGCCTCGAGCGCGGCCGCCACCAGCGCCTCCTCGAGCGCGGCCACATGGTCCTGCAGGCCCAACCGCTCGTACAGCTTGGCGGCCTCGAGCAGGCGCTGGGCGTTCTGGGGGTCTTCCTCGGTCAGCGCACGCTTGATGAGCGTCTCGGCCAGCGCGATCGGATCGCCACGCCGGCGCAGACTGGCTTCGAGCGCGCGCAGCGCGGGCGTGAACGAGGGATCCTCGGCCACCGCCTCCTCGAGCGCGATGCGCGCGCCCTCGAGATCGCCGCCCTTTTCACACAGCTCGGCCATGCGCGTGCGGACGGCCGGGCGCTCGGCGGCCGGGACCGCACCCGCGGCCAGCGCGCGCGCATAGTAGTCGAGCGCGGGCGCGTCCTCGCCCGACCGGTCGTGGTAGCCGGCGAGCGGCAGCAGGACTTCGGTCAGGCTGTCGTCGGCCGCCAGGGCGCGGGTCCAGCATTCGGCCGCCCGGTCGGGCTGCCCCAGCGCGTGCGCGTACAGGCTGCCCAGCGCGGCCAGCGCGTGCGGGCTCGGCGCCAGCGCCAGCGCCCGCTCGTACAGGGCCGCCGCGCGCTCCGGATCGGCCAGCCGATCGGAGCAGACCGCGGCCGCCTGGCCGAGCAGGGTGGCCGCGTGCGGGCCATCGGAATCACCCACGCGCTCGGCGGCCTGGATGAGCGTGGCCGCAAGCTCGGCCGGATCGTGGCGGGCGTCGGCCAGCGCGGCCAGACGAGCCAGCGCGTCGGCGGGCGCGGCTCCGGTTGCGCGCAAAGCGACGTAGGCCTCCCAGGTTTCCTCGAGCTCGCCCTCCTGATCCGCCAGCTCCGCCGCCAGCGCGAGCGCCTCCGCGCGTTCGCCCGCTCCCTCCAGCTCCTCGGAGGCACGCCACGCGCACAGGCGCGCTCGCGCGAGGTCGCCGCGCGCATGCAGAAGCTGGGCCAGCCGCAGCGAGAGCGGACCCCGCGCAGCCGGGTCGGCGAGCGGATGCAGCTTGGTGAGCGCGTCGATCTCGACGTCGCGGTCCGCGGCCAGGGCGGCGCGCTCGACCAGCCGGCCCAGCGCGGCCCGCGGGTCGGGCAGCAGGACCACCGCCTGCGCCAGCAGGTCGAGCCCCTCTTTGCCCTCGGCCAGCTCGGCCAGCTCGGCCAGCAGGTGTCCGCGTGCAGCCTCATCGCCTTCGCGCTCGGCCAGGCGCAGGCCGAGCCGCACGGCCTCGGCGTTCTGGGCGCGCGCGCGGTAGATGGGAAACAGCGCGGCCAGTGCCGACTGGTCGTCGGGGAAGCGGCCGAGCGTGGCCTCCAGATGCCGCTCGCGGGCAGCCGGGTCGGCGCGCCGCGTCGACAGCTCGACCAGGCGGGCCAGCACCAGACGCGGGTCGGGATGGATCGCCACCAACTCGGCCAGCGCGGCTTCGGCGGCCGCGAGATCGCCCGCGCGCTCGGCCAGCGCGGCGCGCAGCTCGCCCGCACGCACCTGAAACGCATTCGACCGGGCCGGATCGGCCTCGGCTGCCGCCGCGCGCGCGAGCGCCTCGGCACCGCGCTCGCTGGCCCCGGCCGCCTCCGCCAGGGCCAGAAGAAGCGGGGCGTGGCTCTCGGGCGGCGCCTGCGCCGCCTGCTGATCGACCAGCTCGCCAAAATCGTCGATCGGCAGAACGCGCCCGAGCAGGGCCACCGCCTGCGCGTCCCCGGGCGCAAGCGCGAGCAGCGCGCGTGCACAGCGGGCCGCGTCTTGGTCCTCGCCGGCGCTCGCGAAAAGGTGGGCCGCCTCGCGCAAGGCGCTCGCGCGCTCGCCGGGCTCGGCGGGATCGGCGGACATGCGCTCGAGAGCACGTGCCAGCTCGTGCGGCGGGCCGGCTGCGCGCGCAAGGCGCACCAGGTGGCGCCGGGCCTCGACTGCGCGCGGGCCCTGCTCGAGGCGCTTGAAGGTGGCGTGCGCCTCGGCGGGGCGGCCGGTGCGCTCGTAGGCTTCGGCCAGACGGAACAGGTCCTCGCCCTCGGCGGCGCCGCCCAGCTCCTCGAGGAGCCGGGCCGCGGCTTCCGATTCACCGGCCTCCGCCTGGGCGGCGGCCAGCCGGCGCAGGACCGCTTCCCGCAGCGGAGAGGGCGGCAGATCGGGAAGGGAGCGCGCGAGCGCGGCGCGGGCTCGGGCCGGGTCGTGAAGCCGGGTCGCGAGGTCGGCCAGGGCCAACCAGGCCTCGCCGCGCGCGATCGGCTCGGCCGAGCGCGCGGCCAGCTGCTCCCACGCCTGCGCCGACAGCACGAGGTCGCCGGCAGCGCTGGCTCGCGTGGCCAGCTCGCGCCAGGCGTCCGCGCTGTCCGCGAGCGTGGCCGCCTCGCTGAGCCGGGCCAGCGCATCGGCGGTCCGGCCCTGGGCGGACAGGATTTCGGCCAGCTCGCGCACGACCGCGGCCTCGCGAGCGGGTGGGGCGAACGAGCGCCGCAAGGCCTCACGCAGCCGCTCGAGAGCAACCGTGCGCTCGGCCGGGCTCCTCGCCGCCGCGCTGAGCCGCACCAGTGCCTCGGCGGCCGTCAGGTCGGATGGATCGAGCTCACCAAGGCGCGCCCAGGCGCGCTCGGCGTCGGCCGCACGCGCAAGCGCGCCCTCGAGCAGCGGAGCCAGCTTGCGCAGCGCGTCGGCCTCCGCGCTGGTGTCGCCCAGCGCGCGCGCGCGCCGTGCCACCTCCGACAGCGCCGCGGCGGCGCCCCCGGGGTCGCCGCGCTGCTCGTCGATGGCGGCGCGCAGGGCGAGCGCCTGGTCGGGCGCTTCGTCGCCCAACCCGGCCAAGAGCGCCCGTGCGCCCGCCGCATCGCCGGCCGAAAGACGCACCTGCGCGCGCTCGATCTGCATGCGGGCGCGGCGGGCCGGATCTTCCTCCAGCTCGACGCGCCGGCCCAGAAGAAGGTCCACCGCGCCTGAATCGCCCCGCTCGCGCGCGCTGCGCTCGAGCGCTTCCAGGGCCGCACGGTCGCACGGATCGTGCGCGAGCGCGCGCTCGAGGTGCAGCTGGGCGCGCGCCGGATCGCCCAAGCGCTCGCGATACAGCTCGGCGATCTCGACGTGCAGGGCGGCCGCCCGGGGCAGGCCCAGCTCGCCTGCGGGCGCTGCGCTGCCCGCGATCTCGGCCAGCCGCTCGAGCGCGAACGCGAGATCGGCAAACGCGCGCTCCTCGCGCGCCCGGGCGGCCAGCTTGCTCAGCGCGCCCGCGTGGGTCGGGTGCAGCGCCAGCACCTGCCGGTAGCACGCGATGGCCTCGCGCCGCTTGCCCAGGTTCTCGCTGTACAGGGAGGCCAGGCGCAGGCCCAGCTCGAGCAGCCGTTCGGGACGGCGCTCGAGCTCGATCCGGCGGGCCAGGATCGACGCCAGCTCGCTATCACGGCCCGCCTGGGCATACAGCTCGTCCAGCCCCTCCAGGGCGACGTCGGAGGCGGGGGAAAGCTCGAGCGCGGCCCGAAAGTGGTGCTCGGCTTCGCGGTCGCGCCCGGCCTGGGCGCCAAGGCGCCCCAGCGTGAGCGCCGCCTCCAGGCGATCGTCGGGCGTGGCGTCGCGCAGCCTGGCCACGCGCGCCCAGCGCGTCTGGGCGGCGCGCCTTTCAGCGCGCGCAAGGTCATCGCGCGCCAGCCACAGAAGGGAGGGCCGATAGTCGGCGTCGATGGCGAGGGCGCGCTCGTGCGCCGCCCGCGCCTCGGCCGGCTTGCCCAGTCGCTCCAGCGCCTCGGCCAGTCGGGCCAGCACGGCGCGGCACTCGGAGGGCCGGCGCGCCAGCGCCTCCACTTTGTGCTCGAGCAGGCTGGCCAGGCGCGGCCAATCGCCGTCGGCAGCGGCCAGGCCCTCGAGCGCATCGAGCGCAGCCAACAGATCGGGCTGCAGGGCCAGGGCGCGCTCGTAGAGCGCGGCTGCGCGATTGGGATCGTGGCCGCGTTTGCGCGCCAGCTCGGCTGCATCGTACAGACGCGCGGCCCTTTCGCGCGGGCTCTCGCCCAGCGCGGCGTCGTCGGCCCAGGCGGCCAGCGCAGCGATGGCGGCCTCGAATTCACCGAGCTCGATCTGGAGCTTCACGATGCGCTTCCAGCACTTGAGTGCCAGTGGCCCGCTGGCGCCGGCCGCCAGCGCCTCCCGCCAGTGCGCAAGCGCCGCGCTCGGCTGCCCGAGCTTCTCGCAGCACTCGGCCAGACGGCAGCGCAGGGTGGCGGCGTCGAGCTCCTCGAGACGCGCGCCCGTGCGCAGCAACCGATCGTAGGCCGCCCGCGCCTCGGCCGGCTCGCCGCGGGCGCGCAGGGCGTCGCCCAGCGCGCCCAGCGTCTCCGGGTCCTCGCCCAGCGCCTCCAGGGCGGCTCGCAGGTCCTCGAGCGCCGGCTCGAGCTGGCCGGCCGCCAGCAGGGCCCGGCCGCGCGCGGACAGCGCGCGACCG
>DATFWX010000240.1:0-9738 GCA_035258845.1 Polyangia bacterium | reverse complement strand
CGCGCAGCGGAGGCGGCGGCGTCGCTTTGCGCACGCGCGGGGGCGGTGAAATCAGGGTCGAGGCCGCGCGCTCGGCGAGCAGCGTGCGCCAGAGCGCGTCCGCGAGCTCGCGCGGGATCTTGAAGAGCCGGCCCAGCAGCGGCATGCGAGGCGTCTTAGCATGAAAGCGCGCGGGTGTCAGCTCCTCATCGAGCGCCGGATGCGTGCGATCTCGACGAGATACTGCAGGATGTTGCGCGCATTGGCGACCTTGCTGGAGCCCGACAGCCGGGGCAGGCAGTCGATCTCGATCGTGGTCATGGGCCGGCCGGCCGCGCGCGCCTTGGCCGCGATTTCGAAGCCGATCGAGCCGGCCGAGCGCTCGGCCACCAGCGGGATCTGATCGATGAGCGCGCGCCGAAACAGGTAGGGCCCATCGGCGCGGTCGCCGAAGCCGAGCGCGACCCGCAGGAGCAGGCGCAGCCCGCGCGACAGGACCGCGCGGGAAAGGCCGTCGGGGCGATGGCGGTAGTTGGACAGCACCACATCGTGGCCGGGCGCGGCGGCCAGGAAGGCCGCGATGCTCTCGGGCGGAATCTGGCCGTCGGCCGGGATGAACAGAACAAATTCTTTGCGAGCCGCGTAATAGCCGGTGCGCAGGGCGGCGGTCAGGCCCCGGTTGCGCTCGTGGGTCAGGACGCGCACGTCGGGATGCGCGCTCGCCAGCGCGGCCAGCGCGGCCGCCGTGGCGTCGGTCGAGCCGTCATCGACCAGCACCAGCTCGAAGCCATCCGGCTGCGGGCACGCGCGCCGGCCCGCCTCGAGGACGCGCGGCGCCACCGCGGGCAGATTGGCCGCCTCGTTGTACGCGGGCATGACCACCGACAGGGTCGGCACAGTGCGAGAGGAGGGACTCGAACCCTCAAGCCTTTCGGCACCGGATCCTAAGTCCGGCGCGTCTGCCAGTTCCGCCACTCTCGCTCGGGTCCGATTGTGCCACCCCGACCCCTGCTGTGCTAGAGTTGCCTCGCTTGCACGGCGCACTCTTTCTCTTGCTTTTGCAAGCCTGCCCCCCCGGTAACCTGGCGCAGGGCAAGCCCGCCGATGGGACCGGCTTGCGCGGCTCGCCGGCCGTGGTGACCGACGGCTACCTGGCGCCCGAGGGCTCATTTTGGGAAGGGCCGGCCTCCATCATCATGGCCGCCAACTACGGCCAGGTCACGATCGATCTGGGCGCCGTCTATCCCATCCGCGCGCTGCTACTACAAGCTGACAACAATGACGTCTACCACGTCGAGGGCTCGGCCGACGCGTTCACGTGGCGCGAGATCTGGGTGGCGCCGCCGCGCATGGACATGCAGGGCCTGCGCACCCGCTTCGTCCAGCTCCGGCGCCCGGCCGAGGCGCGCTACCTGCGCGTGTTCGGGTCGGACGGCGACCTGAATTTCTCGCTGTCGGAGGTGCGCGCTTACTGCCAGCTGCCCACTCCGTGGCCGCCTGCCATCGTCATGCCGCCGGGCTTGCGCTGGTGGCATCCCTATGACTGGTGGCGCTGGGTCGACAACCCGCGCATGGTCGGCATCAAGGGCGGCATCGCGGTGCTGGGCGGAATGCTGCTCGTGTGGGGCATCATCCTGCGCATCCGGGGCCGCCCCGACGCCCACCAGAAGCTGCGCGACCGCGCGCTCGCAGTCCTGGGCGGCCTCGCGTTCTTGTGCTTCTGGAACCTGGGCCACTTCCACTTCAACAACTACATCCACATCTGGGAGCACTATCACCATTACATGGGCGCCAAGTATTTCCGGGAGCTCGGGTACTCGCGCCTGTATCAGTGCACCGCCATCGCGGACGCCGAGCTGGGCGGCTTCATGCACAAGAAGCTGCGCAACCTGGTCAGCAACCACCTCGAGAGCGCCGAGCTGACGCTGGCCGATCCGAACGTGTGCAAGAGCCACTTTTCGGTCGCACGCTGGGAGGCCTACAAGCACGACATTGCGTATTTCCGGACCCAGTTCTCGCGCGACCGCTGGGAGGAGGCGCAGCGCGACCACGGCTACAACCACACGCCCATGTGGTCGCTCACCGGGGGCGTCTTGGCCAACCTGCGGCCGGCGTCCCAGTCGACGGTCTACCTGTTCGCCATCTTCGACCCGCTCACCCTGTGCCTGATGTGGGCGCTGGTCTGGTGGGCGTTCGGCTGGCGCGCCATGTGCGTGGCACTTCTGTGGTGGGGCACCAACTACCCGGCGCGCTTCTGGTGGAACGGCGGCGGCTTTCTGCGCATGGACTGGCTGGTCATCTCGATGATCGGCATCTGTCTGGTCAAGCGCGGGCGCATGGCCGGAGGCGGCTTCCTGCTCACGTTCGGGGCGCTGCTGCGCATCTTCCCCGGCTTCATCGTGGTCGGGCTGATGCTGAAGGCTCTCATGCGAATCATCCGCGCCCGCAAGTGGGTGCTGGCGCCGGAGCACAAGAAGTTCGCGCTCGGCTGCATCACCGGGATGGCGCTCCTGGTGCCGTTGTCGGCCGCGCTCGCGGGCGGCGGTCATCGGCTGGGGCTGGATGCCTGGATCGGCTCCGGCTCGGGCGAAGAGCACGAGCAGGGCTTCATCGAGAACAGCGCGAAGCACCTGAAGACCGCGCTCACCAACAACATGGGCCTGCACACCGTGCTGTCGTGGGAGGAAAAGACGCGCGCCATTCACACGCGCAACTACTCGCTCGAGGATCCGTTCGATACCTGGAAGGCGGCGCGCAGGCAGGTGTTCGAGGACCGCAAGCTGCTGTTTTTCGCGCTGGTGGTCGGCTTCCTGGTGCTGCTCGCGCGCGCGGTCGAAAAGCACGAGGACTGGGTTGCGCTTTCGCTCGGGATTGGGCTCATCCCGGTCGCCGCCGAGCTGACCTGTTACTACTACTCGGTGATGCTCGGGCTCGGGTTCCTGTATGCCAAGCGCGAGGGCGAGGGGGTGGCGGCAGGCCTTCTGTGGGTGTCGGCCCTGACCTGCCTGCTTCCGGGGATCTTCTGGTGGGACGACGACGCGTTCACCTGGATCAGCCTGGTGATCGTGCTGTACGTTGCGGCGGCGGCCGCATACATGGGCGCGGTCCAGACCGCTCCCCAGCCGGCGGCGGCCGAGGCCCCGCCCGAAGGCGAAAAGCCGGCCGCCACGGCGCCCGCGCGCGCGACCCGCGCGACTGCGCCCGCCCGACGCTCGCAAGCCCGCCGCTCGCGCTGATCAGGGAGGTCTACCGCAGGGAACGCAGAGGACGCAGAGGAGACGTAGATTTCTCTTCTCCGCGTTCTCCGCGTTCTCCGCGTTCTCTGCGGTGAAACTTCACGGCGGTGTCGCGGTCGGGCGGGCGTGCCGCTTGCGTGCGATCAGCCCCGCCTGCACGGCCGCACCCAGTGCCACCGCTTCCTCGGGATGGACCACCTCGGTGAGCGCGCGGCCGAGCAGCTTGGCCACCGCGGCCCGCACCATCGGGACCCGCGTCAGGCCTCCGGTCACCACCACCTGGCCCACCGTCTCCGGGTCCAGGCCCAGCCCGTGCAGCGACTGCTCGACCATCGTGAGCGAGCGCGCAACCAGATCTCCGCATAGCGACTGCAGACGGGCGCGCGTCAAGGTGGTCTCGAGATCGATGGGCCCGCTGGCGGTGCGGGCGACGTGCGGCACCGCGATGCGGGCCGCCTCGGCCTGGCTCAGCTCGCACTTGGCAGCCTCGCACGCGAGCAGCAGGCGCTGCCACGAGGCCGCGCGCCGGCCCAGCTCGATCTTGTGCTCCCGCTGAAACCCGCCGGCGGAGTCCCGGGCCAGCACCACATCGAAGTCGTCGCCGCCCAGCCAGGCGTCGCCGGCCGCCGCCAGAATGCGAAACACATTCTTCGAGATATCGATGACCGTGCAATCGAACGTGCCGCCGCCGAAATCGTAGACCAGAACCAGCTCGTTGCGCATGTGGCCATAGCCATAGGCGAGCGCGGCCGCGGCCGGCTCGTCGACCATTCCGATCACGCGCAGACCGGCCAGCTGCGCGGCCTTGCGCAAGCCGTTGCGCTGCCCGACCTCGAAGCTGACCGGGACGGTCAGCACGACCTCCTCGATGGCCGCGCCCGCCGCCCGCTCGGCGGTGCGGCGCAGCAGGCGAAACAGCTCGGCCACCACCTGCGGGATCGAGATGGTTCGGCCCGACATTTCCAGCACCACCTGATCGGCCGGCCCCGGCAGCGCGCGGAAGGGAAGCTGGGCGACGTAATCCGCCACGCGCCGCTCGCTCATGCGCCGGCCCAACAGGCGCTTGACCCCGGATACCGTGTGGGCGGGATCGGTGGCCAGGCGCGCGCGCGCATCCCAGCCCACCAGCACGCCACCGCCCTCCGCGTACGACACCACAGAAGGCACTCGCAGGCGTCCAGCCCCATCGCGCACCAGAACCGCCTCGGCGCCCCGCACCACCGCGATGGACGAGTAGGAGGTGCCAAAGTCGATGCCGGCCACTGCGTCGCTCGTGCAGGGCGCGTCGGGGAGCTCGGGCTCGGGCGAAGGTTGAACGCCAAAGCGCGCGACCGCGATCGGTGCCCCGCTCGACGTGATGGCGACCGAGGTGCGCGGCACCGGCGTGGAGGTCGCGCGATCGGTCGTGTCGCGCGTCGCGTCCGACTCCGACTGCGCCTCCAGCGCCGGCTCGGCCGCGCCCGCGGTTTCCGAGCGCGCCATCGACTCGAGCAGGATGAGGTCGGGCTCGTGGGCCGGATCCAGCTTGACGCCGAAGCCGGGCGCGACGCGCAGGGAGGTCGCTGCCTCGGGCGAGATGACGTGAATGACCGTCCCGGCCAGGGACAGCCCGCTGCCGTCGGGCAGCTCGATGTCGAGCTGGAGCGGCGTGCCCACCAAGGGCGACTTGGGCGAACGCAAGAACACGCCGCCGCGGCTCGCGTTGAGCGTGATCAGCCGTTCCACGTGCGCCCACTCGCGGCAGGCGACGGCCACCTGGAAGTGGACCGGGAACCGGGTGGGCCGCCGCGAACGACGGCGGTGGGTGGAATCGTCGGCCATGAGGCCGTTCTATTTTAGAGCCTGGTCAGAAAACTGTCCATGGCCACAATCGCACACACACACTCAGACTGACTTGTCGTCCAGCGCGCGCGTGATGATCTCGCGCAGTTGCTCGATCGAAATCGGCTTGTCGAGCACCAGGTTGGACACCGAGCGCGTGAAGTCCTGGAGCCGGCCGGTGTAGCAGCCGCCGGTCATGAACACGATGCGCGGGACCAACTGCGGCGCCTTGGCGCACACCAGGTCGTAGACCCGGGCTCCATCGGGGTCCGGCATCATGAGATCGCAAATCACCAGGTCGAAGGCCTGATCACGCTCGAGCTGTTCCAGCGCCTGCGCGCCCCCCTCGGCCAGAACCAGATCATGAGCGCCCCGCAGCGTGCGCTCGATCGAGCGCAGGCCATCGCGCGGGCACTGGCGCAGAAGCCGCGCGTGCTTCTGTTCGACGAGCCGACCAGCGCGCTCGACCCGACCCTGCGAACCGAGGTGCTCGAGGTGATGCGCTCGCTGGCCCGGCAGGGCATGACCATGCTGGTGGTCACGCACGAGATGGCGCTCGCCTCCGAGCTGGCCCATCGGATCTGGACGATCGAAGGCGGCCAGCTGCTGGAGGCAGACCTGCCTAGCGCCCGAAGAAGACGCGCAGCTCCATGAGCACGCCGGGCGGCGACAGATCGAGCTCGTTGTTGGGTTGATACGGGTGCTGGCCGCGGGCGCCCAGCGGAATGATGCTCGACAGCAGAAACTGTGCCCGTGGGAGCGAGCAGGTGATGGTTGGGTACAGGTACACCGACCCGTCGAGCAGGCTGACCGAGATCAGAGTGCTGGCGTCGAGCCAGCTCAGGAATGAGTAGCTCGCGATCGTGCCGGCAAAGAAGCTGCCGAAGAAGAACGGGAGGTCTCCGCTCAAGATCCTCGGGTGGTACAGCACTTTTGGATAATCCTTGGGATCGGTGACCCCGAAGCCGAAATAGTTGAGCTCGCCCACCAGGTTGAGCCCGAAGCTGAACGCGTGCTCGAAGCCCAGCGTCGCCATGGCGAAAGCGGGCGCCGTGGCTTCGGCATTGGATTCGGCCACCACGCTGCCCTCGCCGCGCAGGATCCAGCTGCCGAGGTCGACCTCGTAGCCCAGCCCGAACAGCGGCATGTCGTGCAGCACGCTCGCGAACAGCAGGCCCTCACCGGCGCCCACGGGTCCGCGCAGAGCGGCCGCTATCCGGGCGTTGTGCGCGCTGGCGTCGCCGCCGAACGCATACACGAGAGCGAGATCGGTGGCCGGCGCCAGATGCACGTCCGCGCGGATGGCATCCACGCCCGGCTTGTACTCGCGGTCGATCGAAAATGGCGGAAGCGGAACGATGCGATCGATGATCTGGTAGATGACCGCGGTGCCGAAGCTCAGCGGCTGCCGGCCCAGGGTCAAGTCGAAATGGCGCGTGCTCGAGCGCAGCCACAGCCGGTCGAAGCGCAGCCGCGACTCGATGTGGTTGCCGCCGGCCTGGCCCGGCACGTCCGCGAGCTCGGCCTGCAGGGGCAGCGTCTCGGTCACGCGCGTGACCACCAGATCGGTTCCGGTCAGCTGAAACACCTGGTTGTCGGTGTTCCAGGTGGCCAGCGAAAAGACCAGATGAGCCTCGGCCGAGAACCAGTCTTTTTGCAGGTCGACCATCCAGCGCGCCTGCTGGGAGGGGATGGAGAGCGTGCCCGGAAACAGGGGCATCTCGCCGTAGTCGTGAAAAACCGCCCACAGGGTCTTGAGCTCGAAGCTTGTGTCCAGGCGAACCGGCTCGGCGCGGGCCGCGGTCGGCACCGTGGGCGCGCTCGCGAGCAGCTCGAGAAGAACGAGGATGAAGCGGCACCGGCCGCGCGGGGCCACGTCAGAGCCTCAATCGACCCAGCCAGAACTGATGCTCGTCGAGGGGAGGATTGAGCTCCAGCTGCACGTAGTCGGCCGCCGCCGCGACGGTGCCGTCGGGCTCGAGCGAGCGTGCGCGCACCAGGGCGCCATCGGACGCCCGCACCAAAACCTCGAGCCGCCCGGTCGGACCCGCGCTCGAGAGGGGTCGCAGCTCGATCCGATGATGGAGCGCGCCCCCGAGATCCTCGGCGCCGGTGGCGATCGCGGCGAATCGATCGGGAGCGGCCGCGGCGGCAGCCACCTGCAGAATCAGCGTGGCCGCGGGCGGCGGCGTGGCGGTGCGGGGCAGGCGCGCAGTCAGGCGGTAGGCGTGATTGTAGGACCATGCGCGTCCCCGCGCGAACAGGAGCGCGTTTCCGAACTGGTTGGGCGGGCTGAGCGTGCGCACGAGAATCTGATCCGAGCCCAGCGTCCACACTTCCAGAAGCGATCGGCGCGCCTCGCCGGGCGGGCCCTCCGCGAGCACGGCATGGCTCGAACGGAGGCCACCCATCTCGCCCAGGCGCCCTGAAAAGGTGCGCGCGGGCGGGTCTGCGGCGAGGGCGCCCAGCCCGCCGCAAACCAGGACCAGCGCGAGCACGCGCACGATGCGCGATCTTATCCTGGTCTCCGCCGGCTGTCCTGTTTCTGGGGCGGTCAAGACCGCGCGTCGTCGCTGGCTGCGGCCGCTTGCCGGGCTCTCGGTTTCGCGCTTGAATCAGCCAGCAGGCGGAAGCGCTCATGTCTGCCGCAGCCAAGCTGACCGCCCTCCGCGATCGCAGCACCCGCATCCTGCGCGCCTTGCGTCGGTACGGCGGAATGAACATTCATTCCGCACGTCAGGAACGCGAGCCCACCGAATGGCCCGAGCGGCTGGCCTGGGGGCTCACCCAGCAGGTCGTGGGCGCGCGCCTGCTGCTGGCGCACCGGGATCTCCTGCGCGCGGCGCTGGTACCGCCGTTCTGGCTGGCTCTGTTCTGCCTGCTGGTCGCGCTTGCGCGCGTCCGCTCGGGGCCGCTCGCCATGATCCGGACCTTCTACCTGACCTTTGCGTCCCTGGCGCCCCTGCCGTCTCTCGTCTTCGCGCGCCACTATGCGCGCCTGTCGGCGCTGGCCCACCGGCGCTTCGGGTTCGGTGAGTGCGCGCCCCGTATCGAGCGGCTCCGGATCTCGATTCGGCGCGTGCTGCACGGCTTCATCATGGTGTCGATTGCGCCGGTCGTGGTGGCGGCACCGTTTGCAATTCTGCTGGTCGCGCTGTCGGAGGCGCGGCCTGCAGCCGGAATTCTGTATGCAGTGGTCACGGCGCTGTGGGCGCTCCACTGGATCATCGTCGATGCGCTCGACAATGCGCAGGTGCTTGCACCCGGCGAAACGCTCGCCCAGGCCGAGGCGAAAGGGCGCAGCCTGCCTGAACCCTGGTTCGTGCGTGCGCTCAGGCGCATCCAGACGCGCCGGCGCCGCCAGCGCAACCGAGGCTTCGCCGGCTTCCTCGAGCGCTACTCGCGCTTCTGGCGCGAGGAGATCGATCTCATCGAGCGCCATCCGACGGTGGCGATCGGGTTCGGCGTCGCCACCGCGGCGCTTCTGGCCACGCCGGTCCTGAACCTGTTCTTCCGGCCCATCACGATCGCGGCCGCGGTTCACCTGAGCGGCGTGGTCGAGGAAGGCGCGGAGGCGGTCGGGCGCAGCGAGCCCCGGGCCGGCAGCCCGGCCTCGGTGTGAGCATCGCCGGGCGCGCCGCCGGCAGCGGAAGCCTTCCGAATGGCCGTGAAGCCGGGCGAGATCCGCTCTACGCGCAGGCCGGTCCCGTCGAGCGAACGCCGAAGCTCCTCGGGCAGGTTGATGGCGAGGACGGTATCGTACTGCTCGACCCCGAGGCTCCACAGCAGGCGCAGCCGATTGTTCTCGGCGCAGCTCTGCTCCGGGACCCACGAGCTGAGACCCAGCCAGTCCGGTATGCCGGCCAACTGCGGATAGAGCTCGCTGCGCAGCTGCACCAGGTGGTAACCGGAAAAAGCAAACGACTGCGGGCTGACCGCGTTGTTCTTGAGCGCATAGGCCCAGATGTGCCAGTAGGGGTCGTAGGTGTGCCACGATTTGGCGCGCTCACTCGCCAGGTGACCGCACGGGTTGAAACGAACCGGCAGCACGCGGCCGTCGAGCACGCGCGGCGGATGGTCGCCAATCATCGCTCGAATCGCGAGGCTGTGCCGCAAAAGCTCGGCCGAGCTGACACCGACAGCCAGCAGCGTGGCGGCGCCGACCGCACCCAGCACACGAGCGGACAGGCGCGCGCGTGCCTGCCCGCCCAGGATCGTGAAGAGCAGACAGGCCACCAGCGGAAAGCGCGTGGCCAGCTCGAATGTAGTCCCGAGCGAGCGCGGCGCAATCACGTCGGGGAGGCTGACCAGGACAATCATCCAGATAAGGGCATGCCGGATCCAGCGCTCACCGACCGGCTTCTGCAAGGCCAGCGCTGCGCACGCAGCGGTGCCGACGAGCAGTGGAAGGTGCCCGGCCAGCGAGAGCGGTCCCGCGATTCCATAGGACAGGAAGAAGTAACCGAAAAAGACGTGCTCCAAGTTCTGCATCGTCACCAGCGGCACCGGCCACACGAACCCGAAGCCCGGAATGTTCCGATAGGCCTCTGCCCGGGCGTCATGGATCAGCATGAGAAGGGCCGGCAGGGCCGCGCCCACGATGGCGATGGTGGCGTAGGGCTGCTTGCGCGCCCGGTAGAGCCAGACCAGAAAGACCATCAGCCCGGCGATGAGAAACGCCACCGGGTGACTTGTCTGCGCG
>DATFWX010000239.1:0-35256 GCA_035258845.1 Polyangia bacterium | reverse complement strand
CGAAGCCCGCGCCAAAGAGCAGGCAATCGTGCTTCTTCAAGTCCTCGGGTGACCGCGGACGTCCACGTTTCTTGAGGTACCCGGGCGTCGCGACCAGGAACCACCTCGCGCTGCCGAGGCTCCTGGCGATCATTGTGGAGTCCGCGAGCGTTCCCGCTCGGATGCCCAGGTCGAAGCGCTCCTCGACCAGGTCCACTGTGCGCGTCGTGCAGAACAGATCGATCCGAACCTCCGGGTAGCGTTTGAGATAGTCGCTCACGATCGTCCCCAGGAAAGCGAAGTTGACGGGCGCGGTCACGCGCAGGAGCCCCCGAGGAGTTTCCTGCAAGCGACTCACGGCGCGCTCCGCGTCCTCGATCTCGGCCACGATGCGCGCGCAGTAATCGTAGTAGGTGCGACCGACGTCCGTCAGGCTCAATGTGCGGGTCGTGCGCTGCAGGAGTCGGGACTTGAGCCGCTCCTCCAGCTCCGACACCTTTCTGCTGACGGTCGACTTCGGCATCCCCAGCTCGGCTGCGGCCGTCGTGAAGCTGCCGGCCTGCACGACTCGCGCGAACACGAGCATTTCGTTGAGATCCATGGGGAGTCGATTATTCCATACATAGAACAGTAATTCCAGATTTGGCTCTCTAGTCCTACCAGCGGAACGATCATATCTTTTTCGCAACGAAGAACGGAGCACCAACGCAAATGGAGGACGATCCCATGACGACCACCAATTGGAACCTCGATGCGGCCCACTCAGGCATCAACTTCTCGATCCGGCGCATGGTGTTCTCGAAGGTTCGAGGCCGGTTCGGCAAGTACGCCGGCACGATCAACCTCGATGAAGGCGACCTCACACGTTCGGTCGTGGAGGCGACCATCGACGCCTCGAGCATCGACACCGGCACGCCTCAGCGCGACGCGCACCTCCGGTCTCCGGACTTCTTCGACGTGGACAAGTTTCCCGAGCTCCGGTTCCGGAGCCAGCGAATCGAGAAGATCGCGGATGCCCGCTACCGCGTGAGCGGAGAGCTCACGATCCGCGACGTGACGCGCGAAGTGTCCCTCGACGTCGAGTATGGCGGCAGAGCCAAGGACCCGTGGGGCAACGAGCGGATCGGATTCGTCGCCAAGGCTTCTCTCGACCGGAAGGACTTCGGTCTCAAGTGGAATCAGTTGCTCGAGGCCGGTGGCGTGCTGGTGGGCGAGCGCGTCGACATCGAGCTCGAACTGCAAGCTGTTAGAGCGGCGGCCGCACAGGCAGCGTAAAGCACAACCGGCGTCAGAAGGAGAACGGACATGATGACCCCACAGCAGGCTCACATCTTGTCGACGCGCGAGCGTCGGATTGCATATCGAACCAAGGGACACTCGCAGGGCCCGATCACGCGGCTGATGAGCCCTGGCGATCTGGGCCAGCTCGTCAAGCCGTTCGTTTTTCTGGACTCCTTCGACTTCTCGAGCTCCGGTGGGGACGGCGGGCCCGTGCACCCGCACTCTGGCATCGCCACGCACACGACGCTGCTCGAGGGCTCCTTGCTGTACGGGGACTCGACCGGAAAATCGGGCAGGCTGAGCTCGGGCAGCGTGGAATGGATGCAGGCGGGCGGGGGGGTTTGGCATGGCGGCACCCCGCTGCGGGGACAGCGGCTGCGCGGATTCCAGCTCTGGGTGGCCTTGTCTCCTCCGCTCGAGCTGGCGCCGGCCGAAAGCCATTACGTCGACCAGGCGACGATCCCCGGCGATGGGCGTGTGCGCGTGTTGCTGGGCGCCTATCTGGGGATGCGCAGCCCGATTCCGTACCAGTCGCCCGTGACCTACTTGCACGTGCGCTTGCGGGACGGCGAGCGGTGGCTCTATCAGGCACCCGCTGACCACGACGTGGCCTGGCTGGCGGTGACCGCCGGCACGTTGCTGGTGGACGCGCGGCCGCTCCGTCGCGAGATGGCGGTCTTCGAGGAAGGTCACGCGCCCATCGTCTGCGTCGCGCAAGGCGAAGTGGAGTTCGTGATTGGTTCGGCCGCGAAGCACCCGCACCCGCTCGTGACCGGCTACTACTCGGTGCACACGAGCCCGGAGACATTGGTTCTCGGCGAAGCCGGAATCGAACAGGTTGCATCCACGATGACGTTGAAGCCGGGCGCCCCCCTCAGCGCCTCCCTGCGCTGAAGGCTCCAACGTGAGCACAGTTGACGGCGTCCGCCGGGTCCGGCGACACTGAACGAGTGCGACGGCTGTGGGTGCTGGCGCTGGTCTTGGCGGCCTGCTCGTTCGATCTCGGAAGCGTCCCACGCCCTGGCGACGGCGGCGGCAGCGGCGGCAATGGTGGAGCGGGTGGAACCGGCGGGCGCGGCACCGGCGGCACCGGCGGCACCAGCGGCACTGGCGGCACCAGCGGCACTGGCGGCACCGGCGGCACCGATGCCGCGCCCGATGCACGGCCGATCGACGGCGCGCTGCCCGACGCGCCCGCCATCGACAGCATGGCCGGCGATGGGCCGTCGCCCGACTGCGGCAACCTCAATCAGCCCTGCTGTCCGACCGCAACCTGCAATCAGGGCGTGTGCCTGGGCGGCGTCTGCACCAACTTTGGCGGCACCTGGGCAGAGAACCTGGCCCAATGTCCGGTGTGCCCGATGGAAGGCCTGAATCCGTACACCAACGATTGCGCCTGCCCGAGCGGCACCACCTTGTCGCAGCCGTACCAGCTTGTGACCGACTGCGCCAGCCCGAACTTCGGCGTCGAGAACCTGCTCACCTGTGAGAGCTCGACCGCCGGCCACTGGCGGGGCCTGTACGAGGTCGATGACACAATGAGCTCCTGCCGCGCCGGCAATCCTTACAGCAGCAACACGTGCACCTGTCCGCCCGGAACTGCGGTCTTTGCCGGCATGCCGATTTTTTCCGGCCTCAGCGGCGGCGTGGGTATCCTCGGCCACCTGCAGTTCTGTCTGGGCCCGACGCCGAGCTCGCTGGGCAATTTCGGGGGCATGTATCTCCAGCTCGACGCACCCTGCGTGGCCGGCTCCACCTGTCAGACGGCCAACCCATTGACGGGAGCCTGCAGCTGCCCCGCCGGCTTCGGCAAGCGACAGTACCGCGCTCTGACCCCGTGCCCCAACGGCCCGATCGGCGCGAACCTGTACTTCTGCTACCGCCCGTGAGGACCCCGGGCTCGCTCTCCTGCTCGGTCGGCCCTGGTTAGAATTCGAGCCCGGTGCCGAGATAGAAGGATAGCTCGTGGTAGGTGACGTCCTCGAGCTCGTCGGCGACGCGGCCGACGATTCCACTGTTGGGCGTGTCACGGAAATCGAAGCGGATGCGCGTGGACTGGCCCAGCCCGACGGCGTAGCGGGCTGCTACCGTGGTCGAGAACAAGAGTGAGCTCGTCGACTCGGCCGCGTGCAGCCGCACGGTCGTTCGGTGCTTCCAGCCCAGCGACATTCCGTAATAGTCGACCCGCGAGTCGGGGAAGGTGGCTGGTCGACCGGCGCCGCTGCGGTCGCTGAACAGGCCGATGCCGAGCAGCGTGGCGTCCCCGCGCAGCCACAGCAGCCCCGCGCGCGCGTTGACAACCCAGTTCTGCGCGCTGTCGCCGACGCCCGAGGGACGCAGCTCGATTTCGGCGCTGACCTCGCAGGCGCGCAGGCGGCGAGCGGCGCCAGCGACGAGGCGCGGCGGATGGGTCGCGCCCGTGCCCTCGGCGCCGATGGGCGCGTGGTCGACCGCCGACTCGGCCACCGTGGGCGCGCTCATGCCCTTAGAGATCAGGGAGGTCGAATTGTCGGTCGCCGCGTCCTCGCGCACGATGAGGCGCGGCGCGCGCGCCGACAGGCCGAGCTGCCACGGGCCCGCGTCGAGCTGTAAGCCGGCCACCAGCTCCAGGCCGAACCGCGTGACCTCGGAATCGACCAGGCGCTCGAGGAACGTGGTCTGGTACGCTCCGCCGGTCATCTGGGCGTTCGCGAACAGCTTGCGAAACTCGTGGCGCTCCTCGTACACGCCGAGCAGGGAGACCCCCAGACGCAGCCGTGGAGTTGCGCGCCATCCCAGCGCGGGACCCGCCTGGTAGCGAATCACGGTCCCACGCAGCGCCCCGGCGACGTCGAGGCTTGTCCCCGCGTCGGACTCGCGCCCGCTGCCCCCAAAATTGGAGATGTCCTGCTCGCTGACAAACAGGCCGATGCCGACGCTCAGCCGCGGCGAAAACGCGCGCGCCAGCGTGATCGCAGTCGGCGTCACCGAGATCTGCGTGCTTTCGATCGATTCCTCGGCGCGGCGAGAGGGCAGATCGAGCGCCAGCCCGCCCGGAATGCGCCGAACACGCAACGAAAAGGCGGTGCCGCTGACCTCGAGGCGACCGCGCTGGTTGTGCGCCAGCCCGGCCGGGTTGTACCAGATCGCGGCGGTGTCGCGGATGGAGGCGACCACGGCGCCTCCGGTGAGCGCGGCCTGGTCGCCGAACAGAAACGTGTCCTCGTTGCCGGCGCGAGCGGTGCGCGCGTGCACGAGGAAGAGGATGCCGACGGCGAGTCGCTGCATCCAGATTTCAGTCGGGACCGAGCAGCGCCCGAACCTCGGGACGATGGGCAAGCGATGACACTAACATAAAGGACCGCTCCGGCTGGCCTTCCTCTTGGCAGGTGTCCAGGATTGGAACGCCTATTCTAAAATGGTGCGATCGCACACAGGAGCGCACCATGGAATGGCTGAGACGATTTCTCGACACGGTCCTGTTCCAGCTCTCGGGCACGCCCGTCACACCCCTGTCGCTGTTGTTGTTTGTGGTCACGCTGGCCCTGGCCGCGCTCGCAGGTCGCGTCACGCGCCGGCTGGTCAGCCGCATGCTGCTGCGGCGCACCGGCCTCGGAGCGGGCCCGGGCCCGGAGGGTCTGGCCTACTCGGTGGCGCGGATCTCGCAGTATATGGTGGTCATCGTCGGCCTCTTGGTGGGGATGGAAAATGTCGGCATCTCGCTCAAGTCGCTGGCCGCTTTCAGCGCTGTCATCATGGTCGGGATCGGCTTCGGGCTGCAGAACATCGCGCAGAACTTCATCTGCGGCTTGATCCTGCTCATCGAGCGGCCGGTGCAAAAGGGCGACTTCGTCAACGTCGGCGAGACGGTGGGGACAGTCGAAGAGATCGCCATGCGGGCCACGCGGATCGTGACCCGCGACGGCATTGCGATCATCGTGCCCAACAGCGAGCTCATCACGGCGCGCGTGACCAACCGCAGCGCGCCCACGACCACGGCGCGCGTGCGCGTGGCGGTTGCAGTTGCTTACGCCAGCGACACCGAGCTGGTACGCAAAACCCTGCTCGAGGTTGCGGCCGCCGACGCGCGCGTGCTCCAGCAGCCGCCGCCCCACGTTTTCTTCCGCAACTTCGGCGAGAATGCGCTCGAGTTCGAGCTCGCGGTCTGGATCGACACCCCGCAGCTCGAGTTCATCATCACAAGCGATCTGCGGTTTGCGGTCTGCCTGGCCTTCCAGCGCGCCGGCATCGCCATCCCCTTCCCGCAGCGGGAGCTACATCTGAAGAGCGGGTTCGAACGGCTGCGTGCCACCTAATCAGCCGCAGTACCCGGACGACCCGCAGGTGAGCCCGGCGTTGCAGGTGTTGCCCGCGCAGCAGATCGTGCCGGCGGCGCCGCACATCGTGCAGTACCCGGCCGGGGAGCATCCCAGATCAGAAGCGCCACAGGTTCGGCCCGGGCAGCAGATCTCGCCGGCAGCGCCGCACGCGGTGCAATAGTTGCTGCTGCCGCATGCCAGACCGGCACCGCAGGTGCCATTGTCACAGCAGGGGAATCCGGCCGCCCCACAGGCGACGCAAGTCCCCGAGCCGGCGCTGCAGGTCAGGCTCGAACAGCACGTTCCCGGCGTGCAGGACTGATTGACCATGTTGCAGGAGCGGCAGGTGCCGCCCATACACAGAAGGCCCGAGTTGCAGGCCGACCCGCCGCAGCAGGGCTGGTTCACGGCGCCGCACTGCACGGGCCCGTCCGGAGCGGCGTCGGCCCCCGCCTCCGCGCCGGGCGTACCGTCGACCCCTGCCTCCAGGCCCGGTGTGGCGTCGGCACCCGCCTCCGAGCCCGGCGCGCTGTCCGCTCGCGCGTCAACGGCGCCATCGGTTTGTTTCGAGACCTCTCCGCACCCGAGCACCAGGAAGAGGACCCACAGGAGCCCCCCCGCGCGATCGATCATGAGTTCGATCATCGGCTCGCGGCCGTCGGCATGTCAAGCAACCGCGCATCCCTCGCGGAAGAGTCGGTGCTCCGGCCCGTAGTTTCTCAAGATGAGCTCGCCGATTCACGGCGCCCGCTGCGTGGGCCGGGACGGCGCACGCGTCGATATCGAGCTGGTTCCCACCACGGCCTGCGGTGCGCACTTTCCATTTTCCCGCTTCTTCGGGCTCTCGCTCCTGTACGAGAGCGCGACCTCGCCGATCCGGTGCGACCGCGGTACGCCAGTGTGGCGATCGCAAGACGCGCCCGGCGGCCCGATTGCGGGCGAGGTGGCGTTTGATGAGCTCATAGAGCTTACCGACGTGGAGACGCCCGACGAAATGCTGATACGCCCACCCACGCTCGAGATGCGCCGCGCGCCGCGAGAGCGCAAGCATTCACTGGTCGAGCGCTTCGTCGCGGGCGTGAGCTACTGCGAGGTCAGGCATTGGCGTCCGCTCATCTGCAGAGCGCGATCGGGTCGCTACTTCGAAGCAGCGGACCGCGCAGCCGCGGGCCTGCGCGAAGCCCAGGAGGCGCTGCAAGATGCGTTCGATCGCGCGCCTGCCGACGAGGATGGGTGCCCGCTGGAAGGCGCGGGCCCGAGCGCCAACCTCCGCATCGAGGCCACCGACTTCAAATGGGTCTCGCATCTCGAAACCGGCATGAGTTGGGACGTCTACGTGTTCGACAACGACGCCGGTTTGCTGGTTTGAGCGGTCTCGTGCGTCAGCGCGCGCGCCCGATCGC
Organism: Polyangia bacterium; assembly: GCA_035258845.1. GTDB lineage: Bacteria > Myxococcota_A > Polyangia > JAHFDS01 > DATFWX01 > DATFWX01. The sequence goes on along the minus strand of DATFWX010000239.1, from coordinate 28,295 downwards.
CCGGACCGCCGCCCTGCCCTCGCCGTTGATGAAAACGTCGAAGGTCACGTCCTCGTAGGCGCCGCGCTGGAGCAGCTGGACCCGCGCCGCGGTCAGCCGGCCCAGGAAGCTTTCGAACGAAATATCGGCGGCCTCGTCACAGAACCGCCTCAGCTCGAGGAACTCGCGAAACACGGCCTGGTATCGCGCGACCACCTCCTCGCCGCCGGGCGGCCGGGCTGTGTGCGCATCGACGACGACGGGCAACGGCTCCGGAGACACCGTGCCCGACGGTTCGCTGACCACGTGCACCGGGAAGTCGGCCCGATCGAGCGGGGGCGCGGGGGGCTGGGTCGGAGTCGGCGGTGCGGCCGTCCGAGCGGGAGCCGGCCCGGCGCCATTCACGGCCGGCGCGGTGTTCCCGACCACATCGACGGGAAAGCGCAAGTCGGGTGTGACCTCGTCGAAGGTGCCGAGCCTCGCCTCCTTTGCCAGCGCTTCTGGCACGGGCCGAGGCCCCCCGCTGTTCGGTGGAACGCTCACCGCGCGCGCGCGGGTCCACGGCGCCAGCAGGGGCGGACCAGCGGACAGGGCGACCGGAGGGGCCGCCGCAGACCCACCGAGACGTGCCGGTTCGGACACCGCGGAGCCCGCAGGATTCGACCGGCCTTGCCCAGCGCTGTCGGCCGCGGCTCGACCTCCGCGCCGCCCGATGACCATGCCGGCGACGAGAGCGGCCAGGGCGAGCAGGCAGCCGGCGGCCTGCACCTCGCGCGCCAGCAGCCGTCCGGGCGCGGCTGCGACCAGCTTTGCGCTGCCGATGCTTTCGCTGCCCAGGGAAAAGGCCAGCCTGGGCCCGCTGTCCGGGAGCGCTCGCGTGCCGAGCGCCACCGTCCCGGCTGGCATGTCGATGCGCGCGGCGAGGCCAAGTTGATCGAGGCGCGCCGCCACCGCCTGGGTGTCGATCAGCCAGGTCACCGCGACCGCGCCGCCGACCTCTTCGGACCGAGCGCGCGGCTCCACGCTCGCCACCACGCACACGGCCATCTGTCCCGACACCGGAAGCAGCCAGCTACCGGTCCGCTCGAGCGGCGCGTGGAAGGCCGAGCCCCGTGGGAGCTGGATGAGCGAGACCGGGGCGCGCCCTCGCGGCAGCTGACCGATCTCGATGGTCTCGCCGGTTTGGGGCTGGAAAGCCAGCTCCTCGGTCGTCAGATCGCGCACCGTCGCAGCGTCGGTGGCGACGGCAAGCTGGAGGCGCGGAAGCTCGGACAACGTGGTGGCACGCGCGCGCGCGCCCGCCGAAGCTTCCCGCACCCGCATTTCCAATTCCGTGCCCAGCGCATCGACGTCCGCTTTCAGAGGCTCTGCCCGCCGCGCGCCCGTCCAGAACAAAGCAGCTCCGGCCAAAAGGCCGCCCAGTGCGACTCCGATGCTAGTGAGCCTTCCCACGGGGCACTCCGAACTTATCCGTGCCGAGATCCGCCGCTGCGTCGCCGTGGATGTCCATCGTCAGCGAGTTTGTGGCGGGCTTGATCGTGATCTCCTGCGTCTTGGGCGACGCGCTGCGGTCACTCCACACCTGCACCTTGTACTTGCCCGGTCGCAAGCTACGGAAGTTGAATACCCCCGACCGACCCGTCACCGCGTAGTGCGGCGCCGCGACCACCACCACATACGCCAGCATGTTGGCGTGGAGGTCACAACCCACCCGGACGATCCCCTCTTTCTCGAACTTCACGTCGCGTGACTGCCCGCTCTTGTAGATGCCCAGGTCAAAGGGATTGGTCTGGGAGCGCGAAAACACGTTGTGAAAAATGGGGTCGAAGTTCGGGAAGGCCACCGTCGAGCCGACCGGAACCGCGAGGACGTGCGGAGCGAACTGCCGATCCCGTTGCTCGATCACTCGCAGCTTTGCGATCCGCTTCGCCCATTTGCCCGCGACCGGAGAGAGCGTGATCACAGCCATGCCGTCGCTGAGTGGCTTGCCGTCGACGGTGATTTTTCCCTCCAGGGATGCCGGCTTCGGCTTCGCCTCCGGTTGGTCTTCGTCGGAGTTGCCGACGGCGGTCGTGGGCTGCGGCTGGCTGTCGGTGGGCATGGTCTTGAGCGGCGTGGTCACGCGCCTGGGTGCGCCCTCCCGGAACAGCGGCGCGATGGCCGCCAGCGCATCGGGCTCCAGCAGCAGCTCTGCCGAGCTGAACAGGTGCTCGGCGTAAGGCCGCTGACCGCGCGTGCGAGCTGCCACCGCAACTTCGAGCAGGTCGGCCGCCTGGGCCTTGCCCGCCTGGCGCAGCTTTTCCGCCCGCTCCAGGGCCTGCTTGGCCAGCGCGGGGTCGTGCTTGGCCGCCTCCGGAGGCGGCGGGTGGATGATCTGTTCCTTGAGCGGACCCAGCGCGCCCAGGAGCTCGTTCTGCTCGGCCGCGGGGACGTTCAGCTTGACGAGCGCACCTTGAAGATCCTGGACCAGCGCAGTGAACTCGTCCTCCACCAGGTCCATGCTCGCGTGCGCGGTATGCATGTCACGGCCGGTGTACTTGCAGGGGCCGCCCGTGGCCGCACACACGAACTCGACCAGTTGTACCTTCAAGCGCGGTATGTCGGTGTTGCCGAAGCGTTGATTGATGCGCTTGTCGGCCGCCACGCGAGCGACGAACTCGTCGACCACCGCGACGATGGCGGGTTTTCCGCCCAGCCGATCGTACAGGGACTTGGGAGCCGCACCGGCCGCTTGGGGCGCCGGAGCAGCGGCCGTGGCGGCCGGTTCCGGGGTCGCCTTGGTTTGCCCCGTCGAGGTGCTGCATGCGGCAACGACCAACGACAACAAGGCCATCCGGATACACATGAGCTTCCTCCTGTTTGGTGAAAGCAGCGCTTTTCAATCATAAAGGAAATGGCGAACGCGCACAATAACCGGGAGGCGCACCGGACGCGCGGAGTCTACTTTTGGCTATGGTCGAAAAAGCGCGCGCCCACGGCGGTGGCCCACGCGCGATGCGCTCGACTGGTCCCATGCAGCTCGCTCACCGCCAGGTCGAGATCGTGCGCATGCGCCAGCGCCAAGAGAAGCCCGGGCAGGGGTGGCCGACACCAGCAGACGGGCGGACCACCGCCGTGGCGGCACAGTGCGACGCCGGCGCAGCGCGCGGCTATCTGCGGGTCGAGATCGGGCGGTGCCTCGGGAGCCCAGCCGACCACGAACGACGTCATGAGCTCTTCGGCCGGCACCTTTTCGGCGAGATCGAGCGTGACCAACCGCGCCCCGCGCCCCTCCCTCGATCGGGGTGCGCGGGCGAACGGGCGCTGCTCGAGCGACTCGAAGCCCTCGCCAACGACAGGCGGCTCGAGCGAACGCTGCAGCCGCCACAGTGACGTGGGTGCGATCGTGGTGTTGTCGCGGCCGCGACGCAGCTCTTCCGGAGCCAGCAATCGTCCGTGAGCCTCCAACATGCGCCACACCAGGTTGACCTGCGCCTGGGCGAGCGGCACGTCGATAAAGATGCCGCGCACCGCCACCCCTCGACGGGCGGCCACCGACAGCACGTCCGCCCGCGCCGCCCGCGTGAGGTAGGTGTTGTCGAGGACCAGCCGCCGCGTGCCCGCCGCCAGCCGCTCCTCGAGGCGCCCAGCCAGCGACGCCAGGCTTCCACCCAGCTGATCGCGATTGAGCCTTTCGAATCCTTTGGCGACCAGGGTCGCTGCCAGCTCGCTTTTCCCTGCCCCCGGCAAACCCATCACCAGCACCACCTCGCCCCTGCTCGGCGCCACCGCCACGGCCACGCGCTCCCGGACCGCCGCGAACTGCTGCGAAAGAGCCGCGCGCTCGGAGTCGTCGAGGAGGAGGCTCGCGGCCGCCGCTACCTCACGCGCCGCCTCCGGGTGACGCGCGCCCGGAATCACGACGACATGGGGATGCGCCTGCAGCAGGCTGGCCAGCGCCACCGCGGCCGGCGGAGCGTCGTGGCGACGCGCGATCTCGACGATGAGCGGCGTGGCCAGCAGAGTCTTGGCGCGCCGGGGACCGCCCAGCGGCGAATGGGCCATCAGAACCAGGCCGCGCTCGCGACACCGGTCGAGCACACCCGATCGAAGCGGCACATCATCCAACAGGCTGAAAGCCACCTGCACGGCTGCGATGGGCGCGAGCGCGAGCGCCTGGTCGAGCTGCGCCAGCGTCACGTTGCTCACGCCGACCGCCCGCACCAGCTTTTCCTCGACCAGCCGGGCCAGCGCGCGCACGGTCGTCGCCCACTTCACCCTGGGATCGGGCGCGTGCGAAAGGTAAAGGTCGATCGGCCGTCTCAGCGCCCCGAGGCTGGTTTCACAGTCATGGCGCAACCTGGCGGCGCGTCCATCGGCGCGCCATTTTTCCTGGGGCCGGGTCATGCCGCCCTTGGTGACGACGAAGGCCCGCGCAGCGGCAGCATGCGTCGCCAGCGCCTCGCTCAGGACCATCTCGCCATCGCCGTACGCGCGGGCGGTGTCGAAGAGGAGGAGGCCGGCGTCGAGCGCCGCGTGAATGGTTGCAATCGCCGTTTCGCGGCCCGAAAGGCGCAGCGTGCCCAGCCCGATTCGCCCGCTCGACAGCACGCGCAATCATAGCGCCGCGCGCCCTCGCATGAGGAGAACAAGCACGCGAAACTCTACCGATTGCTGCCGACCGTCGGGTGCTGTACGTTCCCGCGCGGTGAGCATGAAAGTCCTTCTCTTCGGCGCGACGGGCATGGTCGGTCAGGGCGTCCTCCGCGAGTGCCTGCTGGATCCCGAGGTCGAGCACGTGCTGTCGATCGTGCGCGCGCCGTCCGGCACCGTGCACGAGAAGCTGCGCGAGCGCGTCCACGATAACTTCCTCGACTGGTCGGCGCTCGAGCCCGAGCTCGGTGGGTTCGACGCCTGCTTCTTCTGCCTCGGCGTCTCGTCGACCGGTATGAAGGAGGCCGACTACAGGCGCGTGACCTACGACCTGACGCTCGCGGCCGCGAAAGTGCTGGCGCGCGCCAATCCGAACATGGTCTTTGTCTATGTCTCGGGCGCGGGCACCGATTCGACCGAAAAGGGCCGCAGCATGTGGGCACGCATCAAGGGCCAGACCGAGAATGCGCTGCGCGCATTGCCGTTCAAGGCGGTCTACCTGTTCCGGCCCGCCTTCATCCAGCCGCTGCACGGGATCAAGTCGAAGACGCGCATGTACCGCGCTTTCTACGCGGCAGCCGCTCCGCTGACTCCACTGGTGCGGGCGCTCGCGCCCGGCGCAGTGACCACCACCGAGAAGGTCGGACGCGCGATGCTGGCGGTCGCCAAACGGGGCGCGCCCGCGCCCGTCATCGAGAATCGCGACATCAACGCGCTCGCCGAGTAACCGCCTTACGGCGAGCTCTGCCCCATTGCAACCAACTGCAGGACCAGGCTCGGCTTGACGTAGGGGTTGTGCGCCAGCTCATCCAGGCTGTTCGCCACCTCCTCGGGGCCCGGCCCCAGCGCCACCCACACGTAGGGCGGCACCCGCACGCGATCGGCGCCCACCGACGAATCATCGAGATACTCGCCGCCGATGATGAGCGAGTCGGGATTGCCCCCGTCGCCGTCCAGCTCGATCACGGCCACCATGCGCGTTTCCCTGGTCGAGGCCGCGCCCGACACCGGCGTAAGGTTGGGCCCATTCTCGGCTACCCACTTGATGCCGAAGTCCACCAGCACCCAACCGCGCGCGGCGTCGTTCCACATATAATGAGTGAGGTCGCCGTCCTTCTTGCCGTAGGCGACCAGGTTGGCCGCTTGCGCCTCGGTCAGCACCTCGAACCGGTAGACCGAGTAACGGTAGGCCGGCTGGTTCCAGATCTCGTCGGTGTTGAACGCGTTCTGCGCGTCGATCGCGAAGGGTTGATGGCGCCCCTTCATGAGGCCGGCGGCCACGATCAAGAGCGCGCCTGCGTTGAGGCCCTGGCAGCCTGAGCCGTTGCGGACGATGCGGCCGTACTCATCGCGCTTGATCTCCGAGGGGCTGGTATCGCAGTTGGCCCCGATGAGGTTCGAGTGGGCGTCCTTGTAGATCTCAGCCTCGAGCGCGTTGATGTCGCCGATTTCGAACTTCACGCAGCCGGCGTCGCCCTCGTTGCAAGGTAGGATTCCGCCGGCGCCGTCGGCGGCCGCCCATACGCCGTGCCGGAGCGGACGATTCGTCATCGCCGCCCCGGTCCAGCCCGGACAATGGCCCGCCCAGCTGGCGACGCTCGGTTGGACCGAGCCGTGGTACGCGCGCTCCCAGTTCCTGGCGTACTGCGTGTTGTCCGTGTGCGCAGGGTCGGCGATCGACATGTACTTGTCGAGCGGCGAGACCTCGCCGTTCCAGTGCGCGTCGATCCCGTTGTCGGAATAGGGCCAGTAGGTGTCAGGATAGGGAATGTGGTCGTCGTCGGTGCCGAAGGTCTTGCCGACATCATCGGCGCTGACGTTGTCGCCCAGCCGGAAGGAGGCGCCGTCGAACAGCTTCGTTGGATCATCGCTGGGGCTGATCTGATCGCCCTTGCCACCGCCACCGCCGGGGCCGGGCGCGCTCGGGCCCGCGCCGCCCACGCAGCCGACCACGAACAGACCGGTCTGCAGAATTGGAAACAGCGCTCGTTTCGACCGCTTTTTCATGGCTCCCTGCTTTGCTTATGCGCGGGTGCGGCGTTTTGGCCGTGCGGTGAGCACGCGATGTGCCAACGTCGGCCAGGCGCCGTCGAGATGGCTGGGCGCTGTCATTCTGGAAGCTTCGACCGCTGACGCACGCCTCTGTCACCGCCGGTTGCTGGCGGCCCATCTATCCATCGTGGCTACTCTGGCCGCTGATTTCTCGGTCGTGCTGACAAGCATCAGTGTCGTCGGTGGGCGCGGCAGCAGACCACCACCGCGAAACCGCGCACCCTCTCCCTGCGGCGTGACCCTTGCACGCTGGCGCGGCATGCCACCCTCCCTGAGCTCGCTTGCTCGGTTCTGGCCGTCACTCGCAAGAGACATCCGCGCGCGCATTTTGCAACCGGCCCGTGTCGTCGCTGCGGCCGGGCTGCTCATCGTGGCCTGCCAGCCGGCTCCGGGCGGGCCCGGGGGAGCGGGCGCCGGAGGCAAAACAGATGGTGTGGGTCCCGATGATGAGGGCGTCGGGGCCATCCGTCGCATCTGCCTGCAGAACGGGATCGCAGGCATCGGCGGGGGCTCGATCGTGCGGCTCCAGCACGACGACGGTCAGGGCTCGCTCACCATCGAGACCCTGATCCGGGTGCGCGCGACCATTCCCGCGCAATCCGACGCCGGACGGAGCACGCTGTGCGAGGTCCCGGCCGGGCCCATGCGCGTCTGCCCCGAGGACGCGACGCACACCGGTGACGTCCCCGTCATCGAGGTGCTGTCCGACATGCGCGGAGGCGCGGGCGTGCCGGTCGGCGTGGTTGCGCGTGGCAGCGACATCATGCTCTGGGATTTCGTGCACGATGGCGCCGGTCACGGCAAGGCGGTCGCGCTCGTGGGCATCGACGGACAACAGCGCTTCATCCCGGCCGGCGAGGTCTGCTTTGCCCAGACGTACTCGATTCCCTCGGACGTGACGACCCTGCTGCACATGAAGACCGAATGGGCGTCCACGGATCCGATGACCGGCACGACCACGGTGCTTCCGTCGGCAGCCGCCCCCAATACCTATCGACCGCGCTCTCCCGACACCATCGCGCGGATCGTCGTCCACAACACCGAGGAGCCGTTCGCGAACACGCTCAGCGACTTCACCTCCGGGCGCAATGGGACCTCGGCACACGTCGTGATCGACCGCGACGGAACGATGTACCGGGTGGTGGAGGATCAGTTCGCGGCCTACCACGCGGGCGGCAGCGCGGACGGGATGGGCAATTACAACACCACCACTCTGGGTGTCGAAGTGGTTGCCTACGACGGCTCGATGTTTGGCGGACAGGCCGGGGACGCCAACTTCATGACCGACCAGCAACGCACCTCGCTGACGAGCTTGATCAACGCCTGGATGTACCAGTACGGGCTCTGGCTCCGCGACGACATCGTTCACGACACCTCCTCGGCCCCCGGATACGCGGACCTCGAGTATGCGAGCGCGGCGCTCACGATTCACCGGCTCACCAAGGCCAACCGCGGCACCGACTGCCCGCGCTTCCTGTGGGACAACTCGGCCGACGGCGACGAGGCCTTCTTCCGTTGGCGCGAGCAGAGCTTCGCCGGCTTCGGCCCGTAGCGGCATTCGGGAGCGCAGAGCGCATGCGTGTTGGTTTTCTCTACACTTCGTTGGCGCGGTGGCGAGTGTAGCCGCCGCTGCCTGCGTTCGATTCGATAGAAAGCGCAGCGCGCCGAATCTTGTCGAGCCGTTGCCGGGTGCCGGGCCCTGGTACGACGATTGCTCGGTCGGCCCGCGCCATGGAAAAGCGAGCCGCCCACACCACCCGCAGCAGCAGCGCCGCCCGGAAGGACCGTCAGCACCACGCAACAGGAAGGCGAATCGGCGTTCGCTCGGCGTTGACGATGCCGGTCCTGGTGGCGGCGCTGTGGCCGTGGATTGGGTGCGCCGGGACCGAAGCCGGTGACGCAGACGGTCCCGACGACTCCTTTCTGGCCGACGGCAAGGCAGACAGCATTCAAGAGAACACACCCGAGGCGCTCGGCGTTCTTGCAGTTGCCAGCGCGCTCCGCGAAGCCGATCTCCGGGCTCCTGCCAGCGCAGGTGGAGCCGGCCTGGCCAGCCGCTCCGCTGACGGAATCCTCGCCTTTCGCCGAGGCAGCGATGGCATCGAGGGGACGGGCGATGACAAGACCTTTCGCACGCTGCGCGAGCTCGACGCAGTCCCCTATGTGGGTCCACGCACGTTCGCGAAGCTGCTCGCCTACGCCAGATCACACGACCTGGTCCGACGGGGCGTGCCGGGCTCGTTCTCGGATCAGACCCTCGAGGTCGGCGGTGAGACCCGCTATTTCTATCTGCACGTGCCGCCCGGTTACGATCCTTCTCGTCCCTGGCCGCTGCTGATCGATTTCCACGGTACGGCGACGATTTCCGAGAGCAGCGTCAACACGCCGGCGGGACGCGTGGAGGAGTTCTACGCGCTTTCGGACTTGATTCAGGTTGCAGACGAAGCCGGTTTCATGGTCGCGCGCCCGCGCTCGCGCGCAGACGCAGCCGGCAGCTCGCGCGCGTACCGCTGGGACGAAAATCCCGGCGACGTCGGGCGCAACGTTGCCTTCACGCGCGTGTTGGTGGCGGTTCTGCAGGCCCGCTACAACGTCGATCCATCACGTCTTTACGCTGCCGGTTTCTCCAGCGGTACCAATCAGGCCCTGCAGCTCATCGCCGACCATCCTCCGCTGTTCCGCGGCTACGCGGCCATCGGCGGCGGGATCTGGACTCCACCGGCGCGCTCCGACTTCGGTGCGGATGCCCCCCGCATCTACCTGGCCACGGGCTTTCGCGACTACATGTTTCGCTATCTGCGCGACCTGTACTTCTACCTGGACTCGCACGCGTTTCCGTTCCAGTCCAAGATATTCTTCCGCAAAAGCGACGCCGGGCATGAGCTCTACGGGTGGCACTATCGCGAGCTGTTCGACTGGCTCGACCGGGGAGCTGCGCCCCTGCCAGCCCCGGGGACGGCGGATGGCTGGACGCTGGAGACGACGCTACCAGCGACCGACGGGCTCTTGCACTTAGCTCGGGCCGGCGACGGCAACCTGATTGGCGCCGCGGCGAACGGGCAGCTCTGGCGTCGGATTGCGGCCACGGGCGCCTGGACGCAGGCCGCGACGATCAGCAACGCTGAAGGCGTGCTGTCCCCGATGAGCAGCGTCTGTATGCTTCCGTCGGGCCACGGGGTCGCGGTGGGCGGCGACGGCATGGTCGCGCTGACCGACGACCAGGGCGCGAGCTGGCGCGCCGCACCGCCCGCGCCCGATGCCGTGCCACCCTCCGGTTTTGGCTATTCCTACCTGACTGCCCTGGGCTGCACGGGCAATCGCGTGGTCGGTACCGGATACTGGGCGGCCTCGGTGAGCGACGACGCGGGTCTCCATTGGATGGCCGGCTCGATGTCGAATTTCGGATTCGCAGCCCAGGGCGCTGCGGTCGCGCCCGGTCCCTCGGGAACCTGGATCGCAGTTGGCTACTGGAACTACATCGGCCGCAGCATCGACGGGGTGTCGTTCGAGCTGCGCAATGCACCGCAGGCGCACGAGTGGTGGAACGGCGTCGCGTCCGCGCCCGGCGGTCACTGGTGGGTGGTCGGCGATCAGGGCGGCATCCTGGCTTCGTCGGATGATGGCCAGACCTGGACGCTCGAGCAATCGCCCCGCACCGAGGATCTCTACGCGGTCGACTTCGCGGACGCCGACCACGGAATGGCCGTAGGGATCCATGGCACCGCGCTCTACACGTCCAACGGAGGAGTCTCCTGGCGGGAGGTTTCGATCGGCCAGGATCTGTTCCTGGGCGATGTTCGGTCGCTCGGAGACGGGACGTTCCTCGCGGTGGGCCAAAGCGTGTTTCGGTACCGCCCCCTCTAGCCAGCCGAGCGCCGCTCGACCCGGCCCCGCGGCTGTGGTAGGCGGGAGGGCATGGAGCTCATCGTTCTGGGTCATGACGAGGTCGAGCGGCTGCTGCCGATGGAGGGATGCATTGCTGCCATGGCCGAGGCGCTGACGGCGCTCGCGCGCGGCCAGGCCCACCAGCCGTTGCGCAGCGTGTTCCGACCCCCGGACGCACCCGGCTTCCTGGGCCTCATGCCGGCCTGGCGCGGCACCTTCGGCCTCAAGGCAGTCTGCATCTTTCCGGACAACCCGGCGCGCGGGCTCGACGCACACCAGGGCGTGGTCCTGCTCTCGAGCGGCGAGACCGGCCAGCCGCTGGCCGTCCTCGACGCCTCGGCCGTCACTGCCATCCGGACGGCCGCGGTTTCGGCGGTGGCGACGCGCCTGCTCGCGCGCGGGCAGGCGGGCGACCTGGCGCTGGTCGGGGCTGGCGTCCAGGCGCGCGCGCACGTGGCAGCCATGGCAGCGGTGCGGCCGCTGCGCCGCATCCGCCTGGCCGCGCGCCGTCCCGAGCGCGCCCGCGCCTTCGCCGCCAGCGTCGCGGCACCGGTTCCAATCGAGATCGCCGACAGCGTGGAGGCGGCGGTCCGAGACGCCGACTTGATCGTGACCGCCACCAGCGCGCGCGAGCCGGTCGTGCGCCGCGAATGGATCTCCCCGGGCGCGCACATCAATGCCGTGGGCGCCTGCGTGCCGAGCGCGCGCGAGCTCGACGACGCGACCGTGGCGGCGGGCGCACTGTTCGTGGATCGCCGCGAATCGACGCTGGCCGAGTCGGGCGACTATCTGTTTCCGGCGCGCCGAGGCCTGATCGGCCCCGATCACATCCGGGCCGAGATTGGCGAGGTGCTGGCAGGCCTGCGGCCGGGCCGCGAGAGCGAGCAGGACATCACCATCTTCAAGTCGCTGGGGCTGGCGATCGAGGATCTGGCGGCCGCCGAGCTGTGCCTGCGCGCGGCGCGCGAGCGCGGTCTGGGCACCCGGGTGGTGTTCTCGTGATCCCGCTCGAGGAAATCCGCCGGGCGCGCGAGCGAATTGCCGGGGCCGCCCTGCGCACGCCGCTGGTCCGGCTGTCGGACCATAGCGGACCCGCCGAGATCTGGCTCAAGCTCGAGAACCTGCAGCCCATCGGCTCCTTCAAGATCCGCGGCTCAGCCAATGCCATGCGGGCAGCGCCGGTGGAGACGCTGGCGCGTGGCGTTCTGACCGCCTCGGCCGGCAACATGGCCCAGGGCGTGGCCTGGAACGCGCGGGCGTTGGGTGTGCCCTGCACGGTGGTGGTGCCCGAGCATGCGCCCCAGACCAAGCTGGCTGCGATCGAGCGGCTGGGCGGGCGTATCGTGCGGGTGCCGTTCGAGCGCTGGTGGCAGTGCATCGTCGAGCATGAATTCCCCGGCGTAGACGGGCTGTTCGTGCATCCGGTCGAGAACGAGAACGTGATGGCCGGCAACGGCACCATCGGGCTCGAGATCCTCGAGGACCTTCCCGATGTCGACACCGTGCTGGTGCCCTGGGGCGGCGGCGGGCTGGCCAGCGGAATCGCGAGCGCCCTGCGCGCCCTCAAGCCGGCGGTCCGCGTGTATGGGGTCGAGGTGACCACCGCCGCGCCGCTGTGCGCCTCGCTGGCCGCGGGCGCGCCGCAGACCATCGACTACCAGCCCTCCTTCGTCGACGGGATCGGGGGCAAGTCGCTGCTGCCGCGCATGTGGCCGCTGGCGCGCGAGCTGCTCGCGGGAGCGCGCGTGGCCTCGCTCGACGAGGTGGCCGCGGCCGTGCGCCTGCTGGCCGAGCGCGCTCGGGTGATTGCCGAGGGAGCCGGCGCCGCACCGGTTGCCATCGCCTGCTCGGGCCGGGCGGGGGCCGGGCGCATCGTGTGCGTGGTGTCGGGCGGCAACATCGACTCGGCCAAGCTCATCCAGATTCTGAGTGGCCAGACGCCTTAGGGGGTCGGCCGGCGGCGACGATTCACGGACTCACCTGCGAATACAGCCAGCTCGCATGGTAGGCCAGGCCCCACGTGGGCGTGGTGGGGCTGGTCCAAAGGGGATCGGGGGCCGAGACGCGAACATTTCTCGGATCGGAGTCGTCGTAGTTGACGTCTCCGGTAAGCGGACAAGAGTATTCCGGGTGGTGGGGGCAGCTGGTTGGCGTCGGCCCAGCCTGACAGATCACGCCGCCCCAATTGTTGAACGTGGTGTCGCAGGTGGTGCAGACGGACGGGGCGCTGGCCGAGCATTGACCCGGCAGCCCGGCCTCGGGCGCGTAGAACTGCTGGCACACGCAGGAGGTCGCGCACAGGAAGTACATGTGGCCGGCTTGAGCCTGGTCGGGCCCGGGATTGCAAACCTCGCTCTCGGCCACCTCGTAATAGCCGGTCCCGGACTCGTCAAACAGCGCGGTCGCGGTCGAGCGCAAGCCGAACCAACCAAATCCAATTCCGGTCACATCCTGCAGGTTCCAACGGTTGTAGGTGGGCTGCCTGCTCGCGCTGACCCCGCCCATCAGAATGTCGTGCTGTCCGTTGATCGCGCGCCCGGTTCGCAGCGCCCGGTTGGCGTAATAGGCGCAGGCCGAGTAGTCGGCGGCAGCTTGCGCGAACTCGCCCAGGCCGGTCGGCCCTCCGGGCAGAATGTGGTCGCCGCTTCCCATGCTCCAGGCCGCTTTGACGTAGGGATTGAAGTTGCCGGCCAGCCCTGCCATGGCTGACCCCTGACTGTGCCCGATGGTCACGATGCCCTTCTGCACCGACGCCGAGACACCCGCGAGGTTGGGATTGGTTTCGACCGCCGAGACCAGCTGGACCAGGGCGCTCGTGGGCACGCTGAGATCGGCGATGCTCTGGGCCGCCGCCAGAAACTCGGCGCAGCTCGACCCGTTCAGGTATTCGACCACGGCTGCGATCATTCCCTTTTGAGCCATGGTCGTGGCGACGGTGCTCCAGGGCGCCATCGTGATGGGATCGCCAGCGCCCACAAAAGCGAGAGCGATCGGATAGCTGCCGGGCGCGGCCGGAGTCCAGTACAAGATGGTCGCAGTCTCGCAGCATGGCGAGGGCCCGGCCGTGCCGGCGGGCGCGCAGGCGGGGCTCGACGCGGGCCCGCTGCAGGATGTGTAGGTGGTCGTGAACGGGCCCAGGATGGGGAGCTGCGCTTCGGCTCCGACCACGCTGCTCTGCGTTTGGGTCGGTGCAGCGATTTCCCCGGCCGCACATCCCGAGGCCCCGATCGCCGTTGCCAGCGCGAACCGAACCAGCATCGCGTGGCCTCTTCGCATGCTCGATCCAGAAGCAAGAGGCGGTCCACCGCGAAGTGCTCGAGATTTCTTCTGTCGGCTGTTGCGTTCCCCATCGGTGTGGAAATTCCCCACGTCGCGCCCAGGGGCCGCCGCCACCGTCATCGGCAGCGACCAGATTGCCGCCCCCTGGCGGCTCGAGCTAGGATGGGCAAATGTGGGCCTTCTATCTGGTCGCGCTGCTCGAGGACCCAGGTGCGCTCGATCGCTTGCTGCCCCTGTGCGACAGCCAGGAAGTGACGCCGCGCCGCTATTGCATCGAGGAGCTTTCACGCATCGGCGATCCGGACGGGCGAGCGCACGATCGCCTGGTCGAGCTGGCGCGCCACGATCCCGCGCTGCACGCCGAGGCCGCGGCCGCCGTGCAGCACCTGTACGGCGAGCCCCCACCAACCTTCGACATCGGCGCGGGCACGGCGTGGACGCGAGATCCGGGCCGCACCCGCACGATCTTCTTCCCGACCGCCTATACCCTCGAGCGAGGCGAGGGCAGCATTCAGATCTTGAACCTCGGTTACTGGGAGGTCGACTACGGCGCGACCGATCACGTGCAGGCAGGCCTCATGACCGGCATTCCGATCGGCGCCATCGTGTTCGTACCACGGCTGGTTTTGTCCGCGCGCGGCGGCCCCATCGGGGCGTCGTTCCAGGTGCTGGGCGGCATCCTCTACCCGTACGTCGGTACGTCGAACAATGATCCGGTGTTCGTCTATGGCGGCGGGCCCACGCTCTCGGTCGGTGACCCCGATCGATTCCTCAACCTGGGCTTCGAGTTCTACGGTGGCACCTATCGTGGCAACTCGGCCGGGCTGCTGTTGCCGCACGCGGGAGGCTCGCTCCGGTTGGGCGCGCGGGTCGCGCTGCACCTGGAGGTGCTGGTGCCGGGCGGGATCGCCACCTCCACCAGCGACCTGCGGTTCGCGGAGGCTGCGCTGGTGCTGTATGGGCTGCGCATCATCGGATCCAATCTATGGGGCGACATCTCGTTCGCAGCCCCGATCTGCGCCGATTGCGGCCAGCTCTACAAGTACCTGCCCCTGGGCGTTCCCCTGCTCGGCTTCGGCTTCAATCTCTGACTCGCATCGGCCCCTTCACCAAGAAAGCCTGAGAATCGGCTCGGCGGTCGTTCGCGGATCGAGGACGAGCGTCGCCTCGGCGGTGCGCACGCCGCTCCGAGCCGCCAGTCGCAGCCGCCCCGCCGGCACCTTTTCGAAGCGAAATCGCCCGTCCTCGCTGGTGGTGCCAAAGAAGGGATGGTCGAGCACGACCACCTCGGCCCGCTCCTCCCCACCGTGCTCGTGATGCACCGTGCAGTCGAGCGCGACCGGGCCGAATGCGCGATCGAACGTGACCTCGCGCCAGGCGCCGCTGGCCAGCACGGCCACGTTGAAGGCGATGGTGCGGCCCTGGTCGGCCGTGGCCTTCAGCGAGTGCAGGTGGCCATCGGTCGCGCGCAGGAGAAGGGGCTGCCCCACCTGCGCCGCCGCCACGCGCGGTGAGAATCCGCGGCCGTCGTTTTCCAGTCGAACCGGATCGGCCCGCTGCGCGAAGCGCGTCCCCTCGAGCCCGGCCGCGATCCAGACCAGGGCCTCCCGAGCGGGCGCGCCACCGGGTTCCGCTACCCGGCCCTCAATGTTGCCCAGGCGCTCCGGCGAAAGGGCGGTGGGCGGTGCGGAGACCGCGCTCCGCCGGGGCGGGATCTCGACGCGCATGGGCGCGTGCGCGGGCGGGCTGGAAAAGGCCCACAGGGCGGTCGCGATGAAGTAGGTCGCGGCGAACTTGTAGAGCACCAGCTCGACGGTGGCAATGCCGAACGCGCGCAGGCTGAATCGGCGGCTCGCGAGCAGGCAGCCCGCCACCAACGGTGGAATGATGAGGTAGCTCCACCACACCGAGCGGTCGACGTCGAAGGGGTGGCGCCAGATGCGCCCATTGATAAAGAGGAAGGTGGCCAGGGCGACTGCAAAGATGCCGATGAACTGCCAGCGCGAGAGCCCCACTCTTCTTTTCCTTCGCCCGAACCATAGCAGGGGCCGCGGCGGCCCGGAAAGGCGGTACAATCGTTCTCGACCGATAGCGGCCCTTCCCATGTTGCGACGCCTTCTCGTGCTGGTCGGCTGGTGCGTTCTCGAATCGTGCGCGAGCCTGACGCCTCCGTCCGTGAGCGCGCCTCTACGCGCGCCGGACGATGAGCGGGTGGTCTTGCGGGCGGACGCCAGGGGCGTCCAGATCTACGACTGCAGAATGGCGCTCGATGGATCGGGCTGGGAATGGGTCCTGCGCGGGCCCGAGGCCGATTTGCGGGGCGACCCCGGCCGTGTGATCGTACGGCACTACGCCGGGCCCACCTGGGAGGCCGCGGACGGCAGTAAGGTCGTGGGGGAGCTGGTGCGGCGGCTGCCCGCACCCAAGCGCGAAGCAGTCCCCTGGCTGCTCTTGCGAGCCCAGAAAACCGAGGGGAGTGGTGTGCTCGCAGGCGTCACCTGGATCCAGTGCGTGGACACGCAGGGCGGGCAGGCGCCCGCACTCGGGTGCGACGGCGGCCACGCGGGTGCGTCGGCTCGCGTGCCCTACCGGGCGACCTATTACTTCTACGGTCGTCGCTGACCCGGCTCAGGCGCGCCGGAAGACGGTGTCGGCCCTTAGCGCGCCCGGGCAACCAGGCCGCTGAAGAAGACGGTCACGAACTCGTTCGTGGGCGCTCCGCGTGCGCTTGCCTCGTGCACCGCCACCCCTTCGCGGATCTCGATCGGCAGCGCGATCGGGCAACCGAGGTAGAAATCGGCGGAGCCCGTCCCCTGGCTCTTGATCTCAGTGACCTCGCGCGCGGCTTCGCCGAGCGAACGCGCGGTCGCGACGATGTTGAGGTCGACGCGCCCGCGGTCACCTTGCAGCGAAACCAGGCGCGCGGTGAAGCTGCGCCGGATCTCGAAGCCGCCCCGGCTGCGGACGACGGCCCAGGTCCAGATCGCGCCCGCGCCCACCGGCTCCTCGGGCAGCGGAACTGCCAGCTGCTCGAGCGCTTCGGCCAGCGAATGCATCATCCAGCGCTGAAAGACGCTCGCGCGAAAGCCGAGCGGATCGGAGATCTCGAACTCGTGCCAGCGCCCACGGGTGTCGAAGCTGACGTGCCCGCCGCTTCCGAGCTCGACGCGCAGATGCTGCCGCAGCGCGCGCCCGTCGGCGTCGGTGGGCACCGGCACGATTTCGAGATCGGCCAGGCGAAAGGCATAACTGGCTGCGCCGTCGCGCACCCCGGCGGCGGCGAGCTGGACCACCATCGCAAGCGGAGGCACCAGCGACTCAATCTCGGCATCCTGCTGCTGTCGGCGCATCGCCAGCACTCCGGTCGTCAGCTCGAGCTGGATGTTCTTGCTGGGCGGCGGCTCGGCCCGGTATCGGAGAGGGCGCCGGGGCTCGGCGCCGGCCTCGATCAACTGGGCCGGCTCGACTGCGTCCGGTGGCACCGACAGGGGCTTGTGGAAGGCCGAGTCCCGGCTGGCGCAGGCCGACCCGACCACCAGAGCCAGCGCCCACACCAACCGCATCGAGCCATCTTAACCCGGCTCGCCGCGCGCGCGCGTGCGTCTGGCTTGCCCGGACTCGCGGGCCCGTGCGAGTCTGCTTGCCTGCGGCGGCGCTGGGTGTATTCTCGCGGCCGATCGGGGACGGCTCGGCAGGCGATGTGCGGAAGGCCACGTGGATCTGGCTGGGGCCGGTGTGCTGCGGGCTCGCGTCGGCATGCGGAAGCAGCTCGCCCGGAAGCGGCGACGCGGCGGCGATGGCGGATCGGCCGCTCGTGGATGCGCCGCGCGACGCGGCCGAGCCGACCGATGGGCCGGCTGACGCGCCGGTCCCGGCCGATGCGGCTTCCTTTCGCGTGGGTCCCCTGCACGAGCTGCCGCTGCTTGCGCCCTGGGATCCGGCGCGCCCGTTCAACCACAGCGCAGAGGCCTCGATCGCAGCGCGCGGTGGCCACATCGCCGTTGCCTCCATCCATATGCATTTCGCCAGCGCCGACAGCTTCGACACGACCGGCTTTCACAAGCGCGTGGGCGTCGTGGTCTCGCACAACGGCGGCGAGTCGTTCGGACCCGCGCTCGACCCGGGCGTGGGGGATCAGACCACCGACCCGGTCGTGCGCTCAGCCGCCGACGGGTCCTTCTTTCTTGCGAGCTGGGACACCGCCGCCACCGCCAGCGCCGGTGTGCTCGCCCGATCGCTCGACCACGGTGACAGCTTTCAGGTCATAGTCCCGTCGGCCGGAGTGGGCGACCACGGCTCGATGGTGATCGACGATTCCGAGCCGGCCGTATTTGTGCTGGGCTGCTCCAAGTATCGCTTCGACGGGACGCGGCTGGCGAGCTGCGCGAGCGGAGGCGGCTACCCGGCCTACGTCGACGAGCATGGCGCCCACGTAGGCGCCTACGTCGTCGAGCTTTGGGATGGCACGGCGGCGGCCCCCGTGCAAGAAGGCCAGGCACTCCCGGCCGGAGCGGCGGCCGATCTGTACACCTTGAGCTGCGCGGCCAGCGGGCGCACCGCGGACGGCGGCCAGTGGATCGTGCGGGTGGTCCGAGAGGTGACGACCCAGCTGGTCCTGCGCGTGCGCCACCTGCCGGCCGACGAGGGCGCCGACATCCCGCTCACGGCCGCTGCGCGCTCGGTGTTCTTGCCGGCCGCCGCTCTCGACGACAGCGGGCGCCTGCATGTCATCTGGTACGACACGACCGGGGCTCAGGGCGTTCTGCAGTACGCGCGCAGCCGTTCGAGCGACCTGACCCAGGGCCTGCTGCCGCCCATCGTCATCGATCCGGCGGCGCTTCCAGGCAGCGGCTGGTATCCCTCCTTCGATTCGGCAGCGGGCGGACGCCGGGTGCGCGAGTACATCGAGATCGCTGTCGACGGCAACCGGGCCCACCTGGCCTGGACGCATGCGCCGACGGCCCCGTCGCGCGTCTACGCCGCCTACGTGGAGTTTGCGCCCTGACCCGCGACCGCCGCACACGAGAAGTGGCGGCCGGCCTCCGCTGGGCCATACTTGAAGCATGCGCCGGTTTCTCTCCTGGACGAGTGCTACGGTGGGCGGGGTGGCGGGATGGTGGTTGGGTGCGCACGTGGGGCTTCTGACCGCTTTCACGCTCGGCCTTTTGGGCACCGGTGCCGGCTTCTACGCGGGCCACCGCGTCGCGCGCAACCATTTCGATTGATCGGGCCAGCGGGTGCAGGTCAGGGCCGGCCGGGAGAAACAGCCGCCACCGCCTTGCGCACCACGTCACCGTCGCCGACCAGAGACAGAACCTGGGCATCCCTGCACACGCGGAACGCGTCGACCACCTCGCGCTTGCTCACGCTGGCCAGCGTCTGCGGATAGCGCGCGAGCGCGTCCAGCGAGAGGCCCTGCCGGCGCATCTGCAGGGCGCCCAGGGCCAGGTCACGCGTGCTCGCGAACCGCAGGGTATAGCGATGGGCCAGCGTCCAACGGGCGCCGTTCAGCTCGTCGTCGTCGACATCGGCGTCCGCCAGCCGAGTCAGCGCAGCACGCAACGCCTGCACGGCGTCGGCGAGCGCGGCACCGGCGAGCTCGGCGCTGACGACCATCGACGCGCCCACTGGCCGCACCTCGTCGGCGTGACTCTCGATGCGCGTGCTCGCGCCCATCCGCCCCTCCAGCTCGCGGCGCAAGTGCGCACCGAGAAGCTCGGCCGAAAGCTGATACACAACCTGACGCCGCTCGTCGGCCCGCGGCAGCAGGCACCCGAAGCGCAAGCCCGCCAGCGCTGACCCCGGCGCCTCCGTGGTAAGGACCTGCGGCGCGCGTGCGGGTGGCGCAGCCCCCTCCTCCACCAACTGGCTCTTGTCTTCGAAGATGACGCGCACCTCGCCCTCGCGCGTCGCCGGCTGCCAGCCGCCCAGCCACTTCCGTGCGCTTGCCTCCGCCTGCGCAGGGTCGATCTCACCGACGATGGCCAGCACAGCCTTGCGCGGGCTGTGGGCGTCGCGCAGCCAGGCCACCACGTCGCGCGCCTCCACCCGCCCGATCTCTTCCCCTGTGGCCTCGAGGCGCCGCGCCGTGGGGCCGTAGAGCGCCCGCCAAAACGCGCGCTCGGCGCGTGCCCGCGGACGCTCCCGTTCCAGCGTCAGAACCGGCAGCAGGTGCGTCCGAAACTCGCTCATCCGTTCCGGCACGACGTCCGTGCGCAGCGCGCGATCAGCGGCCATCGCCACCACCTGATCAAGGTTGCCCGAGCCCGCCTGCAGCTCGTAGGTGACCAGGTCGTCCTTGAAGCTCCGCCGCTCGCGCGCGCCGATGAGATCGAGATCGCCATGATCGTGGCGAGGCTCGCTCACCCGTTCCGCGACCTCGAGCACGCCCGGTGGCTCGGCCGCGATGCGTCCGCCCAGAAGACCGAGCGCGACCGTGACCACGGGCATGCCCGTTCGCCGGGCGATCACTACTTCGAGGCCGTTTTCGAGCTTCCGCGATCGCAGGTCGCCCACCTGGGGCGCCCGCGCCAACGCGAGCACTGCCTCGGGGTCATAATGCATGACCAGCCCGGGCGCGTGCGGCTCCAGCCGTGCCGTCAACGGGAGGGCTGCATCCGGCCGCGGCTGGGCCGGCCGCACGACCACCACACGCGCGCGCTCGCGACCGAGATGCTGGTACACGAAGCGCTCGAGCGCAGCGGGCGCGACCGCCAACAAGGCCTCCACCTCCCGCGAGTACGCACGCGGCTCGGCGGCGAAGTGAACGCGGCGCGCGACCAACAAAGCGCGCTCCATCAGCTCCTCGGCGTCGAGCGCGAGCGTGGAAAGGCGGCGCACGCGCGAGCGCTCGATCCGCGCGGCGGCGGTGACCTCCTCGGGCCCCGACAGCCACTGCACCGAGGCCGCGCGCTGCAGCACGAGCCCATTGCGGGTCTGCCCCCACCCGGCCGGAATGTTCTCGACCATGGTCGTGGCTGGGTCGAACCACACCCGGCGCACCTGATCGAGCACCGGCTCGAGGAGGGACTCGGGACGGCTGCCGCCGCGCAGCTTGAGCCGGCACACGACCAGCGTCGCCCGCGCGCCCGGGACCGTGAACGCGGTCGCCTCGATGACATCGGGGTTCTGAAGAAGCGGGAGCCGATCGATGACCGGCGCGGCCAGCTGGCCGATGGCCGCGCTCTCCTCCGCCATCTGGCGAGGCGTTCCGGTGGCGACGTTGCCGCGCGCCTCCCCGCGGGCCAGCTCGCGCTGGCGCACGAGCAGGGTTCGATCCGGGCGCTCCGCGGGCTCGTTCAGGCGTGCCGCCAGCAGGTCCGCGGCCAGCTGCGGCACGGCGCCGCCGCTGCCGTAGCCGCCGGGCACCGACCATCCGACCCATAGCTCGGGCGTGAGCACGTCGGCCTCCTGCTCGACCACGCCGCTCGCGGGTGGCGCGGGCGGGGGCTCCGCCAGCGCCCGAACGGGCACATCGAATCGATGGGCGGGATCCCCGATCAGATCGCTGGGCAGAGCGCGCGCCAGGGTCGGCACGATGGTCGAGAGATCGAGATCGCCGATGACGACCAGGGTCGCGTTGTCGGCCCGGTAGTACATCCGGGTCAAACGGCGCGCGTCGTCGAGCGTGCAAGCGGACAGGCCGGCGGCCGTGCCCGCCACCGGCCGGGCGTACGGATGCGGGGCCGGGAACAGGGCCTGCTGCAGGTGCGGCAGAATAACCAGCCGGGGATCGGCCTGGCGGCGCTCGGTTAGCTCGACCAGCGCCTGCTGGCGGGCGACCGCGAACTCGTCTTCGTCGATGTCGATGAGCGGGCGCAACAGGCGCGACGCCTCGAGCGCGAGCAGATCGTGCAGCGCGTCCTTGCGTGCGAATTCGTAGAACACCGTGCTGTCGAAGTCGGTCGTCGTGCCCGCCGAGACCGCGCCCGTGCGCTCGAGCAGCTCGCCCATGGTGCTCAGCCCGCCCGGTCGCGCGCGCCGGCTCAGGCGCGCGGTCAGCCCGGCCAGACCCTGCTTGCCCGCCGGATCCTGCGCCGCCCCGACCCCGAGCAATGTGACGACACCGACAATGGGTGCACGAGTGTCCTGCTCGACGACGATGCGGAGCCCGCTCGGCAGACGGAAGTCGCGCATCGGGAACTCGACCGGCCGCATGCCCAGGCTGCCGGTCTTGGGTGGGGGGCGGTGAAAGCAGGACGTCAGCGCGATCAGCGCCGCCCACACTGGGCAGGCGAGCAGCTCGCGTCCACAACCGCTCCGCATGCTCGGCGCCTCTCTGTCCCTCGAGCAGTCTCGGAGGGCCGACCCTCGGTTGTCAAGGCCGCTCGCTCCTGCCCTGCGCGCTCTACTTCGCCACCCCCACGACCGCTCCATCCCGGTAGCCGCCCGCCTGAGTTCCTGCGCTGGTCCAATAGATGCTCGCGGCGTCGATGACCAGGAACTCGGCTGAAGCCTGCCCCGCCGCCAGAGTGACCGCACGGCCGCCGGTGCGCGAAACGGTCGCAACCGATCCGTCGAGATAATCGGGCGCGGTGCCGAGGTTGGTCCAGTACACGCTGGTCGTGTCCACCGCGATCGACTGCGGGTCGGGCTGCCCGCTGGCCAGGGTGGTCACCGGGCCGCCGCCGAGCGGCATCTTCACGACAGTTCCGTCGAGGTTGGTCCAATAGAGATGGTCCCCATCCAGCGCCAGGCCGCTCGGTCTGGGCTGCCCGGAAGCCAGCACCGTGGCCGACCCGCCGCCGATGGGTGCGCTCATGACCGTGCCGTCGCCCGAATTGGTCCAATACAGGTTCACGACGTCGAGCGCGAGGCCGAGCGGCTGGCGCTGGTTGGACGCGATCGCGACGGGCGAGGAGCTGCCCAGCGGCAACGCCATGACTGCTCCGTCGTCGAAGTTGGGTGCGCTGCCGCCGTTGATCCAGTAGACGCCGCGCGCATCCACCCGAATCATGCCCGGGGCGGTCTGCCCGGACGCGAGCATCATCGGCGTCCCGCCTCCCAGGCTCACCGTCATGACGCTGCCGGCGCCCGGCATGCCCATGGCGTAATTGGTCCAGTACAGGCTGGTCGCGTCGACCGCGAGCTTGCTCGGCTGGGCCTGCCCGGTGGCGAGCTCGACCGCCGACCCGCCGCCCAGAGACAGCTCCGCGATGCTGCCGGCACCGAAGTCAGCCCAGTACAGGTGGGTCCGGTCGATGGCCATGCCCGAGGGTAGGTTGCGCGCCGAAGCCACCGTGATGGGCGCCGGAAGGCAGCCCGCCAGCGCTGCGATCCAACCGTCGATGACTCCGACCCCGAGCGTGTCGACGAGGCTGGTCGCGAGCGGCGGCATCCGGGCCCCGTCGAGCGCGTGCGGGCGCAGCGACAGAATGGACTGCGTGGGCACTCCGGGCACGAGCAGCTTGGCGCCGGGCGGTCGGAACGACCCTTGCGGGTCGAGGTTGCACACGCCGACGTTGGCGAACGGGGTCCGGTATCGGAGATCGATCCCGCCCGGAAAGGCGTCGGTCGGGCGATGACATTGCGAGCAGTTCGCATGCAGGTAGGCGCGCGCTCGCAGCGGGAGCGCGCGCGCCCCGTCGCCGGGCGCCGGGAACGCCTCCAGCTCGGCCGGAGGCTGGGTGAGCGCGGCATCGAACAGCCCGATATGGTCGAACGTCGCCAGCTGGTTGGCGGTTCTGCCGTTGGGGTAGGCAAAATCCCGGTTCAGCTGTCCGATTTCGAGCCCGAGCGAGACCCCAGCTTTTGCGGTATGGCAGCGCAGGCAATCGGACGAGCTGGGGAAGTACCAATTCTGGGTGCCCACGCTTTTGCTCTTTGCGGCGGTGAGCAGGGCGGCGTCGGTCTGGACATCGTTCCACTCGTAGCTGAAGCCGGCCCACTGGCCATCGAGGTAGCGCAAAAGCAGCCGGGTCTCGATTCGGCGCGCCCCGATCAGAAACGTCTTCACGAGCACGCTCCCGGGCGGAAGGTCAAAGTCGCCGTCGGCCGCAATGTGAATGCGCGCGCCGTCGGGCAGGGCCAGGAACCTCTGCTTCTCCGCGCCATCCGACCACAGCGGCACGTTGACGCCGTATGGGATTAGGGCCGCGGCCGGCCGCGTCGCATCGACCGGATCGACGCAACCCGTCATCGAGAGCACCATCGCGGGTGGCGCCCCGGTGGCGGGCGGAGCCAGGCAGGTCGAATTGGACGGCCTCTGGTCGAGCCCGAACGGCGACGAGCCTCCGTCGCTCCCGCCCGCGCCCGCGCCGCCGACTCCCCCCGCGCCGGCCGCGCCGTCCGAGCCGCCCGAGCCGCCCGTCCCACCCTCGAGCATGCCGTGACAACCGAAGAACACTGCGCTCATGATGCCGAGCACGCACAATCGCCGCATGGCCAAAATCTCCCTGCGGGGGTTACGTTGGCAGCTCCGCGCCGGATCAGTCGAAGATTCGATATTGTTACGAGCGCGGACGGCCCCGGCCCATCCCCTCGATGGAGTAGGCCTCCATCCACCTATAGATCTGGCGGCGCTCGCGTTGAAAATGCTTGGCGGTGGCGCGCACGCTTCCTTTCATCTGCTCGAGCACGCGGATCAGCTCTTCCCGGGTCGGCACCTGCGGGCGGGGGGCCGGTTCCGGCTGGCGCGGCGCCGGCGGCCGCACGGCCACCCACCGGGGCAGATCAGCCCGCGAGCACTGCCAGCTGGGCTGATCGTGGGCGATCTCGTGCACCAGCCGGTCCAGCCCGCGCAGATTCTCGGGCCACGGAGCCAAAAGAAGCGCCTCCGCCGCTTCGGGGTCGAACCGAAGGGGCGCGCTCGCGCTCTGGCCTCGGCGCTCACGCTGCCCCTGGTCGAAGCGCTCGATCCATGCCAGCAGGTCGACCCGGCGCTCGCGCAAAGCCGGAAGGCGGACCTCCCAGAGCGAGAGGCGCGCGTACAGATCGCGCCGGAACGCGCCGCTTTCGGCGAGCGCGCCCAGATCGCGATGCGTCGCCGCCACCATGCGCACGTCCACACGCAGGCCGCGCGGGCTTCCGACTGGATGCACCTCGCTCTCCTGAACCGCGCGCAAAAGCTTCGGTTGCAGCTCCAGTGCGAGCTCGCCAATCTCGTCGAGGACCAGGGTTCCACCCTCGGCCGACCGGAACAGCCCGGGCAGGCTTTCGGTCGCTCCCGTGAAGGCTCCGCGTTGATGGCCAAACAGCTGGCTCTCGACCAGATGGGGGCTGAGAGCGGCGCAGTTGAAGACCAGGAGCGGCCCCGGCCGGCCGCTCAGCCGATGCAGCTCCGCAGCCGCGAACTCCTTGCCGGTGCCGGTCTCGCCGCACAGCAGCACGGGTGCGCGATCGGGGGCCGCGCGCGCGAGCTGTGCGCGCAACAGGCGCGTGGCAGCCGCCTGACCGGGGATCGCTTCCTGCGACACACCGGGCGCATCGGGGGCGTCGAGCTCCCCACACTCGTAGACCAGGATGACGTCGCCCAGACGCAGGACGGCCCCGCTCGCAAGCGGCCGCGGCATCGCATCCACGCGGGCTCCGTCGAGCCACGAACCGTTGCGGCTGCCCACGTCTGAGACCAGGTGTGCGCCCAGGCGGGCGTCCCAGACCACCGCGCAGTGACGCCGCGAAACCGTGGAGTGGTCGAGCGGACGGCCGGCGGATCCAGCCTGCATGCGCCCGAGCTGCACGCGCTCGGCCGCAAGCTCGATCGTCCCGGTCGCCCCGGGCGGGTACACGACACACAGCCGGGCCCGCAGCGCGAGCGGGCCTTTGGAGCGACCGCGGGCCCGAGAGACGGTGGGGGCACCCGCCGATGTCGAGCTCGCCATCACTCTATGTTAGTTCGTTCGGCGCAGCGTCGGCAACGCACTCGTCGCAGGGCCCCGGTCAGAGCCGGCGCAGCACGATATCGTCGGCCAGAAAGCAGCCGACCGGTGCCACGTCGTCGCCCCCGAGGTAGAGGTCGAGCCCGAAGGCATCGGCGGTCACCGTGTGCTGGACCGTCACCATGCGCCAGTTCTGATCCAGGTAGGCCGGCGGTCCGAACGACATCGGCCCGATCACCCCGTCTCTCGGCCACTCGCGCAAAAACAGGTTGGCGCGCGCGGTGGGCGCGACCGGGGCGCCCGGCAGCAGGCGCACCCATGCCTCGGCATAGTAGACCTCGCCCTGGCGCGGGTAGTTCACCGAGTATCGGTCGTCGTCGAGGCTGAAGCCGCCGGTCCCGACTGACCGGCAGAGCTGGCACGAGTACATTCCCCCGTGCGCGGTGGTGCTCTGCGCAAGCGTGGCATCATAGCCCAGCCATCCCCAGACTCCGGTCTCGAAATCTCCGTTGGCGACCAGGTTCGAGTCGCACCCGACATGCCGGAGGATGGTGCCGCCATCGCCGACCGCGTAGACGTTGCCGGGACCGTTGCCCCAAACTCCGTTCAGGGTCACCGGGGCGGAGGTCATGGGCAACCAGGTGGAGCCATCGAAGCGCAGGACGGTGCCGGCTTCCCCGACCACGAAGACGTCGCTGGGCGCTCCGCTCCAGCCACCCTGGAGGCTCTTCGTTGTGCCCGGCCTCAGGTTCGACCAGGAGAAGCCATCAAAGCGCATGACGGTGCCAACTGCGCCGACCGCGAAGACGTCGCCCGGCCCGTCGCCAAAGATCGCCCACAGGGGCATGGCCGCGCGCGCGTTCCCGGAAGACCAGCTGGATCCGTCAAAGTGCAGGATTGCGCCCTGGATGCCGACCGCGAACACGTTGCCCGGTCCGGTGCCCCAGACCCCGGTCAGGGCCTCGGTCGTGGAAGAGGTCATGAAGGACCAGGCCGAGCCGTTGAAGTGCTGTATCGTGCCGCTGTCGCCGACCGCGAACACGTCGCCGGCCGCGCTGCCCCAGACCGCCCAGAGTTGCTGCACCGTGTTGGAGGGTATCGCATACCAGGACGTCCCACTGAAGAGCAGGGCCGTGCCGTGCTCGCCGACCGCGAACACGTCTTCCCGACTGCAGCCCCAGATCCCCAGGAGGTTCGCCGTTGTGCCGGAGTTCATGGCCGACCAGGACGAGCCATCGAAGTGCAGGATCGTGCCGCCCTGGCCGACCGCAAACACATCGTTCCATGCGATGCCCCACACTGCAAGCAGCCGCTGCGTCGTGCCCGAGGCCATGGCCGACCACGGCGTGCCGCAAGCGGTCCCGTCGCTCCCGCTGTCCACGGCCGCGTCGGCGGCTGCGTCCGCGGCGGCCTGCTGGGGAGCCGACAGACAGGCCGAACCGGCGACCGCAGTGAGGAACAGCGCGAGTCTCATTCGGCCCCGACCCATTATACGTCGGCAGCCGACGCTTGGACTACCGTTGAGGAGCGCCGGAGCGCCGTGATATCCTGGTTTTAGTGCGAGACCTCCGCACCTGGATCTTTGTAATGCTGGGCGGCTTGGTGGGGCTGGGCGGGGCCGCACGCGCCAGCGCGGCCGCAGGAGAGCCGGGCGACCGCGAAGAGGCGGATCGACTGGTGCGCGCAGGCTCGCGGGCCGGCGACGAGGGGCGGTTGCAGGAGGCCATCCAACTGTTCAAGCGCGCCGAGGCTCGCTTTCCGCGCGCGATCCACGACTGCAACATCGGGCTGGCCTATGCACGCTTGAAAAGCTGGTCGCAAGCGCTGTTCTTCCTGGAGCGCTGCCGCGGCCGCGCCACCGAACGGCTGCCGGCATGGGTGGACAGCCGCATCGAGAAGACCCTCGAGGTCGTGCGAGGCGGCGGCCATGCACCCATCGAGATCGTGACGGATCCGCCCGGCGCCACGGTGCGCGTGTCCACGTTTGCTTCCGACGAGAGCTTTACCGGGCCGCAAACCATCTGGCTGCCCCTCGGGTCCTACGAGATCGCCGCCTCGCTGGAGGGCCATGGGACCGTGCGCGAGCAGGTCACCATCGATTCGTCGCGCCCGCGCTCGCTGCGCCTTGTGCTGGCCTCCGCGGCTGCGCCTGCGCCATCCCCGCCGACGCCACCCGCCCCTGCATCGGCGCCCGGCTCGGCGGCGTCCGCGCCCGCACCTGCGCCTACGCCGCCGCCGGTCGAGCACGCAGCGGCTGCCGACCTCCACGGCCGCGCGCGCGGGCACGGCAGATGGCCCTGGATCACTTTGGCGGCTGGTGCCCTGGTCCTCGGCGCGGGCGTATATGCGCACCTGCAGGCCCTGGACACCAAGGATCAGGCCGAGGCCCTGCCGCCGGGCGATCCCCGATTCCGCCGGCTCTCCGACGACTTCGACAACGAGAGGCTGTGGACGGTCAGCCTGTATGGGGTGGGCGCCATTGCGGTTGGCGTGGGGCTGTACTTTTTGCTGCGGCCGGCGGCTTCCGAGACCCACGTCGCCAGGTGGGGCGCCTCGGTCGACCAGAGAAGCGCCCTGGTCTGGGTGGCTGGGAGCCTCTGATGGGCACGGTACCCTACTCCGGCGGCAGCACCGACACGGCGGTCGCGGAGC
>DATFWX010000238.1:0-30860 GCA_035258845.1 Polyangia bacterium | reverse complement strand
CCGCGGCTCGCCGTGCTCGGCCAGCGCCGCCAGGGCGGCCTCGTCGGTCGGATCGTCCGCCACCGCCTGCGTCCACAGGGCGCGCGCCGCCTCCAGGTCGCCGCGGGCACGCGCGATGTCCGCCGCCACGCCCCGCCGCTGGGCGCGCTCGCCGGCGGTGGGGGCAGCCGCCACGTGCTGGCTGGCCGTTGCCCAGGCCGCCTCCAGATCCCCTGCCTCGCGCTCGAGCTCGAGCAGCTTGGACAGCAGGGTGGCGGTCGGCTCGGCAGCTCCGGCATGCCACCGATCGCGCGCCTCCTCATAGGCGCGCCGGGCGGCCGCGCGGTCGCCCAGCTCGGCCCAGCTGTCGCCCACCCGCTCCAGCAGCGTGGGGTCGCCGCTCGCGCGCGCTTCGCGATCCAGGTAGCGCGCCGCGGTCGCGTGGTCGCCGCCGCTCGCCGCCAGCTCGGCAAGCGCACGGAGGGCAGCCGCGCAGTCGGGCTTATAGCAGAGCGCGGCCTCGAACAGGGCGGCCGCCTTGTCGGGCCGGCGCAGCCGACTTTCGGCCACTGCAGCGTGCACGTAGCCTTGCGCCACTGCGTCGGCGTGCTCGCCTGCGTCGGGATGCCCGATCTGCCCCAGGTACAGCGCCGCCTCGCGCCACTGCCGGGCCTGATAGCGATTCTCGCCCATCGCGAGACGGGTGGGCAGGTGGCCCGGGCGCAATCGGTCCGCCTCCAGAAACGCCCGGTAGCCCTGGTCGAGCTGACCTTTCCGGTTCCGACATTCTCCGAGCAGGAGCCAGAGCGGCGCCGCGTGCTGGGCGGGCTCGATAGGGGCGGCCAGGGCCTCGTTGAGCACCCGCTCGGCCTCGTCCAGCCGCTGGGCCAAAAGATGCAGCTCGGCCCGCTCCTGAATGGCCGGCAGCGTGCCCGGCGCCAGCGCGAGCGCTTGATCGACCAGGCGGTCCGCCTCCTCCAGCGCGCCCCGCGAGCGGGCTGCGCGCGCCAGCACCACCAGAACCTGCACCCGCTCGATCGGGCCCGGCGTGACCGCAAGCAGACGCTCGGCCAGGCCATGAACGGCTTGCCAGTGCTTGTCCTCGACTGCCAGCTCGAGCAGGCCGGCCAGGGCGTCCCAGTTGCGGGGCTCGAGCGCGAGCACCCGCTCGAGGCACGTGCGCGCGCGCTCGTTCTCCTGGGCCTGCTCGCGCCACACCCGAGCGGCCTCGAGCAACATGATGACCGCCCGGGTCGGATCCTTGCTCAGCTCGGCCTCCCGCTCGCGGACCCGGGCATAGGCGGCGCGATCGTCGCTGTGCAGATGCAGGCGCGCCAGCTCGGACAGTGCGAGAGGATGCTCGGGCGCCAGCGCGAGCGCACGCTCGAGGGTCTTGCGCGCACCCGCCAGATCGGCGAGCGGGTCGGCCTGGACGCAGCCGAGCTGACACAAGAGAGTCGCCACCTCGGCTGCCGGCGCGCGCCGCTTTTCGGCCGCCGATACCCGCTCGGCCAGGAGAGCCGCCTGCTCACGCGCGCGGCCGGCCTTGCGCAAGTTGTCGAGCAGGCGGGCGCACAGGTCCGGATCGTCGGGCAGAAGGGCGCGCAGCTCCTTGAGCACACTGGCGGCGCCGTCGGGATCGCCAACCTGCTTCTCCAGTAAATTCGCGCGCTGGCGCAAGAGCTCGATGCGCGCCTCGCGGGCCGCCCGCGCCGCCCGCCGCTTCAAGAGAGCGTCCAGATCCTTCCAGCGCTCGGTGGACTCCAACAGGCGAGCCTGCGCGGACAGCGCCTCCTCGTCGGTGGGATCGAGCTCGGCGAGCGCCCGGTACGCTTCCAGCGCACGCTCGGGCAGGTGGAGCTCGCGCTCGCACAGGTCTGCGATGCGGCGGTGCGCGGCTCGCGCGCGTGTGCGGTCGCCGCGTCGGGCTTCCTCAGCTAGCGCCTCGATGGCCGGCCCGAGCTGTCCCAGGCCCAGATAAAGCCGCGCGCGTGCCGCGTGCAGCTCCGGGTCCGCGCCCTCGTCCTCGGCCAGGCGGCCGAGCGCCGACAGGGCGTCCTGGGGCCGCGCGAGCTTGCTCTCGTACAGGGCAGCCAGCTCGCGCAGGACCTGGCGACGCTCCCGCCCCAGCAGTCGCTCGCTGAGCTGGGCGGCGCGCCGCTCGAGATGATCGGCCAGCTCGGCCCAGCGCTCGCCGACGCGCAAAATGTGCTCGAGCCGCCCCCAGGCCGCGCGGTTCGCTGGATCGACGGCCAGCACGGCCCGGTACTGGGGCTCGGCCGCGTCGAGGTCGCCCTGGTCCTCGCTCAGGCGCGCGCTTTCGAGACGCAGGCGCAAGCCGGCCGGCACGTCGTTGGTTCCGGCCGCCAGGCGCAGGTAGAGCGCACGCAGCCGCTCGGACAGCTCGGGCGATCGGCGCAGCGCGGTCAGCGCGGTCTCCAGGCGCGGGTCGCCTGGATCCATGAGGGCGGCCCGCTCGAGCACGTCCAGGGCCTTGCCAGGCTCGCCCGCGCCGCGCGCCCACACGTCTGCGACCTGCAGAAGGCGCGTGAGCGGCTCCTCGGCCGGCAACGACTCGTAGGCGCGAGCCAGGTCGTGCCAGGGTGACCAGGCCGACCGACCCGGCGGCGTGGGTGCGGCCGACTCGATGGCGCTGGCCAGCCGCATGAGCTGCGCGCCAATCTCGGCATCGTCAGGCGCCAGCCGCAGAGCCGACAGATAGCCGCGGAATGCGCGCACCTTGTCGCCCAGCTTCTGCTCGGCCAGCGCAGCCGCGCGGCGTGCGATAAGAAGCTTCTGCGCCGCATCATCGGTCAGGGCAAACAGCTGGGCCTCCGTGCGCAACACGTCGTCCCAGCGTCCGGTCAGCTCGGCCAGACGCAAAAGCTCGCTGCGAGTGTTCTCGTTGTCGGGTTCGAGCGAGTAGTGAAACAAGAGCTCGTCGAGCGCGACCGATGGTTCTTTCAGGCGTTACCCTCCCCTCGCGCACGCCCTCGGGCGGGCGCAGATTTTCCCATTTTCGCTATGGTAACGCGTGCTCGCGCGAGCTGTCCATCGCAAACCGGGTGCGTTACCATCACACACCGTATGTCTCCTATGCAGGCGCTGTCGTTCGTCAAGCGGCACGGGATCGTGCTGGCCTCGGCGCGCGGCCCGGTGCCGGCGCTCGCGCTCGAAATCGCGGGCGGTCCGATTCGCGGAAGCTGGTGGTCTCATCCCAAGTCGCAGGAGATTTTTCACGCCCTGAGCGCGCTCGGCGACTCGCCCGACGTGCTCACCTGCCGGCTCGTCGACGGAAAAGTGACGTTCGTGCACCGGCGCCTGTGGCCGGCGCTGGTGCGACTGGCGGGCGCGCTCGATCGCAAGCGACTCGCGTGGGTGCGCGAAGAGCACACATCCTCGGGCGCGCACAAAGTGACTGAGGTGCCGTTCCCAAAGTGGGTGCCCGCGCAGGTGCAGGCAGCGGCCGCGCGCCTGAGCGAGGACGCGGCACGCGTGGAGCTCGGCCCCGCAATCAGAGCGGTGTAGCTGGCGCCGATACAAGAAGCGGTCCGTCTCACATCCACATGTAGCGCCCGACACCAAATGGCTTCGGCACTTTACAGCAGGACGCGCGAGTGCCTGCGTGGCACGCGCCATGCAGAGTTTTTTCTGTAAGGAGGTCCGCATGGAATTTCGGCCGAGCTGGGTCGGGCTGGTCGCGGCCGCCACCAGCTTGTGGCTGTGCGGCTGCCAGGGCGGCGTATCGACGGTCGGCTCGCCAACCGGCAGCACTGGTCGCAGCGCAACGCTCGAGAACGCGCTTTCGCCGAACTCGCTGGTCTCCAACTCGCTCGTCTCCAATTCGCTCGTCTCCAACTCGCTGGTTTCCAACTCGCTGGTCTCCAATGCGCTCGCCGATCCATCGGCGCAAGGGGACGCCAACCGGGATTTCTTCCGCTATCTGATCAGTTGCGCCTTCAATATCTCGCAGACGGCCGGCTTCTCGTGGACCGACGGCGCCGGCAACGTTCACAACGAGACCTACCAGGGCGCGCTCGGTCTGGCGCCGTACTGGGCCGACTGGCCGCTCGACGAGGCCGGTCAGCGGTGGGTCACCGCGTGCCTGTTGGCGCGGACCAACTACTACGGCATCTCCATTTTGATCTCGATGCGGGCACGCTCGCCGGCTCAGGCCGCCGGCGATCCCTTTGAGATCACGCTCTCGGAGTTTAAGGATTACACCGACTACGAGGGCGCGTTCTGGGGAAATCTGTTCGCCCAGTTCCCAAAAATGTTCTCCTGCAGCCTTAGCTATCCGGTTCCGGCCTACCTTGAGGCGGACGAGCGCGTCTGCACAATTCCCGAGCAGGACGCCACGGGGAATCCCACGCAGACCACGCGGTGCGGCTTCGGTAGTAGTTTGCCCGTTTGCTCCAGCGTCTGCGCCACCGTGCAGCAGCGCCGAACGGGCGCCGCATCCAGCAAGTTGTATTACTTCTACGAGCTTTGCTCGGGGACCGACAACGACCCGCGCCTGGAGGTCATCACAACTGCGCTGTATCACACGCACTGACCTGATCGGCTGCTCCCGTAGCCCGCGCCGATACAAGATGCCCTGCCTGCACCCACCGACATGTAGCGCAGCCACATAGAAGCAGTCCACGTGCCTGGGAGCCAGCGTGGCACGTTGGATGCAGTCATTTTTCTTGTAAGGAGGACGACATGAAGCTTGTGCGAAGCCGGGTCGGGCTGGTTGGTGCGGCAATCGGCCTTGGTTTGTGCACAGGCTGCGAGGGCGGCGTGTCCGCGGTCGGCTCACCGGTTGGAAAGACCAGGCACAGCACGACGCTCGAGAATGCCCTCTCGCCCAATGCCTTGCTCACCAACTCCTTGGTCAGCAACTCGCTCGTCTCCAACTCGCTGGTCAGCAACTCACTCGTCTCCAACTCGCTCGTCTCCAACTCGATCGTCTCCAACGCGCTCAGCGATCCGTCCGCGCAAGGGGACGCCACCCGCCTCTTCTTCCGGTATCTGGTTGGTTGCGCCCTCAATTCCTCGCAAACGGCCAGCTTTTCCTGGACCGACAGCGACGGCAATGTTCACGACGAGACCTACTCAGGCGCGCTCGGTCTGGGGTCGAGCTGGGCCGACGAGCCGCTCGACGAGGCCGGACAGCGCTGGGTGACCGCGTGCCTTCTCGCGCGCACCAATTACTTTGGCATCTCGGTTGTGATCTCGATGCGAGGACCGGTGCTCCGCGGCGATCCCTTCACTGCGTCCATTCAAGAGGTCAGCGATTACGCCGACAGCGAGGGCGCCTTCTGGGGCAACCTCTTCGCCCCCAATCGGACGCTCTACGCCTGCACCTCGACCTACAACGCGAGCGACCAGAATCATGTCCCGGGCTACCTCGAAGCCGACCAGCGTGTGTGCACCGTTCCGGCGACGGACGATGGCGGCAACCCCAGCGGCTTCACACAGTGCGGATTCGATGACAGCCATGCGCTCGACTGCACGGGGGCCTGCTCGGCCTCCGTCTGGCGGTTCGCCTCCTCGTGGAGCGCCCAGGCGTTCTACAATTACGTGGGAGGCTGCACAGGCAGCGACGGTGTGGCGCACGACGAGGTGGTTACGACCGCGCTCTATGGCACCCCCTGAAGGCACGGCCCTCGTGGGTCACAGGTGTGATGGTCGCGCTCCCAGCCAGGTCCGAGCCAGTAAGAGCGTGTGCGCGTGCTCGGGAATGCGAGTCAGAAAGCTGTCGCGGAGTGCCGAGTCCTTGATCCGGGAAGCGCGCTCGTTCAGCCGCTGGGCGGCCTCGGCGAGCGCGACGCGGGCCTGCTCGCTCTGGCCGGCCGCCTCGAGCGCCTCGACGTAGACCAGCCGGGCGAGCGCCTCGTACTCTTCGATTCCTCCGAGCGAGGCGAGCAGATCCATCGCCTCGCGGGCAGCCGCGAGCGCCTCTTCGGTCCGCCCCTGGTTCAGCAGAGCCCGCGCCAGCGCCGCCAGCGCGCTCGCCCGCAACGGGGCAACCGCTGTCAGGATGGAAATAGCCGCTCGCGCTTCCTGCTCGGACTGGTCGAAGTCGCCGCTCAGGAATGCGACGGTGGACAGATACATTCGAGATCCACCCTCAAAGCGGACGTCACCCTGGCGGTGGAACACGTCGACGGCCTGCTTGAGCAGGGTCCGCGCCTCCTCGAGCTGGCCCAGGCAGGCGAGGGCCAGACCCAAATTCGCCAACACCGCCGGCACCAGGTACTGGAGACCGATTCGCTCGGCCTCCGTGCGGCTCGCCCGGAAGGCCGTCACCGCCTGCTCGAACCGACCCAGGTCCAGATAGGCACAACCAAGATTGAAGCGGTACTCGCACGCGCTGCGCAGGTCGCCGATCCGCTCGAACAGAGCCAGCGCTGACGTGAACCCGGCCAGCATGGTCGCCGGATCGCCATCGTGAATGGCTCGACGTCCGCGCGCCGCGTGCACGCGTGCCGCGACCACGGCATCGGCGCTCTCGAGAT
The DNA here is from genome assembly GCA_035258845.1 of Polyangia bacterium. Lineage (GTDB taxonomy): Bacteria > Myxococcota_A > Polyangia > JAHFDS01 > DATFWX01 > DATFWX01. Next base: position 24,378 of record DATFWX010000238.1, on the reverse strand, counting down.
CTCCCGCCCGCTCTTCGAGAAGGGCCAGAAGCTCGTCGGCCTGCCGATAGCGGCCGCCGTGTACCAGATAGCCAACCGCCCGGCTCAGGCACTCGAGCATCGAGCTCGACGCGCCCGGATCGACCGGGGCCTGCGTGGTCTGCCGTAGCAGCTCCTCCACCCGGTCGTACTGCCCCTGCTGGCCCAGGGCCGCCATCATTTCGGCGGCGGCCAGATACCAGAGCGCGCTGCCGGGCTGCGCCGCCTGGGCCGCATCGACCGCCCGCAGCGCGGCCTCGACGTACGCGCCTTGCCAGAAGTGGGCCTTCGCCTGCACCAGGCGCAGCGCGCTTTGCGCCTCATCGCGAGCCCCGCAGACGAGCGCCCGCTCGGCACGCTCGATGGCCCCGTCCAGGTCGTTGCCGTCGAGCGCCTGGGTGGCGGCCCGCTCGAACCACACCGCCGCCTGCGCGAGCTGGCCGCCGCGGGCGAAGTGCTCGGCCAGCACGATCGGATCGCGCGCGCCCGCCTGTAGCAACCACTCTGCCGCCAGCTGATGCCCCAGCACCCGGTCGGCTTCGGTCAGCATGGCATAGGCGGCCTCGCGCACGAGATCATGCTGGAAACCATACTCCCGCTCGGCCGGCGAGGCGGCGCTCCCCACCGGCACAATGATCTCGCGCTCGATGAGCTGGTCCAGCCACTGAGTCACGCTGACCGAGCGAGCGTTGACCCCGACCTGGAGGCCCTCGCCCAGCAGGGCCCGAACCCCGCCGTACCAGAAGGTCTGGCCGAACACGCTGGCCGCCCGCAGCACACGCTTGGCCTCTGTCCCCAGCCCATCCAGGCGCGCCTGCACCATGCCGACGACTGTGTCGGGCAGTATCTTTTCGCGGCGCTCGGCCGCGGCCGCGCGCAGGAGCTCCTCCAGGTAGAATGCGTTTCCGTCGGCGCGCGCGCACAGCGCCGCAATCGAAGCCGCGCTCGCGTCCGGGCCCATGACCTGACGCGCCAGCCGCGCGCTGGCTTTGTGCGTGAGCGCGCCCAGGCGGATCTCGTGCGGCTCGCGCTCGGCCCACAGCCGCGGGAACCGCTCGTGCACTTCGGGTCGCGCGAGCGCGAGCACCAGCAGCCGATGCTCGCGCAAGGTTCGCAGCGCGGCATCGACGAACTGGACGCTCGGCAGGTCGCCCCAGTGCAGATCCTCGAGCACCAAGAGCACCGGCTGATCGGCGCACTCGGCCTCCAGAAAGTCCTGCCAGGCCGCGCGCATGGCGTCACCCATCCAGCGCGCGTCCCGGCGCGCCGCGTGCAGGGCCTCGCCGTCGTGCTCGACGCTCAGCCGCAGGCCGGCCAGCTCGCACAGGAACTCCCAGGCCCGCTCGCGCTGCTGGCCCCAGAAATGCCGGCTCAGGCGCGCGAGCAGCTTGCGCCGACCGACCTCCACCGGCTCTCCCTCCAGGATGGCGGCCGCGCGCCGCAGCGCGGGCGCGATCATGCCAAAGGGCGATCCGGCCCGCAGCGAGTCGCCCCAGCCCAGCAGGGCCTGGAAGCGCTCGCCCCGCGCAACCAGGCGCTCGAGAAGCTCGTGGCGCACCCGCGACTTGCCCGCGCCGGCGGGGCCGGTGACCAGCACCACGCGCGCCACCGGCTCGCTCACACACTCGAGGAAGAACCCCTCGAGCAGCGCCAGCTCGCGGTCGCGACCCACGCAGGTTGTGGTGCGACCGCACACCGTCCGCGGTGCCTCCATGAGGCCACGCTCGCCGCGCAGAAAGAGCCCCTGTCCGTCGCCGCCCAGGTCGAAGCGCGGGTCCAAAAGCCCCGCCGTCACCTCATCGAGCCGAATCATGCCCGGCCCCGCGATCCGCAGCGCGCCCGCTCCACGATCGATGCCCTCGCCGATGGGGAGCCGACCGGCGACGACGGCGCGCCCGGTGGCCAGCGCAATCGGGGCGTCGGGAACCAGGGCCCGCATGGCGAGCGCGCAGCGCGCCGCCTGCAGCGCCTGATCGGTGGGCAGCCCGGATCCCCCGAGCCAGGCCAGGGTCGAGCCATCGCGCAGATGCTCGAGCTGGGCCCCGTACGACTCGGCGGCCCGCGCGAGCGCTTGCAGCTGTCCTGCGCGGGCGGCTTGGCGTCCCACGAAGATCAGGCAGACCACACGCTGCTCGTGCTGGCTCAGCGATGCGATTGGCATGGGCGCGGTCCGCGCTTGGCTGTCGAAGCGAGACGGCGGCGTGACGGGCACACGGTCGGAGTCGGGGCCGGGCGGGCCCAGCTGATGGCTGATCGCGCGCAGCGGCCCCAGCAGCGCCATTGCGTGCGCAGGCCGGCTGGCCGGATCCTTGTCCAGCATGTGTGCGACCAACGCCTGCAGCTCCACCGGCACATTCACGCCCAGGTCGCGGGGCGACGGCGGCTCGCTGAGCAGGATCTTGGCCAGCACGGCCATGTCGTTCTCGCCCCAGAACGCCGGTTGCCCGGTCAGGCACTCGTAGAGCACGCAGCCCAGCGAAAACACGTCGGCGCGCGCGTCGAGCTGGTTCGAGCCGCGCGCCTGCTCGGGCGCCATGTACCCGAGGGTCCCCACGATCACGCCGCTGCCGGTGAGCCGCTCGTCCGAAAGTCGGCGCGCGAGCCCAAAGTCGAGAATCTTGACGCGCACGGGCGCGGATTGCTCAAGAAACAGATTGCTGGGCTTGAGATCGCGATGCACGATTCCGCGCTCGTGGGCAATCGATAATGCCTCGCACGTCCGCAGCGCGAGGGCCACGCTGCTCGCAATCGAGAGCGGACGGCGGGTCAGGCGCTGTTCCAGCGTCTCGCCCTCGAGCCACTCCATGACCAGGTAACGCTCGCCCTGGGTGGTGACCCCGTGAGCCAGGTAGCGCACGATTCCGGGGTGTGCGAGCGACGACAGCAAGGCGGCTTCGCTCGCGAACCGGTAGGCGTCGCGCAGAGTCTTGACCGCTACCGGCTTTCCCTCGAGGAGATCACGCGCCTGGTAGACGGTGCCCATGCCACCGCTACCGACCTCGTGCTCGATCTCGAAGCGGCCGTCGACCGTGTCGCCAGGGCGCACCGCGTCTAGGATACCAGCTCGCGGGCGTCTATTTGAGCCGCTTCTGCGCCACCCGCCACCAAGGCGGGGCGAACGCGGCCTGGTCGTCGCTGGCGGCGGGCTTCAACCGCGCGCTCGGCAGGACCTCGAACTCGACGTCACGCAGCGGATCGCCGTCGAGCGTAACCGTGCACGACCAGCGGCCTGCATGCTGCGCCGGGTTGAACAGGTCCTCGGGCTGCGGGATCGCGTTCCCGGGCGCCACCCGCACCGCAAACGGCAGCGGAAGGTGGAAGCGGCGGAAGGTGGCGGTGTCGTCGGCATCGGCGGCGCGCAGCACACCACCGACGGGCTTTCCACCCACACGGCAGCGCGCGTCGAGCTCATGGTCGCCTGGCGTCCGCTCGGTATACATGACCAGGTACGGCCGCTCGAACAGGACCGGGTCGAGGTGGATTGGATCGGGCTCGAACGCGACCCACGCGCGCTCGGTCAGCCAGCCCATGCCGAGGTCGAGCGTGCCCAGCCGTGACAGCTGGCCGCTGACCCCGGGCCGGTAAGACAGTGTGACCGTGCGCGGCAGCGCGCCCTCGAGCGGACACTCGGCGGTACCGCTGAGGCCTGGTACCAGGATCGGGTTTCCGCGATGGACCGGACACTTCGCGCGCACAGCACCGCCCTCGATCTCGAGAAAATCGTCCTCCTGCACGTCGTCGGGCGCGTAGCCGTGGAGATAAAAGTGAATCGCGTTGATCTTGCCCAGCGAGGCCGGCGGCCACGCGTAGTACTCGACGATCGAGGGCACGCCGCGCGCGGGTTGCGGCCGCCGCGGCGGCGCGATGGCGCTTTTCACGTAGACGCCGGCCTTTTTGCGGAACGAGCGCCGCGTCTGCGGTTTTTGCGGCGGCGGGGACGAGCTGCCGGCCCCGCCGGCGCCGCCTGCGCCCGCGACGCTCGGCGCCGGACGCCCCGAGCTCTCGAGCAGCGCCAGCAGCTCGCTCACCAGCTTTTGGCGGGTGGCAGCGTCGAGCGACGGGTTCTTGAGCTGGCCCGTCAGCGCCGTGATCGAGGTCAGCAGCCGGTCGGCCTCGTCGCGCCGCTCACGATACTCCTGGTTGGTCAGGCGGCAGGTGTTGAAATCGTGGCACATCGTCAATGTGCGCTGTGCGAGCAGTTGGATCATCTCGCTGGGGTCGCGCAGCCTTTCCTGCCCGACCCCGACGTGCGCGCCCACGCCGCCCAGCGAGAAGCCGATGTCCACCTTGACGCTGTCGTAGCGCACTCGGAAGGCCTCGCAGTCGTCGCGCACGATGGGGCCGATCGGCTGCGGGCAGGTGTACTCCTTGTAGCTCGCACAGCCGGCAAGCGTGGTCAGGAGCGCCGCCAGGCGGGCGCGCGCGGCCATCAGCGGCCCTTGGGCGGCTGCACCTCGACCGAATTGGGCAGCCGCAGGACCTCGACGCGCCACCACGGCCAGTCGATATCGCCCGCGCGGCCCTGCTGGCGCGCGTGCGGAACCGGTGCCCCGTCCCGGCCGATGGAAAACCGCACCTCGCGCACCGGCTCGCCGCCGATCTGAATCCGGCACTTCCAGGCACCCGGATGATCGCTCAGAAGACCGAGCCCCTCGGGCACCGGCGCGCCCGCGCGCGGAATCACGAATGGCAACGGGAAAGCATAGGTCCACCACTCGATGAAGGGGTGCTCGACGCCCACCGACACCTTGTGACCCTCGTGCATCTCGTCGCGCCAGCGCGGCAGATCCTGGTACATGTCCTCCTGGCCGGTCCCGCGCTCACCCGAGGCCTCGACGGCGCCAGTCACCACCTGCCCGCCCACCTGGCAGCGCAGGGTGGCCTTCTCGAACTTGCGCAGCTTGAGCGTGGTGCGCACGATGGGCCGGTCGAAGTCCGGGGGCAGCTCGCGGGGCTCGGGCGCCCACTCCAGCCACGCCGCGTCCAGCATCCAGTCCAGATCGAGCCCGTAGACGTGCATGCCCGGACGCGCGCCTTCGTCGGCGGCCCGCTCGAGCATGCGGAACGGGAGCCGGCCCAGGGTCGCGGTCTCGCCGGTGGCGGCGCGACGGTAATGCACCACCGCCTCGCCCCCCGAGCGAGTTTGCTTCTTCTTTTCGCCGGCTGCGCATGGGATCGCGACATGCTCGGCCGCGCCCTTGGTGTCCGCTCGCACCAGGCACTTCATCTCGAGATCGCCCAACGTCACGATCACCTGGTCGTCGGGCTCGACCGCACCGAACAGATCGACGTGAAAGGTGGGCACCCATCCGTCGCGCTCGCCTTTTTCCTTGAAGTAGTCGGGGATGTAGTAGTTGAAGGACATCGGCTTGCGGCCGCCCGCGAGCAGGCGCGGGAAGCCCTCTTTGACCGGCGGTGGGTGCGGCGGCAGATAGCGGGCGCCGTACCAGACGTGATCGGAAAAGAAGCGCTTGCGCGGGCGCTCGGCCGGCGTGATGCGGCCCTCTTCGCGCGGTGCGCTGGCCGGGGCGGCTGCGGGCGGCGGGGCGGCGGTCTTGGGCTCGCCCAGCGCATCCATGATCTTGGAGATGATGCGCTGCTTGTCGTCGGGCGTCAGCGACTGGTTCTGGAGCTGTCCGGACAGGCTCGACACCACCGTGAAGGTGTGATCGATCTCGTCGCGATGCTGGCGGTACTCGGGCACCGACATGCGACAGGCGTTGAAGTCCTCGCACAAGGCGGTCGCGCGATGCGCCATCACCTGCATGAGCTCGCTGGGCTCGCGGATGGCCTCGCGCTTGAGCGCCAGGCTGGTCTGCGCACCCTCGACCTGCGCGCTCACCTTTGCGCTCACGGTGTCGTAGCGGACCCGATACCTCTCGCAATCCTCGCGCACGATGTCGCCGATCGGCGGCGGGCAGGTGAAGGGCCCGGTGCTGGCGCAGCCCATGACCCACAGCGAGGGAACGAGCAGTCGACGCAGGGCAGTCACGCGGCCAAGGGTACCACCGTGGCCGTCTGAATTGCAGGTTGCATGTTGCCGGTTGCATGTTCCCGGTTCGTAGTCATATTGATGCCCATGCCGTTCCGTTAGGTCTGATCGCAATTCGCCCGTGGACCGCCCACTCCTCCGCACACGGAAACCCCAACCCGTGCGGAGGAGGCGATGGCAGGACACCGAGGCAAGCTCGAGAACATTCTTGCGCGCATTGCGCGCGAACAGCCCGCGGTCGAGGATCCCGAGGCGCTCGTCTGTGCGGGCCGCGTCTGGGTGGGCGGCGCGCTCATCCAGAACCCGCGCGCGCTGGTGCGGCGCGACGCGGCGCTTGTCATCGCGCCGCTTTTCGAGCTGCGCGGGACCCGCAAGCTGCGCGCCGCGCTGGCGGCTTTTTCGGTGCCGGTGGCGGGCCGGATCGCGGTCGATGTCGGTGCCTCGAGCGGCGGCTTCGTGAGCGCGCTCCTGGAGGCGGGCGCGCGGCGCGTGTACGCGGTCGACGTCGGCTACGGCCAGCTCCGGGGTCGCCTGCGCCAGGATCCGCGCGTGGTCAACCACGAGCGCACCAACCTGGCCGATCTGGGCCCGGCCCTTCTGCCCGAGCCGGTCGAGCTGGTCACGATGGATCTGTCCTACCTGTCGATTGCGCGCGCGGCGCCGCAGCTGGCGCGCCTGCCGCTGGCTGCGGGCGCCGACCTGATTGCGCTGTGCAAGCCCATGTTCGAGCTGGCGCGGGCGAGCGCACCCAGCGACGAGGAATCGCTCGCGGAGGCGGTGCGCGCCGCCACGCGTGGGCTGGGGGCGCACGGCTTTCGCGTGATGGCGAGCATGCGCTCGCCGATCCCGGGGCGCCGGGGCGCTCGCGAGCTGTTCGTGCACGCGCGCTGGCCCGGCTGATCGCTCAGACAAGATGGAGCGGCCGCTCAGCTCATGCGAATGCGCTGGGTGGGCTCGAAGTCGCCGGGCTGTGTCGGCTCCTCGTGCAGACCGCGCAGCGCGCGTCGGGCGGCGTCGGCCGCCCACCGATCGATCTCGTACTCGAGGCTCAACACCGCGCCTCGGAGCGCGCTCCGGCTCTCCTCTGTAATTGCGACATGGCGCACAACCAGCGCCAGCACGCGCCGTGCTTCAAACAGCATATCGTGCATGGGCAGCCTCGACACCACTCTACGCCCTCGGGCGGGCAGTCTTCCCCGTCGGAGGCACTCGTTGGGCGCCTTACAGCCGTTACTTACTTGCCCACGTTGAAGTAGCGCGCCTCGGGGTGATGCACGATGAGCGCGCTGGTCGATTGCTCGGGAACCAGCTGCCACTCCTCGGTCAGCGTGATGCCGATGTGCGCAGGATCGAGCAGGGTGAAGATCTGGGCCTGGTCCTCCAGGCGCGGGCAGGCCGGGTAGCCGAAGCTGTAGCGGCTGCCCTGATAACCCTGGCCCAGCAGCGCCTCCACGTTGTTGGCGTCGCGCCCCGCGATGCCCAGCTCATGGCGCACGCGCTTGTGCCAGAACTCGGCCAGCGCCTCGGCCGTCTCCACCGCCAGACCGTGGAAGTGCAGGTAGTCGTCGTACTTGTTGTCGTCGAACAGGCGCTGGGCAGCCAGGCTGGCCTCGGCGCCCATGGTCACGATCTGGACTGCAATCACGTCGCGCTCGGGCGCGGGCCGGAAAAAGTCGGCGATGCACAGCCTGCGCCCATCGGTCTGGCGCGGAAACGACCACCTTATCCACTCGCTCTCGCCGTCGGGCCGCAGCACGATCAGGTCGTTCTTGTCGGAGTAGCACGGGAAATAGCCGTACGCGACCGCGGGCTTGAGCCAGCCCCGGTCGATCGCGCGCTGGCACCAGGTGCGGAACTTGGGCTCGACCTCCTCGGCCAGGAGCTTGCGGTAGTCCGCCTCGGCGCGCCGGCCGCGCCGATACTGCCACTGCCCGCGGTACAGCACGCGCTTGTTGATGTACGGAAAAATCTCCTCGAGCCGCAGCTCGCCCGCCGGCACCACGCGCGCGCCCAGGAAAGGCGGCCGCGGCAGGTGCGGCGCCGGCTTGACGTCCGAGGGCGCGTACTGGCGCTGCGCCTCCGCGTGGCGGGCGGCCGCCGCCGCATCTTCCACGGTCGGCTTGCGGCGCAGCCGCTTGCGGCCGGGCCCGGTCAGGACCCGCTGCTCGGTGTGGCCGCACAGCTCATCCATGAGGTGCAGCCCGGTGAACGCGTCCACGCCGTAGTAGACCTCGCCGGTTGCGTAGGCATCCTGCAGCGCGCCCTCGACGTAGCCGCGGTTGAGCGCGGCGCCGCCGCAGATGACCGGGATGGTAAAACCGCGCTGCGCCATCATCTCGAGCGAATCTTTCATCACCACGGTCGACTTCACGAGCAGGCCGCTCATGCCGACCACATCGGCGCGCTCGCGCTCGGCCGCTTCCAGGATGTTGTCGATGGGTTGCTTGATGCCCAGATTGACCGTGCGGTAGCCGTTGTTCGACAGGATGATGTCGACCAGGTTCTTGCCGATGTCGTGCACGTCGCCCTTGACGGTGGCCAGCACGATCACGCCCTTCTCGGCGCCGCCCACTTTTTCCATGAGCGGCTCCAGATAGCTCACCGCCGCCTTCATGGTCTCGGCCGATTTCAGCACGAACGGAAGCTGCATGCGGCCCGACCCGAACAGATCGCCCACCACTTTCATCCCGTCGAGCAGGATCTCGTTGATGATGGCGAGCGGCTGGTAGCGCTCGAGCGCGACCGCGAGCTGCTTCTCGATACCCAGCTTCCTGCCGTCGATGATGCGGCGCTTGAGCCGCTCCTCGATCGGCAGCGCGTCCTCCTCGGCCTGCCCGTTTGCGCTGGCCGCCTGCGTGCCCGCGAACCGCTCGAGAAACTTGAATAGCGGATCGTAGCCCTCGCGCCGCCGGTCGTAGATGAGGTCGAGCGTGACCTCGAGGTCCTCGGGACCCAGCTTGGACAGCGGCACGATCTTGGCCGCGTTCAGGATGGCGGAGTCGAGCCCGCGCTTGATGGCTTCATCCAGGAACACCGAGTTCAGGACCTGCCGCGGGTAGGGCTTGAGGCCGAACGAGATGTTGGACAGCCCCAGGATCGTGCGCACACCGGGCAGGGCGGCCTTGATGCCTGCGATGCCGTCCAAGGTCTGGATGCCGGCATCGCGCGAGGCCTCGTCGCCCGAGCCGATGGTGAAGGTGAGCGCGTCGAACAGCAGCGCCTCCGGCGGCAGGCCGTGCCGACCAACCGCGATGTCGTAAATGCGTCGCGCCACCTCGATCTTGCGGTCGGCCGTCTTGGCCATGCCCTGCTCGTCGATGGTCAGGGCCACCAGCGCGCACCCGAACTGGCGGGCCAGCTCGCAGATGCGGTCGGCCTTGGGCTCACCGTCCTCGAGGTTGACCGAGTTGATGAGGGGCCGCCCGCCCAAAAGCTTCAGGCTCGCCTCCAGCACGTCCACCTGCGTGGTGTCGATCATGACCGGCAGCGTGACCTGGGTCGCGAAGCGGCGCAGGATCTCGGTCATGTCGCGCACTTCGTCGCGGCCGGTGTAGGCCGCGCACACGTCGAGCACGTGCGCGCCCTCGCGGATCTGCTCCTTGGCCATCTCGACCATGGCCTCCCAGTTTTCGGCCAGCAGCAGCTCGCGGAACAGCTTGGACCCGTTGGCGTTGGTGCGCTCGCCGACGTAAAGCGGCCCCGCGTCCTGGTCCAGCGGCACCGCCTGATAGAGCGAGGCCACGTGCGGGGGCTGAGCGGCCGGTCGCGGAGCCGGGGTCAGCGAGCCCACGCGCGCGGCCAGGACGCGAATGTGCTCGGGCGTGGTGCCGCAGCAGCCGCCCACCACCGTGACCCCGTACTCGCGCACGAACAGCTCGAGATAGCGCGCCAGCTCCTCGGGCGAGAGGTCGTAGGTGGCCACGCCGCCCACGTTGCGCGGCAGGCCGGCGTTGGGCAGCACGCTCACGAAGCGCGCGGCGGTCTTGCCCAGGTAGCGCGCGTGCTCCTGCATCAGGTCGGGGCCGGTCGCGCAGTTCAGGCCCACCACGTCGACGTCGAGCGACTCCAGGACCGGGAGCGCGGCCGACAGCTCGCTGCCCACCAGCATGGTGCCCGTGGTCTCGATCGTCACCTGCGCGCAGATCGGCACCTCGCGGCCGGCCAGTCGCATGGCGTCGCGCGCGCCGATAACGGCGGCCTTCATCTGCAAGAGGTCCTGCGAAGTTTCGATGTGCACCAGGTCGATCCCACCGTCGATGAGCCCGCGGATCTGGGTCGCAAACGCCGCGCGCATCTCGTCGAAGCTGATGTGCCCGAGCGAGACCAGCTTGGTGGTGGGGCCGACCGAGCCCGACACGAAGCGTGGCTGATCGGGCGCCTGAAAGTCGCTCGCCACCGCGCGCGCCAGCTCGGCCGCGCGCCGCGACAGCTCGTAGCTGCGCTCGGCGATGCCGTACTCGGCCAGCACGATCGGCGTCGAGCCAAACGAGTTGGTCTCGCAAAGGTCGGCGCCCGCCGCGAAATACTGGGCATGGATGCCCGACACCACATCAGGCCGGGTTTCGCACAGAAGCTCGTTGCAGCCGTCCTTGCCTGCGAAATCGTCGGGGGTCAGGTTGGCGCGCTGCAGCATGGTGCCCATGGCGCCGTCGAAGCACAGCACCCGCTCGCGCATGAGAGCCAACAGCGGAAAGCGCGCGCAGCGCTCTCTCAGGTTCCAGCGCGGCCACCGATTGGGCGGGACGGCGGCGTGCGCCTTCACGACGGCCTAGTCCTCCACCTCGTCGAGCCACGCCATCTGGATGGCCTCGAGGAGCTTCTCGTTGGAGCGCTCGGGGTCGTCGTCGAAGCCGGCCAGCTCACGCACCCACCTGTGAAGGTCGGTGAAGCGGATCGTCAGCGGCTTCACGTCCGGATGCTCCTCCGCCAACCGGATCGCAATCTCGCGCGTGTCGGTCCACTTAAGCGGCATGTTCTTTCTTCTTCTCGTGCGCGGCCGCATTCGGATTGGGCGCGCGCTCGTTGGGATGCTCGTCGAGATAGGCCTGCCGCGACTCGCGCGTGATGTGGACCAGAAGGTCCTGGTTGCCGATCTTGGCCTGGCACCCGAGACGGGAGGTCGACTTGACGTCGAACGCCTTGTCGAGGATGTCCTCTTCCTCCTCCTCCTGGTCCGACAGCGAGCCCAGCCCCTCGACCACATAAACGTGGCAGGTCGAGCAGGCGCAGTTGCCGCCGCAGGCCGAGCCCACCTGCGCGTGCGCCTTGCCGGCCGCCTGCAGGATGGTTTCCCCTGGCGCCACCTCCACCTCGACCGGCTCGGCGGCCCGCGCCGCCGGCAGCTCAGCAGCTTCGGGGGTGGCGATGAACTTCACGCGCGGCATTACAGCTTCTTCTCCACTTCGTCGATCCGTTTGCCGGTCATTTCGCGCTGCAAGACCTGGTTCATGCGGCGGGCCGCGAAATCCTGCGAGGCCTGGTCCAGCGCCTCGATGGCCTGTCGGATGGCACCCCCATCCAGGCCCGCCTTGAGCCGGTCGAGGAGCGCAATCGCCTGCTCGATCCGTGCGCGCTCGTCGCCCGCCAGAAGCTGGCCGTCGGCCGCCAGGGCGGCCCGGGTGGCGGCCAGGATGCGCTCGGCTTCCACCCGCTGCTCGGTGAGCAGCCGCACGCGCACGTCCTCGTCGGCATGCTCGTACGACTCGCGCAGCATGCGCTCGATCTCGTCCTCGGACAGGCCGTACGAGGGCTTGACCTCGACCGACGCCTCCTGGCCGGTCGACTGCTCGCGCGCGGTCACGCGCAGGATTCCGTCGGCGTCGACCAGGAACGTGACCTCGGCCCGCACCACGCCTGCGGGCGCGGGCGGCAGCCCCTTTAAGAAAAAGCGCGCCAGCGACCGGCACTGCGAGGCCAGCTCGCGCTCGCCCTGCACCACGTGCAGGTCGAAGCCGGTCTGCTTGTCGGCAAAGGTCGTAAACACCTGCTTGGCCCCGCACGGGATGGTGGTGTTGCGCGGGATCACCTTCTCGACCACGCCGCCCATCATCTCCAGGCCCAGCGACAGCGGGATCACGTCGAGCAGCAGCACGTCGTCGCGGGGGCCGCTGCCAGCCAGGAGGTCGGCCTGTACGGCCGCGCCCAGGGCCACCACCTCGTCGGGATCGATGTCGCCCAGCGGCTCGCGGCCGAACAGCGCGCGCACATGCTGCCGCACCAGGGGTGTGCGCGTGGCCCCGCCCACCAGAATCACTCCGTCGAGGTCGGCGGGCGTAAGGCCCGCGTCCTTGAGCGCGCGCCGGCAGGGCCCGCTGGTCCGCTCCAGGATGGGCCGAATCGCCGCCTCCAGCTCCGCGCGCGTGACTTTGCGCCGGAACCGATCGATCACGACCTCGGTCGCCTCCTCCGGGGTCAGCCGCTCCTTGGCCGCGCGCGCGGCATCGATCACGGTGCGCACCAGAACCCGGTCGCCGCCCCCGTCGGGCCGGCCCATTTCGCCGAGCAGAATCCCCGCCAGCGCGCGATCGAAGTCGTCACCGCCCAGCGCGCTGTCGCCGCCGGTCGACTTGACCTCGAACACCCCATCCTCGAGCTTCAGGATGGAGATGTCGAAGGTGCCGCCGCCCAGATCGAAGACCGCAAACGTGCCCTGGCTCTGCTTGTCGAGCCCATAGGCCAGCGCGGCCGCCGTGGGCTCGTTGAGCAGCCTGAGCACCTCGAGCCCGGCCAGCCGGCCGGCATCCTTGGTGGCCTGGCGCTGCGCATCATCGAAGTAGGCCGGCACCGTGATGACGGCACCTTCCAGCTGGCCCCCCAGCGCCTGCCGGGCCCGCTCGCCGAGGACGCGCAGGATCTCGGCCGATACCTCGATCGGCGTCACCTCGCGCTGCCCGCCCGCCACGCGAAACCGCACCACCGGATCGCCGGGCTGGCTGGCCAGCTCGAATGGGGTCATGGTGCGACGCGCCTCGGCGTCGTCAGCCCCGCGGCCCATGAACCGCTTCACGCTCGAGATGGTGTCTTTCGGAAAGCGCGCGGCCAGCCGCTGCGCCTCCCGGCCCACGATGATGCTGCCGTCGTCGGCGTAATGCACCACCGACGGCAAGAGCGTGCGCCCGGCCGGATCGGCCAGGCAATGCGGCCGGCCGCCCTCGACCGCGGCGACCAGGCTGTTCGTGGTGCCGAGGTCGATTCCGACCACACGGCCCTGGCAGGCCGACTTGGCCACGCTCTGACCGGGCTCGCCAATCTGCAAGAGGGCCTCAGGCATGGGCCGCTGCCTCCTCGTGCTCCTCCAGCTCCTCGAGGAACCGGTCGTAATAGCGCAGCGCCTTCAGCTCGCGCTCCACGGCCGCCCGATCGCCGCGTGCGAAGCCCTGCGCGACCTTTGCCATCGCGGCCTCGCGCCGCGCCCGCATCTTCGCGCCCATCTGGTCGAGCTGGGCGCGCGCCCCGGCCGCGCGCGCCTCCGCCAGCGCCTCGCGCTCGGCCATCACCTCCATCAGAAACTCGGGATCCAGCCCCTTGCCGCCTTCTTTCTCGTCCGCCACATCGATCCCCTCGAGCTTCAGCAGATACTCGGCCCGCCGGACCGGCGAGCGCAGCACCTTGTAGGCGTCGTTGACCTGGGTGGCCCTTTCGAGCGAGTAGCGGCGCGCGCGCGCGTCGGCCCGGGCGAACCGGTCGGGATGCAGCTTGCGGGTCAGCTCCTTGTAGCGCTTCTCGAGCTCGCGCGCGTCCAGCTCGAAGCGCCGCGGCACGCCCAGAACCGCAAAATGGTCGAGCCCCCGCTCCGGGGCCTGGATGGCACCGCAGCCGCAAAACACGACGCGTTCCCCGGTCGGGGCATCACAGCTCCAGCATGCAGCCATAAGACCTCAGAATTGGACCGATTCGCCGCAGCCGCAAGTACCCTTGACGTTCGGGTTCTCGAACTTGAACCCGTGCCCCATCATCGAGGTCACGAAGTCCAGCTTCATGCCGTCCAGGAACTTCAGGCTCTTGGGGTCCACAAACACGCGCACCCCGTTTTTCTCGACGATCGTGTCCTCGGGCCGCGGGTCCTTGTCCGACCACTCGAACAGGTACGCGAAGCCGGTGCAGCCGCCGCCGCGAATGCCCACACGAAGCCCTCTCGGTGGCTCGGGGCGCTTGCCGGCCAGCATCTTAATCTGCGCAGCCGCGCTATCTGTAATCTCGATTGCCATCAGCCCGCCTTTTTGGTCGCCTCCGCCTGCCGCTTGGCGCGCTTGGTCTTGAAGTCGGCGATGGCGGCCTTGATCGCGTCCTCCGCCAGCACCGAGCAGTGGATCTTGACCGGCGGCAGATTCAGCTCCTCCGCGATCTGCGAGTTCTTGACTCCCATCGCCTGGTCGAGCGTCATGCCCTTGACCCACTCGGTGACCAGCGAAGACGAAGCAATCGCGCTGCCGCAGCCGAAGGTCTTGAACTTGGCGTCCTCGATCACGTCGGTCTCGAGGTTGACCTTGATCTGAAGCTTCATGACGTCGCCGCACGCGGGTGCGCCCACCAGGCCCGTGCCGACGCCCTCGTCCTCCTTGGGCAGGCTGCCCACGTTGCGCGGGTTTTCGTAATGCTCGATGACCTTGGTCGAATATGCCATGTGCGTCTCCTAGTGTGCCGCCCACTCAATGGATTTGAGATCGATACCCTCCTGGGCCATCTCCCAGAGCGGGCTCAGCTCGCGCAGCTTGTTCACCTTGTCGATCACCAGCCGGGCCACGTAGTCGACCTCCTCCTCGGTGTTGAAGCGGCCGAGGCCGAAGCGGATCGACGTGTGGGCCAGCTCCTCGCCAATCCCGAGCGCCCGCAGCACGTACGAGGGCTCGAGCGAGGCCGACGTGCACGCGGAGCCCGACGATACCGCAACTTCCTTGAGCGCCATCATCATGGCCTCGCCCTCGACATAGGCGAACGAGATGTTGAGGTTGCCGGGCAGCCGATGCTCGAGCGACCCGTTGACGTAGGTCTCGGAGATGGCGTCCTGGATCTGCCTGCGCAGCCGATCGCGCAGCGCGAGCAGCCGCTTCGACTCCTCGGGCATCTCCTGGCGCGCGATCTCGGCGGCGCGGCCGAAGCCGACGATGAGCGGGACCGGCAGCGTGCCCGACCGCATGCCGCGCTCGTGGCCACCACCCAGGATGAGCGGCGCCAGACGGACGCGTGGCTTGCGCCGCACGTAGAGCGCCCCCACTCCCTTGGGCCCGTACATCTTGTGCGCCGAAATCGAGGCCAGGTCGACCCTGCAGGCGTTGACGTCGAACGGGATCTTGCCCGCGCCCTGCACGGCATCGGTGTGGAAGATGGCGCCCTTCTGCTTGACGATCGCGCCGATCTCGGCCACCGGCTGCACGACCCCGATTTCGTTATTGGCCAGCATGATCGTGACCAGGATGGTCTTATCGGTCATGGCCTCGCGAAGCCCGTCCAGATCCACCAGCCCATCGGGCTTGACGGGCAGATAGGTGACCTTGAAGCCCTGCTTCTCCAAGAACTTGCAGGTATCGAGCACCGCCTTGTGCTCGGTCTGGGTCGTGATGATGTGGTTGCCCTTGTCCTTGTAGAACTCGGCCACCCCGCGGATGGCCAGGTTGTCCGACTCGGTGGCGCCGCTGGTCCAGACGATTTCCTTGCCGGTGGCGCCAATCAGAGCCGCCACCTGGTCGCGCGCCTGGTCCACCGCCTTCTCGGCGTTCCATCCAAACACGTGGTTGCGCGAGGCCGCGTTGCCGAACTCGGTCGTGAAGTAGGGCAGCATGGTGTCGAGCACCCGCGGATCGACCGGGGTGGTCGCGTGGTTGTCCATGTAAATCGGAAGCTTGAGCGTCATCATCAATCAGCCTTGTGGGCGATGCCCGCCACCAGCAGCGGCGCATCGTGCCCCGTGTGTCCATACCGGTCGCAAGCTACGCAGTCCGACGGCGTGTGCACCGGCTCGCACACGCGGCAGCTATCTAGATAATGAAGGCTCGCCAGAAGCTCCTGCTCCAGCTGAGCCACCCGCGCCATGTGCTCGCGGGTCTCGCGCAGCTTCTGCTCGAAGGTTCCACGCACCCGCCGCATCGCCTCCGGCGCAATCTTTGCGTGCTCCCAGTCGCGCAGGAATTCTGTGATTTCCTGCAGAGAGAAGCCCATATCCTGCAGCCTTGCAATCCAGACGATGCGCTCGCGCGCATCGGGCGCATACAGGCGGAAGCCGCCCTCGGTGCGCTGCGCGGGCTTGAGCAGGCCCAGCTCCTCATAGAGATGGAGCGCCCGCACGGTCTTGCCCGACTCGCGCGCCAGCTCGCCGACTTTGAGGAGCGTCTTGCTCTCTTCCACCAGAAACCTCACCCTTACGTAAGGGTTTGACTCGCTGAGTAAGATGGGTCAAGCCCCGAGGGTTGTCAAGAACTAAATCGTTCTGCCGAGTTACAGATAGAATTCACAATGTTACGTTACGTCATGGTTGCTCGCGAGCGAAGGCAGGAGGACAATCTTTCCGAACTGTTCGCTCCTCTCGAGCCGCTCCTCGGCGGCACGCGCCTGCGCAAGCGGGAAGGTTCGGTCGATGACCGGGCGCAGGCGGCCGGCAGCCACGTGGTCGAGGATTGGATAGAGGTCGCCCTTGCGCGCCATGGTCGAGCCCAGGATCTGAAGCTGCCGGAAAAAGACGTGGCGCAGATCGGTCTTGGCCTCGAAGCCCGAGGTGGCGCCGCAGGTCACGATGCGCCCGCCGCGCGCCGCCGCCAGGATGCTGCGGGGCCAGGTCTTTTCGCCCGTGTGCTCGAACACCACGTCGACGCCGCGCTTGGAGATCTGCTTGACTGCGTCGACCAGATCATCGCGCCGTGAGCTGACAGTGTAATCGGCGCCCAGCTCGCGGGCGCGCGCCAGCTTGTCCTCGCTGGACGCGGTTGCAATCACGGTTGCGCCCAGGAGCTTCGCAATCTGGAGGCCGGCCACGCCGACCCCCGAGCCGGCCGCCCACAACAGCACCAGCTCGCCCGGCTGCAGGCGCGCTTTCTCGACCAGCATCTGCCAGGCGGTCATGAAGGTGGTGGGTACCGCGGCCAGAACCGTCGGCTCGACGCCCGCTGGCGCGGGCACGACGTTCTGGGCAGGCACGACCACATACTCGGCCAGGCAGCCGGGCCGATGCTCGCCCAACACCGAAAACTCGCGGCACAGGTTGTCGCGGCCCTGCAGGCACTCGCGGCACAGGCCGCACGAGATCACCGGATTGACCACGACCGGGTCGCCCTCGCGCAGCTTGCGCACGCCCACGCCGAGGGCCGACACCACGCCCGCACCGTCGGCGCCCGAGATGTGTGGGAGCGCGAGCTTGAGGCCCGGCAGCCCCCGCCGCATCCATAAATCGAGATGGTTGAGCGCACTGGCGGCCAGGCGTACCTGCACCTCGCCCGGGCCCGGCATCGGGGTCTCGACCTCGCGGTAGTCGAGCACCTCGGGCCCGCCATGAGCAGTGATGACGACTGCTTTCATGCGCACCTGGATACCAGAGCCACCAGCGGGCCCGCAAGCCGCGGGTCTGGTATCTTTCGGGCATGGCGTCGTCGTTTCGGCTTTACGACTACCTGTCGTCCGGCAACTGCTACAAAGTTCGCCTGCTCCTGACCCAGCTCGGGTTGCGCTTCGAGCGCGTCGAGATCGACATCATGCGCGGGCAGACGCGCACCCCGGAGTTCCTGCGCAAAAATCCCAACGGCCGCGTTCCCCTGCTCGAGCTGCCCGATGGGCGCCTGCTGGCCGAGTCCAACGCCATCCTGTTCTACCTGGCCGACGACACGCTGTTCATGCCCGAGGACCGCTTTCTCAGGGCCAAGATGCTCGAGTGGATGTGCTTCGAGCAGTACAGCCACGAGCCCAACATCGCGACCGTGCGCTTCTGGATGCACGCGGGCTGGGCCGACCAGCGGCGCGAGCAGATCGAAGCCAAGCGCGAGCTCGGGTATGCCGCCCTCGGGGTCATGGAGCGCCACCTGGCCGGCCGCGCCTTCTTCGTCGGCGAGCGCTACTCGATCGCGGACATCGCGCTGTATGCCTACACGCACGTGGCGGCCGAGGGCGGCTTCTCGCTCAAGGAGTATCCCGAGGTGCGCGATTGGCTAGCGCGCGTGGCCGCGCAGCCGCGCCACATCCCGATCACGCAGGGATGATTATCGACCCAGGCGCGGCGCTGGCAGAAGCCCGGCCTGCGTGAGCACAAGCCACAGCCCCACCAGCACGTACAGCACACCCCACACTAGATGGTAGCGCTTGCGCTGCGTCCCCTCTTGCCGCGACAGCGCCACCCGCCAGGCACCGAACCCGATCAGGACGGCCGCCAGCACATAGAAGACCAGGCCCGGGATCTTCACGCGTCAGCTCGCGTACTCGACCGCTTCGATCTGCCGGATCACGGTCACTTTGATCTGCCCGGGGAAAGTCATCTCATCCGAGATCTTGCGTGCAATCTCGCCCACCATCTCGACCGCGCGCTGGTCGGACACCTCGCTCTCGCGTACGTACACGCGTACCTCACGCCCGCCGCCCACCGCATCGGCGCGCACCACGCCGCCAAACGACAGTCCGATGCGCTCGAGATCCTGCAGCCGCTTGATGTAGTTGTCCGACTGCTCGCGCCGCGCGCCCGGACGCCCACCCGAGAGCGCGTCCGCGGCCGCCGTGATGTAGGCGTAGCTCGAGTTGAAGGGCTCCTCGGTGTGGTGGGCGCCGATCGCGTTCGCCACCACCTCCAGCTCGCCCAGCCGGCGCGCGTAATCGGCGCCGATGACCGCGTGCGAGCCGTCGAGCGCGTGGGTGAGCGACTTGCCGATGTCGTGCAGCAGGGCGGCCCGGCGCCCCAGCCGCACGTCGACGCCGATCTCGTTGGCGATCATGCCGCATAGCCAGCCGGCCTCGAGCGCGTGCTTCCACTGATTCTGCGTGTAGCTGGTGCGGTATTGCAGCCGCCCGACCAGCTTGACGATGTCCGGGTGCGCGCGCGGGATCTCGAGCTCGTGGAAGGCGCGCTTGCCCAGCTCCACGATTTCCTGCTCGAGCCGCTGCTGAATGCCCTTGACCAGCGCGACCGGATCCTTGTCGCCGGCTTTCGGATCCTTCTCCAGCTTGCGGATGGCGCGCCGCGCGGCTTCGCGGGCCACCCCGTCGAGGCCCTCGAGCCGCACCGCCTGCCCGCTCTCGGCCAGAGTCAGCTTGATGCCGGTCTGCTCCTCGATCGCGCGCAGGTTGCGCTGGTCCCTGCCGATCACGCGCTCGGCGGTTTCGGGCAGCAGCGCCAGGTTCGACAGGAGCCGCTCGGTCAGGTAGTGACCCTGATAGCGCTGAATCGCGATGCCGAGCAGCCGCTTGGCCTGTCGGACCTGCTCGGGATCCTGCACGCTGGCGTCGACTGCGCGCAGCCGCGCCAGCGCCTGCGCCTTGGCCTCCTCGATCCAGCTTTCACTCAAGCGCCGCTTGATCTGCTCGCGCGTGTCGCCTGCGATCTTTTCCATGCAGGCCGACATGTTTTCCTCGATCTTGAGCACCTCCTCGCGCCAAGCGCGGGCCTGCCCCTCGCGCGAGCGGATGTCGTTTTCGCGCTTTGAGAGCTCGGCTTCGCGGGCGGTGGCCGCCTGCTCGTCGTGCCCGACGTGCTCTTCCCGCCGCTCCACGTTTTCGCGCCGGCGCACCACCTCGATCGAGACCTGCTTTTCCACCTCCTCGGCCTGGGTGCGCACCATGTGGGCGGCCTCGCGCGCCTCCAGCTCGGCCGAGCGCCGGATTTTTTCGACTTCCGCACGCGCGTGGGCCAGCTCCCGCTCGGCCTCGGCCTTGGCGTTGCCGGTGCGACGGCGCGACTGCAGGCGCGCTACCGCGAGCCCCGCCGCCGCCGCGGCTACCGCCAGAAGGATCATCCAAATCGGGAACATCTCCGTAATTTTTGCGGGACCGGCAATGCAGAGTCAAGCAACCGCGCCTGGCAACACCTGTAGCCGCCAGCGTCACACCTCAACCGGACTCAACCACCCGGAATCCCATGTTTGGGTCCATGGCCCGGGGGTTGCTACGTAATCAAGGTGGGCCGAGAGCAGTAGGGGATTGTAGGATGGCCATGAAGGACGCTGCCCCGCGGGCCACGGAACCGAATCGGCCGCGCTTGCGCGCGATTCGCGTGCCCAGCTCGCGCCGGGTCGACAAGTGGGTGACCTTTCCTCGCGGCGAAAGCCGGGGGGCGGGAGCCATCATCGACCTGTCGGCGGGCGGGCTCGCGTTCGAGACCAACGAGCCGCACGGGCTTTCGCTGGGGCAGGCGCTCCCCTCCATCGAGATCACGTTCGCGGGCCGCGAGGTTTACGCCGGGCCGGCGGTGGTGCGCAGCCTGCGCGATCAGGGCAAGCGCCATATCGTCGGCCTTTCGGTGGCCGAAGGCTTTCTGCCGGTCGGGCACGCGGTCGAGCTCGATGACCGCGCGCGCCTGGCCGAGGAAATCGAAGGCGAGCTCAAGCGCCTCGCGCGGGTGAGCGACCTGCCGCCGGTGCTCAAGTCGACGGTCGCCGAGACGCGCTACTATCTGGACGGGCTGCGCCGCAAGCTCGACGAGGTGGACGCCCGGCTGCGTCGCCTGCCCCATCACGCGAGTGAGCGGCTCGGGCAGGCCGCCCTGGAGTCGGTGAGCCCGGCGCTGGGCGAGCGGCTCACATACTTCGCGCGCCGCCTGGGCGAGATCGCGGCCCACCGCGAGCTGGCCGACCAGGATGCATACCGGCGCTACGTGCAGGCGGAGGTGGGTCTGCTTTTGCGCGAGGCCCCGCTCGTGCGTCGCGTGTTCGAGAAGCCGCTCGGCCACGCGATGGACTACGAGGTGCTGGCGCTCGCGCTACGCGGCCCCGACGGCCCCACGCTGTTCGCGCGTGCGCTCGAGCATTATTTCTGTACGGTCGGGCCCGCGCAGGCGTTGGCCCAGCGGGTCGGCGAGCTGGCGCGCCGGCTGCACGTGGAGGCGCTCGCGTGCGTGCACGCGGAGGCGCCGCTGCGCATCCTGGCCTTTGGCGCCGGCGCCGCTCCCGAGCTGGCTGCGTGCCTGCGCGAGGGCGGGCTGGGCCACTGCGAGCTCACGCTGATCGACGGCGATCGCGGTGCGCTCCTGTACGCGCAGGATCAGCTCGAGTCCGTGCGCGCGCGCGGCCGGGTCGAGCTGGAGGCACGCTTCCTCCAGTATCACGCGCTCGAGCTTCTGTCCGAAAGCGCGCCCCAGGATCTTCTGCCAGCGCAGGATCTGATCTATCTGCCGGCGGTGCTCGATACCCTGTCCGACCGCGTGGCCGCGCGCCTGGTCACCACGCTCTACTCCTGCTTGCGTGACGGCGGTCGGGTGGTGGGCGCGACGCTGGTGCGCGACGACGCCACCCGCTTCCTGTTCGAGTTCGTGGCCGAGTGGTTCCTGGCCTACCGCGATGAGCACGCGCTGCGCAGGTTGACGCAGGCGCTGCCGCCCGACGCGACGGTCGAAATCGAGCGCGGAGAAACCGGCGGCAACCTCTATTTGATGGTCCGAAAAGGATAGCCAATTGCGCTATTTATGAATAATTACACCTGGTATTGACGATGGCTGGGAAGGGTGGTAACCTCACGTTACGTAAGATTTGATAGAGGGGCTGACCCATGGCGGCCACCAGAATGCACGAAAGCTTCAGCGACCCGGGCCTGCAGTACTATCTGGCCGCGATCGCGAAGTTTCCGCTTCTGACGCGCGAGCAGGAGATCGCGCTCGCGCGGCGCTACCTGAATGAGGGCGAGCAGGAGGCGGCGCACCGGCTCGTGCAGTGCAATCTGCGCTTCGTGGTCAAGATCGCGATCGGCTTCCGCGGCTACGGGCTCAAGGTGTCCGACCTGATCGAGGAGGGCAACCTGGGTCTCTTGGAGGCGGTCAAGCGCTTCGATCCCGAGCGCGGACGCCGCTTCATGACCTACGCGGCCTTCTGGATCCGTGCCTACATCCTGGCCTACGTGCTCAAGTCGTGGAGCATGGTGGGCGTGGGAACGGGCCCGCTTCAGTCGAAGCTTTTTTTCCGGCTGCAGCGCGAGCGCGCGCGCATCGCGGCCCGCCTGGGCTCGGGCGTCGACGTGGAGCGGCGGCTGGCGCGCAAGTTCGGCACCAGCGAGGAGCGGATCCGCGAGATGGCGGAGCGTCTGGATCGGCGCGACTCCTCGCTCGACGCGGTGGCGTTCCGGGACGGCACTGTCACCGTGCTCGACATGCTGCCCGATCACGGGGCCGATCAAGAGGCCCGCTGCGGCGACGCCGAGCGCGATCGCGTGGTGCGCCAGCGCGTGGTGGAGGCGCTGGCGGAGTTCGAGGCGCGCGAGGTTCTAATCGTACGCAAGCGGCTGCTCACCGACGAGCCCGAGACGCTGGCCGAGCTCGGCCGCACGCTCGGCCTGTCGCGCGAGCGCGTGCGCCAGCTCGAAGAGCGGGTCAAAGCCAAGCTGCGCCGGGTGCTGGGCGATCTGCAGGGCGAGGTCGCCGAAGCCGCCTGAGCCGCGCAACCGCCGGTCACCCGATCCCCCCGCTCGCGACTCTATGGCATAAGTGAAGAGCAGGGGCCAGGAGGAGCCATCGCGTGCGAACGATCACGCATCGGCTTGATTCGGTCCACGGCCGCGGCCAGATCGAGCAGCTGCCGCCGGAAGCCGTCATCGAGCTGTTACACCACGGCATGCGCCGCGGCTTTCGCATCGCGTGCGCGATGGTGGGCGATCGGGCGGAAGCCGAGGACTGCGTGCAGGAGGCGCTCGCGCGCGTGATCGAGCAGCAGGCACGCTTGCGCGACCCGAGAGCGCTCGAGGGCTGGTTTCATCGCGTTCTGAGCAATCTGTGCCTGCGTGTCTTGCGGCGCCGCCGACTGCGCGGCCTGGTCCACCGGCTGTGGGAGGAGCACCGGGAACCAAGCGTCGCACCCGACGAAATCCTGGCGCGCAGGCAGGCGCTGGGGAGCCTGCAAGCGGCGCTCGACGAGCTGCCCGCCATGCAGAAGGCAGCGCTGGCTCTGCGCTACGGCGGCGGGTTGTCGGTCGCGGACATTGCGAGTGCACTCGGTGTCCGCGCCAACACCGCCAAGACGCACCTTTGTCGGGGGCTCGAGCGCCTTCGTCGCAACCTGGAGGGAACGCGTGATGGCCGCCTGTGAAAGCATCCTGGAAGCGTTCGCGACCGCGCAGGTGCTGACCAGCGCTCAGCACGGGCACCTCGCCGAGTGCCCGGCCTGCGCGGCCGTGGCCAGCGCCGATGCGCACCTGCGCGCGGCCATGAAAGAGCTGGCGCTGCCCGAAGGATTCGAAGCTCGCCTGGCCGCTGGCGTATCGAGGCACGTGCGTCCGCCGCGTCGGCGAGCCGCCGTCCTCGCTCTGGCGGTCGCCGGCGCGGGCATCGCGACGGTTGCGATCATGATGCGCGCTCAGCGCGCGCCCACGGCAATTCAACCCACGCCCAGGCCCAGTGCCGCCGGAACCGCGCCCGCGCAGCCGACTCGGGAGCCGCTGCTGCGCGAGGCTCCGCCCCCCACCCCGCTCGCGCCCGCGCCCGAAAAGCGCCGGGTGCGGCCGCAGGTTCGCCGTCGCGCGCAGCTCGATCGCGCGCAGCTCGATGAGGATGCGCGCGCCCCCATGGTCGGGGCGCCGGCCCAGCCGAAACCGGCGCTGCCCGAGGAGGCGGCCCCGGAGGCGGCCCCGCCCCAGCGCGATCGGAATCTCTCGATCCCACCGATAGAGATGGCGACCGGTCGTGCGGTCGACCATGACGCCCACTTCCAAAGCGTCGACGATCTTCTGACCGAGCTTCTCGGGTCCCGCCGCCGGCTGCGGCTTCAGGGCAGCGAGGTCACCGGACCCGACCTACAAGTCCAAATCTTCGCGCATGAGATCCGGGGCTCGCTGTACGGACACGCACTGGAGCTGGTGGCCGACCAGGATCGAATCAGCGGGACCGACGGGGGCAGCCCGGTCAACCTGCGCGTCCAGCGATTCGCGGCCGGCCTGCGCCTGACCGGCACCATCCACGAGATCTACGGCCAGCTCGATATCGAACCGTCCGCCATCAAGGGCCGGCTCGGCAAGCGCCTCTGGCGGATGGTGGCGCGCGATGGCGGGCATGGGCTGCCCCGCGCCGGTGGCGTGGTGGCGTCGTTTTCCCACCAGGTGCGGTCGCTGAGCGTCGAGCAGCGTCTGCTGCTGCTGGTGGTCCTACTGTCGCACTGAGCGGCTGGTTGGCTTACTCGCCCAGCTTCTTGCGCGCGTCGGCCACGTCGGCCAGGGCGCGGTCGGCGTCCCCCCAGGCCGAAACGAAGCGGCGGTACATCTCGCGCGCC
>DATFWX010000237.1:0-14565 GCA_035258845.1 Polyangia bacterium | reverse complement strand
GGTGGCATCGACAATTCGCCCGATGCCATGAGCTGCGGCAGCGCCGATTTCGGCCTGCAGCGCGTGCCGGCCGACGTGGTGATCGTGCTTGACCGGTCGGGCTCGATGAACGATCCACCGCCCGGAGGCGGCGCTTCCAAGTGGCAGCAGGTGACGAGCGCCATCAACCAGACTGTGGGCACGCTGCAGAACTCGATCCGGTGGGGTCTCAAATTCTTCCCCAGCGACGATATGTGCGGGGTCGCGGGCGGCGTCGACGTCCAGGTGTCGGATACCAGCTACATGCAAGTCCCGGGTGCGATCGGAGGGCAGGCGCCGGGCGGCGGGACCCCCACAACCAACGCCATCCAGACTGCGGGGCAGTATCTGGCCGGCGTTCAGGGCACGAATCCCAAGTATCTGCTGCTGGCCACCGACGGCCAGCCCAATTGCGGTGGCGGTTGCGGCTGCCCGCCCGGCACAACCATGATGGGCACTCAGTGCTGCATCCAGACCATCTGCGTGCCCTGCTCAGCGGGTCTAGGTCCGGACGATCAGAACGCCATCCAGGCGGTGGGCGCGGTGGCCGGTATGGGCATCCACACCTTCGTGATCGGAATCGCGACCGATACGATGGCGGACGCAACGCTCAACCAGATGGCGCAGAACGGAATGGAGCCGCGGCCGGGGGGACCGCCCTCGTACTATCCGGTCGCCAGTCAGCAGGACCTGGCCAATGCGCTGATGGCGATCGCGGGCCGCATCGGCTCGTGCACGTTCCCGCTGCAGATGGTGCCACCCGATCCCAACATGGTGCGCGTGACCGCCGACGGCATGATCGTGCCGCGCGACCCGACGCACGCGGACGGCTGGGACTTCGGGCCCGGCAACATGTCGATCGTCTTCTATGGATCGTGGTGCAACCGACTTCAGATGGGCATGATTCAGAACGTCCACGCCATCTTTGGCTGCCCGCCCATCGGGATCCTGAAATAGGCGCGGCTCGTGTGGCGACTTGAACGTTCGTTGACGGCAAACTCAGACCTGGGTCCCCGCAAAAAGACGTAGAGTCCCACTAGCGGCGCAGCGTCACCAGAGTCGCGCCCCAGCCGCCTCCCTCCGCGCCCGCAAGCGCAAACTCTTTCACCTCCGGGTGACGGGCCAGCGCCGCGTGGACGATGCGGCGCAGCGTGCCGGCGCCCTTGCCATGAATGATGCGCAGCTCGAAGATGCCGCGCTCGCGACACGCTTCGATGTAGTCGCCGATCAGCGCCCGCACCTCGGACGGGCGGAACGTGTGCAGGTCGAGCACTCCGTCGATCGGGATCTCGTGCGGCGGTCGTGTCATCGCTCACCAAGTAAAAGCTTGCCGGAACGGCCGGCTGCAACGAAAATAGCGCTACCATGCGTATCCTGCTCGTTCAACCTCCTGAGGGATCTGCATTCGGAGTCAGCAAGGTCTTCCTGCCGGAGCCGCTGGGTCTGGAGCTGGTCGCAGCCGCCCTCACGCCGGATCGGCACGAGCTTCGCCTGATCGATATGCGCCTGGAGCGGTGGAGCGTGCTCGAGCGGGAGCTGCGCGACTTTCGTCCGGATGCAGTGGGGGTCGCATGCGCGTTCACGTCCGAGGTCATCCGCGTACGCGAGATCGCGCAGGTGGTGCGCGCGGTTCGGCCGCAGGCGTTCCTCTTTCTGGGCGGCCACGACGCCACCCGTACGCCCACTCACTTCGGGCCCGAGCATGCCGACGCAATCGTGATGGGCGAGGGCGAGTGGACCGCGCCGCGACTTCTGCGCGCGGTCGAGGGCAATCAGCGGCTCGACGACATCCCGGGCCTGTCGGTAATGACTGACCAGGGTCCGCTGCGCAACGAAGGCACGCCCGACTACCAGGAGATGGACCTGCTGCCGGTGCCGCGGCGCGACCTGGTGGAGCGCTACCGGATGCGCTACTTCATCGGGTTCCAGCGCCCGGTGTACTCGATGGAAACCACGCGCGGCTGTCCCTACACCTGCAACTTCTGCAGCGTGTGGGAAATGTACGAGCGCACGTACCGGGGCAAGTCGCCGCCCGCGGTGCTCGAGGATCTGGCGCGCTGCCCGGGCGATGAGATCTTCTTCACCGACGATCTGTTCTTCCTCGATGCCAAGCGTGCGCTCGCGCTGGCGGACGCGATTCGAGCGAGCGGCATCAAGAAGCGCTACACGGCCCAGATCCGCGCCGACTCGGTGGCCAAGCATCCCGAGATCGTCGAGGCCTGGCGCTCGATCGGCCTGCAGCGCACCTTCATCGGCATGGAGGCCACCGACGACGAGGGGCTGGCCAAGGTCGAGAAAAAGGCGCACATCGATTCGACCGAGAAGGCGATTCGCCTGCTGGCCGACGCGGGCGTCGAGATCCAGGGCTCGTTCATCGTGCATCCGGATTGGGGGCGGGAGGATTTTCAAAAACTGGCGCAGTTCGTGCGCGAGCGCCCCATCACCTACGCATCATTCTCGATCCTGACCCCCCTGCCCGGCACCAAGCTGCATCGGGAACGGCTGAGCGAGATCACCAACCACGATCCCGAGCTCATGGACGTGTTCCACGCCGTCCTGCCGACCGTGCTGCCGCTCGAGGACTTCTACCGGGAGTTCGCCAACCTGTACCGCGCCACCTACCCGGTCAAACGTTGGCCCGAAATGATCGCGGGCGCGTTCGACATGTGGAAGAAGAAGGATTTTCTGCACATGGCGCGCGTGGTGTCATCGCTGGCCAATCTGGCGCGCCCGCGCTCGTATTGGATTGCGCACAAGAGCGCGGATCGGCGCGCGCGCCGCTACGGGCCCGCCCGGCCCGCGCCCATCGTGTCCGAAACCCACAAGCGCACCGCCGCCGAGAGGCTGCTGAGCCTGCAGGGCCGCAAGGCCGCGCCCGCCGCCGCGCCCGCCAACTGAAGCGCGCCGGGACGAGCCCGCTCTTGGGTCTGGTCGGGTTCGCAGCCTGGGCCCTCGCGCTCGTGCTCGCGGTCGGCTTCGTGCGCGGAAGCCATAGCCCGCATCATTCGTGAGCGCACGTGGCGGGAGGGGGGCCTGCGGGGCGTCACCCGCCGCAACCGCTGACGCAAATTCAAGCCGAAGGATTGGGCTAGGGTCGCACGTTCGACCAGGCCGCGGAGTCCGTGATCTCCTGATCGATGAAAGTGGTGAGCGGCACGCCGGCCGAGCTGGTCGAGATGAAGGCGGGACCCAGCCACACGTGCTGGTTGCTGGCGATGAAATAAACCCGCCAGTTGGCAAGCGGCACCACCACGTTGTCGGCCAGGTCGTTCAGCCCCCGTTGCATGGCTTGCGGCGTATTGAGCCCGAAGAAGGGGCCGATGACCTGATCCCAGTAGCTCGACACCAGCGCGAAGTGGTGGCTCGGGTAGGTGCTGCCGAGATAGGGGAACAGGCCCTGCCATCCGCTCGCGCAGCCGGTGCAGCCGGGTGGCAGGTTCTGCGCGCTGCCCCAGGCCGCCATCATCGTGCTCTGCAGGCTCATGTACTGCGGCGTCATGGCGGGGCCCGAGTCGTCGACGAGATCGACGCGCCGTCCTCCGAACGCGGCCTCCACCTGCGCGTAGTTGAACAAGGTGCCCCAGCCGCCCGCGCTCGAGCCGGCCAGCACGATGCGCTGCACGCGATTGCAGAAGGTGGGCGCCAGGCGATTGAGATAAGCCGCCATGTTGCTGAAACCCACGTGCCAGACGCCGTAGGAGGTGGCGCTGGTGCGGCTGCCCGAGTGAAAGTCGCCGGTGCAGTAGGGAATGAACACGAAGCTCCAGTCGCGGAACGGGTTTTCGGCCGCGCTGCGATCGAAGAGCGTGCCCGCGCCAAGGGCGAACATCACATCCTGGTTGAACTCGCTGGCAGCGTAGCCGCCCAGGTGGGCGGCCTTGGGCTGCGCAGGCGGCGCGGGCTGACAGGTTTGGGCGTCGTAGCAGGCACCGCCGCCCATCATGAACAGCAGCAGGTTGCTCGACCGCTGGGTGGGATTGATCCCGATGCCGGTTGGCGCGGCGCCGAGCCCGCAGCGGGTTTCGGGAAAAGCCACCCATGTCCATTGATCATAGTTGGCGTTGATGGGCAGGCCGCTGCCAGTGCACCCGCCCGCGCTGCCATCGGGGTTGCCCCCGCCCCCGCCGCCGCCGATGCCGCCGCCACCGACACCACCGATACCGCCGCTGCCGCCGCGGCCACCCGCCCCGCCGAATCCTCCCTTGCCGCCACTGCCGCCGCCGGATGAGACGTTGTTGCCGCACCCCAGCACGAGGAGCAGGCTGGCGGCCAGCGCTGCCCCTGCCCCGCCCCGGCCGGGCATCCTGATTCTGCCGGTCATGCCGGCTCCTTGGGCGCATGCGCGCCCTTTGCGTGTGCGCCTACAGCTCGACCCTCCGCCGCCAGGTCTCGGCGTGTGCGAGCGAGAAGCGGTCGAAGGCCGCCACGTGGCCGCTCGAGTCGGCGACCCGCGCGGTGCCGTCCTCGGCCTGGCGGAGCTCGATCCATGCACCATCCGGTCGGACCCACCGCCAGCCACTCTCGACGCGCGCCAGCCGCCAGGGACCTGGTCCGTTCCCGTTCCGGAAGGCGATCATCTCAGGCGCCCCCTTTCATCAAGATGCGTGCCGATTCGAATGTACTGGAAAGAACGGTCGTTTCTTCCGAACGATCGCACGTGACCTGTGACACAGTGGCGCATCGTGGGGGCTTCGGGTCCCTGTAATGATTCGCAAAAACAACATGTTCGAAGAGGTGCGGGCCCGGCTCCGCAACCCGTGGAAAGGCGCCTCAAAAAAATAGCTCTCGGCTCTCAGCCGTCAGCTCTCAGCCCGGACCCGGTGGGATCGGTCTCACTCGCGCCGAAACATGAGAAGCGCCAGCCCGACCATGGCGGCACCGAAGCCGCACACGACCGCGACATCGAGCCCGGTCGAGAACACGGCCGGCTGCCCGATCACGCGTCGCATGAGATCGACCCCGTAGGTGACCGGGTTCGCGTGCACGAGCAGGGCCATCCAGCCCGGCAGGTTCTCGATGGGGAACACGCCGCCCGAAAGAAAGTACAGCGGCAGCACGACGAAATTGGAGATCACGCCAAAGCCCTCGAAGGTTTCCATGCGGGTGGCGATGACCACCCCCAGCCCGGTGATGGCCAGCGAGAGCAGCGCAATCACCCCGGCCAGCGCGAGCGCATCGAGCGGGCCCAGGCGGACCGCGACCAGGGGCGCAAACGCGGCCGCCATCAGGCCCTGGACGAAGGTCACCGCGGCGCCCGACAGGGTCTTGCCGAGCACGATGGCGGGACGCGAGATGGGCGCGACCAGCACCTCCTTGAGGAAGCCGAACTCGCGATCCCAGATGATGGTGACGCTTTGGAACATGCCCGAGAACAGCACGGTCATCGCGATCGCGCCCGCATAGATGAAGTGCTGGTAGTCGACGCCTGCCACCACGGGCACCGCGGCGCGAAGCCCCTTGCCCATGAACACCAACCACAGAAGCGGCCGCGCCAGCGCGCCCAGGATCTGGCTGCGGTCGCGCGAGAAGCGCTTGAGATCGCGCCAGGTCAGGGCCCAGATGGCCTCCAGCTCGTGCATGGTTGGCTGCGCTCAGCCGCGTTGGCTGCGCTCAGCCGCGGAGCCTACCACGCATCTTGACCATTCGGCGGATCTGGTCGCGTGCGGCCGCCTCGTCGGGCCGAATGGCGTGGCCGGTCAGGGCCAGGAAGGCGTCCTCGAGCGTCGGCTTGCGCAGGCTCAGATTCCGCATCTCGACCGGGAAGCCGGCCAGCCGGGGCAGAAAGGCATCCGCGTCCTCCACCGCGAACTCGAGGCCCTGCTCGGTGGGCTGCGGATCGACTCCGAAGCGCGCCGCCAGCTCGGCGGCCGCGCGGACGTCATCGACCGTGGCGAGCGTGACCCGCTCGGTGCCCGCGCGATGGCGCAGCTCGGCCGGCGTGCCCTCGGCCACCAGCCGGCCGTGATCGATGATGGCCACGCGATCGCACTGCTCGGCCTCGTCCATGTAATGCGTGGTCATGAAGATCGTGACCTGATCGGAGGCGCGCAGCGCGCGCAGCTTGTCCCACAGCACGCGCCGGGTCTGCGGATCGAGGCCGGTCGTGGGCTCGTCGAGAAACAGCACGCGCGGCCGATGCAAAAGCGCCCGCGCCACTTCGAGCCGGCGCCGCATGCCGCCCGAAAACGTGCGCACCAGGTCGTCGGCCTGCGCGCACAGGCCGATCCAGTCGAGCGACTTCTCGATGCGAGCGGCGCGCTCGCGGCGCGGCACACCGTAGATCATGCAGTGCACGTCGAGGTTCTCGCGCCCGGTCAGGCGGTCGTCGACCGCCGAGTCCTGGAACAGAAGGCCCAGAGCGCGCCGAACCGCCGGCGCCTCCGCGACCACGTCGTGCCCGGCCACGCGGGCGCTGCCCGCGGTCGGCAGGAGCAGGGTCGACAGCATCTTGATGGTGGTCGACTTGCCGGCGCCGTTGGGGCCCAGAAAACCGAAAATCTCGCCCTCGCCCACCTGGAAGCTGACGCCGCCGACCGCAACCAGGTCGCCGAAGCGGCGCTCGAGGCCCGCCACCTCGATCACGGGGTGGCCTCGATCGACTCTGCGGACCGCGGGCGCTCTTCCGCCTGTCGCTGGCGCCGCCGAGTAACCAGATACACGATCACACCGAACCCGAAGCTGAGCAGGCCCCCGCGAGCCAGCACCGCGCTCACCATGTCGACCGCCGGCGGCAGGGTGGCCAGAACGCCCGCCAGCGCGAGCAGCAGCCACGCGCCCAGCGCGCCCGCCCCCACCGACATGGCCCACGCCCAGGCGCGCCGCTCGCGCACACCGACCGGCAGCCGCTCGCGCAAGAACGCGGTGGCGTCGTCGAACAGCGCATAGGCGACCGGAACGATGAGCAGCGTGATGATGAGCGAAAGCGCCTGCCCGCCGATGATGACCTTGGCCATGGAGGCGCGCGACGACGCGCCCGGTCCCTTGCCGAGCGCAATCGGGATCATGCCGGCAATGAGCGTGACCGTGGTCATGAGGATGGGCCGCAGGCGCACCAGGTTGGCCTTGTAGATGGCCTGGTCGCGCGGCAGGCCGGTGGCGCGCAGGGTGTTCGTGTAGTCGACCTGCAGGATTCCGTTTTTCTTCACGATCCCGAACAGCATGAACACGCCAATCACCGAGTACAGGTTGAGCGTCTCACCGAGCCCGGTCAGCGAGACCAGCGCAAACGGGATCGAGAGCGGCAGCGACAGCATGATCGTGATCGGGTGCAGGAAGCTCTCGAACTGCGCGGCCAGGATCATGTACATGAAGATGAGCGAGAGCAGGAATGCGATCGCGAAGTTGATCCCGGTTTCGGCAAAAATCTTGGCGCGGCCGAGCGCGGCCGGCTGGTAGCCGGGCGGCGCGGCGTCCTTGACGAACTGGCCTACCTTCTCGATGGCGGCCCCCAGGGGCAGGTTGTCGAGATTGGCCACGATGGTGACCTGGCGCTGCCGGTCGAGCCGGTCGATCTGCGCGGGCCCGGTGTCGTCGCGCAACCGGACCAGATTCGCCAACTGGACCAGACCGCCCCGCTCGGCCGGGACCTCGAGCTTGTAGAGCGCGCTCTCGTTTTCCCGGTCCTCGGGCCGCACCCGCAGCCATACGTCGTACTGCTCAACGCCCTCGCGGAACTTGGTCACCTGCTCGCCCGCCACCAGCGTACGCAGCGACGATGCGATGTCGGACGCCCGCACGCCCAGGTCGGCCGCTTTGCGTCGATCGATGTACACGCGCACCTCGGGCTTGCGCTGTGCGGTCGCGGTGTCGACGTCGACCAAGCCGGGCACCGCCCGCATCTTGGTCATGACCTTGCCTGCGATCTCGTCGAGCTTTTCGAGGTCGGGCCCCTGGATGGCGTAGTTGAACTGAAAGTTGGCGGCCCCACCCTGTTGGATGTCGCCGATGGGCTGCACGGCCGCGCGCAGCTCGGGATAGTCCGACAGCATTTGGCGCGCCTGCTTCATGACCGCGAACTGGCTCACCCCGTCCTTGCGCTGGTCGAGCCGATCGAGCTGGACATAGAGGCCGCACTGCGTGACGTCCTGGTTGCCATTGCCGGTATCGCCGATCAGCGTGAGCAGGTGGCGCACATGCGGCAGCTTGCGCACGCGCGCCTCCAGCTCCAGCATGACCTTGTCCGACCGATCGAGCGTGGAGCCGGGCGGGGTCTGCACCGCGATGGTGAACTCGGATCGGTCATCGAGCGGGAGGAAATCCTTGCCGACCGCTTTGAACAGGGGTACCACGGCGAGCACGCACACGACAGCCAGCCCGATCACGACCCACTTGTGGGCCATCGAGAAGCGCACCAGCGCGCCGTAGCCCTTGTGCATGATGCGGTTGACAAAAGTTCCGCCCTCGCCGCCTTCGCCGTGCTTGTCGGCGTGGCGGCGCAAAAAGCGCGAGCACAGCATGGGCGTGAACGTGACGGCGATCAGCAGCGAGCAGCCGATCGCGACCGCGACCGTGATGCCGAAGCTGTTGAAAAAGCGCCCCACGCGGCCCGACATGAACGCAATCGGCAGAAAGATGACGATGAGCGAGAACGTGGTCGCCATCACCGCCAGCATGATCTCGCGCGTGCCGTCGATGGCCGCCTGTAGCGGCGGCTTGCCCAGCTCGTCGATGTGCCGGTACACGTTTTCCAACACCACGATGGCGTCGTCGATCACGATGCCGACGGCAAGGGTCAGCCCGAGCAGCGTGAGGTTGTTGAGCGTGAACCCGAACATGCGCATGGCGGTGAAGGTCGCGATGAGCGAGGTCGGGATCGCAACCGCGGCAATCAGCGTCGAGCGCAGATTGCCCATGAACAGGAGCACCACGATGGACGCCAGGAGGCCGCCCAGCACCAGGTGCAGCTTGACCTCGTCGATGGAGCGGCGGATGAAGGTCGAGATGTCGCGCACCAGCTCGACCTTGACGCCCGGCGGCAGCCGATTCTTGACCTGCGCCACTCGCTTATTGATGCGGTCGACCACCTCGACCGTGTTGGTGCCCGACTGCTTCTGCACCACCAGCGCCACCGCGTTCTTGCCGTCGTAGCGCGACAGCGAGCGCGGCTCCTCGATGCCGTCCTCGGCGCGCCCCACGTCGCCGATCGTGATGGGCGCCCCGCCCACGGTCGCGATGACGATGCTCGCGAAATCGGGCACCTGCTCGACCCGCGCCATCGTGCGCAGGACCTGCTCGGAGCTGCGACGGTCGATGCGTCCGGTCGGGATCTCGACGTTCTGCGCGATCAGGGCCTGCCGCACCTGCGCGACCGACAGGTGGTAGGCGCTCATGCGGGCGGCGTCGAGCCAGATGTTGATGGCGCGCTTCTGGCCGCCCACGAGCACGGCCTGGCCCACGCCATTGACCGCCTCGATCTCCTCCTTGACCACTTTGTCCGCGTACTCGGTCACCTCCTTGAGCGAGCGGCTGCCTGAGATGACCAGCGTGGCGACCGGAATGGCGTCGGTGTCGAAGCGGGTGATGACGGGCGGATCGGTACCCTCGGGCAGGCGCGACAGGATGCCCGCCACCTTGTCGCGCACATCCTGCACCGCCTCCGCGGTCTTGCGCTCGAGCACGAAGGTGGTGATCACGATCGAGATGCCCTCGAGGGTGGTCGAGCGCAGCTCGTCGATCCCGCTGGCGGTGTTGATGGCCTCCTCGATCGGCTTGGTGATCTGGGTTTCCATCTCCTCGGGCGAAGCGCCGCGGAGCGTGGTGGTGACCGTGACCACCGGAAGATCGACGTTGGGGAACAGATCGACGCCGAGCGCCTTATACGAGAAGAGGCCCAGCACCAGCAGGAAGGCCACCAGCATGGTGGCCATGACCGGACGCCGGATGAAGACCGCTGCCAGGTTCATTTGACGACCACCGGAACGCCATCGGCGAGCCGGCCCACGCCCGCCACCGCCACCTGCTCGCCCTTTTTCAAGTCGCCGCCCACGACCACCGCCAATCCGCCCTCGAGGTGCCGATCGACCTCGACGCGCCGCTCATGGGCAGTGTTGCCCTCGATCGTATACACCTTGGTCACGCCGGCAAACGTGGTGACCGCGCTCTCGGGCACCACGACCGCATGCACCTGGCCCGCCCGATGCAAATCGACGCGCGCGAACAGGCCCGGCTTGAGCAGACCCTTTTCGTTGCGGATGCGGGCTTCGACCGGGAAGGCGCGCGACTGGGCGCTCACGGCCGGCCCGATGCGGCTGACCTTGCCCGCGAAAGCCTGCCCCCGGAAGGCGTCGACGTGCGCCTCGGCCTCGTCGCCGACGTGCACCTCGGCCAGATAGCGCTCGGGGACCTCGCCCGTTATCTTGAGCGGATCGAGCACCACCACCTCGAACAGCGCTTGCCCGACCTTGACGTACTCGCCCGATGACACCACGCGCTTGGCGATGGCGCCCGCGAACGGCGCCCGCACCTCGGTGTCGGCAAATTTCTTGCGCGCCAGATCCGCCATCGCGCGCGCCTGCGCGGCCGCCGAGCGGGCGTCGTCGAGCTGCTGGGGCGCTACCATCTCATTCTTGGCCAGCTGCTCGACCCGGCGCAGATTGGCCTCGGACTGCTGCTTCTGCGCCTCCGCCTGCTCCATCCGAAAGCGGTACTCGTCGGGGTTGATGCGCGCCAGCACCTGCCCCGGGCCCACCCGATCGCCCAGGTCGACCCGGATGCCGACCACCTTGCCCTCGACTTCGGCCGCGATCGTGGAATCCTCGGGCGAGGTGAGCGAGCCCGAGATCTCGATCACCTGCTCGACCTCGCGCTCCTCGACTTGCGCCACCCGGGTCGGCACCGCTGCGGTGGTGGCGTCGCCCTTGTCTTGCGTCTCGGCTGCCGGCGCACGGTTGCATGCGAGCGCCCAGGTGCCCAGCAAGAACCAGAGGGCCGGCTGCCGGCGGCTCATCGCCGCCCCAGTGCACGCCCAAGTCGCGCGCGCGCAGTTGCGAGATCGTAAGTGGCTGCTACTTTCTGGGCCTGTGCATTGGCCTGCGTCACCTGCGCATCGTCGAGCTCGATGATGTCGCCGGCGCCGGCCTGGTAGCGCCCCTCGGCCAGCTTCAGTCGCTCGTCGGCGGTCGCGACCGCGCGCTCACCGACCTGCAGGCGCTGTTTGGCCTCGGCCACAGCCAGCAGCTGCTGCTCGAGCTCGTTGCGAATCGACTGCCGGAGCGTGTCCCGCTGCGCGCTCAGGGCGGCCAGCCCGGCGTCGGCCTCCTCGACCTGGTGCGCGGTCAGAAAGCCGCCGTACAGGTTCCAGCTGATGCCAGCGCCGACGTAGAAGTTGACGCCCCAGTCGAAGTCGGCCACTTTGGTGCCGCTGATGTTGCCGACCGCGACCAGCGCGGGGAAGTAGCCCGACGTGGCCACCCGCCGCCCGGCCTGCTGCGCGCGAATCTGTGCGTCGAGCCGGGCCAGCTCGGGCCGCTCGCGCAGCGCCTCGGTCAGCAGGGCCTCGACCGGCTGGCTCTCCTCACTCAGCGCCTCGCTCGCCGGCGCAGTCACGTCGTAATCGATCGGCCCCTCGACGCCCATGGCAAGATTGAGGCCCAATTTGGCCAGATCGAGCCCGTTGCGGGCACGCACCAGCCCGAGCTCGGCGTCGGCCAGGTTGAGCTCGGCCGAGCGCAGGTCGATCTTGGGGCGCGTGCCGGCGGACACGAACTGGCGCACCTGCTCGACGTGCTTGCCCTGATTCTTGACCGTCTCCTCGCCCACCCATACCAGCTCCTTGGCCGCCAGCACGGCGAAGTAGGCCGTGCGGACGCCGAGCGCGGTCTGCAGCAGCGTGCTCTCGAGGTCGGCTCGGTTCGCGAGCTCGCCCGCGCGGGCCTGCTCGAGCTGACCTCCGGTGCGTCCGAAATCATACAGGGTCTCCGTGGCGGTCGCGCCAAACACGTAGTAGTTGACCGTGTCGAGCGTGTTGTCGAGCTTGAGTGTGCGCGCAAACGCCGAGTTGGCAAACGAGGGCGAGAGCAGAAAATTGACGCCCGAGCGCTGATACTGGAACTGGCTGTCGAGCCGCGGCAGGAAGCCCGCGCGCGCCTCCCCCACGCGCGCCTGACCGACCTGGACCTGGGCCATCGCCGCGCGCAGCTGGGGCTGCCGGTCGGCCGCCGTGCGCAGGGCATCCTCGAGCGTCACCACGCGCGCCTGCGCCGCCGCCAGCGCCGGCGCGAGCACCAGCGCCAGGGAAACCAGGCGTCTCATGCCCTTCTCGCCCGCATGCGACCGGAACCCACCGTCCGCGCGGCCTTCCCCTCCTGATCCATCCGATCCATATTGGCGACCACCCGTTGCAGAAGGCCGCGTAAGCTGTCGCGATCGGCGGCCGACAGACCGCGCTCCAGGCCGGCCTTGATCTGATCGGCAAGTGACCGCAGCTCTGCGCCCAGCTTGCGTCCGCGCGGGGTCAGCCGCAGCCTGAACCGCCGCCGATCGGTGGGGTCGTTGGGGGTGTGGATCAGCCGCTGCTGGGCCAGCCTGGACACGATTCGGCAGGCCGTCGGGTCGTCGGCCCACACCTGCTGGGCCAGCTCGTGCAGCGACAGGCCCTCGTTTTCGAGCAGCACCAGAAGCACCCAGAATTGCTGCGGGGTCAGCCGGTAGGGCTCGAGTCGGCTCCACACCACCTGCTTGATGCGCCGGCGGGCAGCGGCGATCAAGAGCCCGATGCCTTCCTGGTTCCTAGATCCTTGCATTTGCAAGGATTACATAAGAGCGCACCGTGCCCTGTCAAGCACAATTGTTGTCATGGCAACGAGTGGGCGCTACGTGTAGTCGCGCGCCACCACCAGGCCGGGCTCGACCGGGTGCAGCAAAAGGTCAAGCGCATCCAGGAGGATGCGCTTTTGGAACTCCGCGTCGCCAGGCCGGCCCAGCGAGCAGCCGACTCGAAAGCCGCGCGGCTGCAGTGCCCGCGACACGCGGGCCTGCGCGGTTTCCTCGGGCTCGACCGTGATGACCACGGTCGGGATGGCCTGCATTTCGACCGCGCGTTGAATCGCACTGACCGTGCGATGGCACAGTCGTCAGCCACCGGTCAGGACCACGCAGTCGGGGCGCAGCTTGGTCATCTCGGCTGCCACGACGGGCACGGTCTCCTCCTTGAACCGGCGCAGCTCCTGGGTGAATCCGGTCGTAAAGTGGCGTTCGGCCACCGCCTTGATGGTGCCCGCGGTGACCAGCTCGCGCAGGCGGTCGAGCGGGAACACGGTGTTCACGTCCACGTCGACGCAATCGTGCGGGTAGTGCGCGTCGGCGATGCGGAGCGCGCTCATGGCCGCGTCGCCGGCAATGCTGCGGAAGGATAGATCGCCCTCGACGTTGAAGGGCGGGTCGGCTTCATGATGAACCGCTGCCGTCGAAGCCAGCATCACGATGCTGTCCTCGAGCCGCTTGCGAAACGGCGTCCACGGAATGCAATAGCGCGAGATCTCCATCGCCACGCCAGCCTAGCCCAGACAGCTACTGCAGCTTGTCCAGCGCCTCCATGATCTTGTCGGTGGGCGGCTGCTCCGCGATGTCGTGCACGTCGATGTAGCGGATGATGCCCTGCCGATCGACCACGAAAATCGCGCGCTCGGTGATCCCGCCCGGCCGCAGCACCCCGTACTGGACGGCGACCGCGCCGTGGGGCCAGAAATCACTGAGCAGAGGGTACGACAGCCCACCCATCGACTTAGCCCATGCCTCATTCGAGAACACGTTGTCGGTCGAGATACCCAGAACCTGGGTATTGCGCCGCTCGAACTCGGAGCGATCCTCCTCGTACGAGGGCATCTGAACCGTTCAAACCGGTGTGAACGCAGCCGGATAGAACGCAATCATCACGTTGCGCTTGCCCCGGTAGTCCGACAGGGCGATCTCCTTCTTGCTTTGCCCTTTGCCGGCGGTGTCGCCGGTGGCGGGCAGCTTGAAGTCGGGGGCTTCGTCGCCGACTTGCAGCTTCCAGACAGGTTTGGATTTGGCCATGGCGGTATTTTTAAGGGGAGCGCGCGCCGCTTTCAAGCGGAAAGCTGCGTGCTACCATGACCCCAGATGAATGTTACCGCGGCTCTGCAGGCGCTGGCGGCGGCGGCGCTGTTCGGGCTCAGCCCGGCGGTGGCCAAGCGCCTGGGTCTGGACATGACGCCGCTCGCGGGCTCGGCGTGCCTGTACGGGGGCGCGGGCTTGGCGATGGCTCTGGCGCTTGCGGCCGGGCGCGGCCGGTCGCGCGAGGCGCGTCTTCGGCGCGAAGATGTGCCGGTTTTGGTAGCGGTGGTGCTGGTGGGCGGGCTGGGGGCGCCGGTTGCGCTCCTGTTCGGCCTCGGCCACACGACGGCCAGCACCGCGTCGCTGCTGCTCAATTTGGAAATGGTCTTCACGGCGGCGCTGGCGGTGGTGCTCTTTCGCGAGCACCTGGGCGCGCGCGCCGCCCTGGCGGCGGCGCTCGTGGTTGCGGGGGCGGCCTGGCTGACCTTTGGTCCGCGCGCCGATGCCGGTGGGGCGAGCGCAGCGGCGGGTGGG
>DATFWX010000236.1:0-32734 GCA_035258845.1 Polyangia bacterium | reverse complement strand
CTAGTGCGTCAGCGATCCGGTGAACACATACTTCACCGGCGGCTGGCCCTCCTTGTTCCAGATCATGATGCCGCCGATGGCATCGCCCTTGATGGTGCCCTTCCAGGACGTTTTGCCCTCTTTGGTGCTGTGCAGCTCGGCCGAGAACGTGAAGTCCGAGCCCTTGGCCTTGCCGGTGGTGTACTTGACCTTGCCGAAGCCGAGCGGGGTCAGCTTGTCCGACGAGAACAGGCTGTCCGCAAACACGAGCTTGTCGTCGTTCTGCGGCTTGCCTTCCTGCCCCACCTTGATCTCGAAGGTCTTGCCGTCGAGCGGCCCCTTGCCCTTGGCGGCGCCGGCCGAAAGGCCGGCCGCGGTCAGGAACGCCACGCCCGCCGCTGCGCTGAAAACGGTCCCTAGCCGATTCATGGCGGCAAGGCTACCACAGATTGCAAAGCCTGGCCGCGCTTGCTACCTTGCGCCCCCGAGATGAAGCAAGCCCCGGACTTCCAAACGGTAATCTTCGAGCTCGCGCGGTTTTGGGCCGAACGGGGCTGCCTGCTTTTGCAACCCTACGACCTCGAGGTCGGCGCAGGCACGTTTCACCCGGCCACGCTGCTGCGCTGCCTGGGCCCCGAGCCCTGGAACGCGGCCTACGTGCAGCCGAGCCGGCGCCCCACCGACGGCCGCTACGGCGAGAATCCCAATCGGCTGGGCGCCTACTACCAGTTTCAGGTGATTTTGAAGCCCTCGCCCGAGGATGTGCAGGAGCAGTACCTGGATTCGCTGCGCCACCTGGGCATCGATCCGCTCGCGCACGACATCCGTTTCGTCGAGGACGACTGGGAGTCGCCCACGCTGGGGGCGTGGGGGCTGGGCTGGGAAGTGTGGGCCGACGGTATGGAGGTGACGCAGTTCACCTACTTCCAGCAGGCCGGTGGCTTTGACCTACAGCCGGTGTCGGCCGAGCTGACCTATGGGCTCGAGCGCATCGCGATGTACCTGCAGAACGTGGACAACGTGTATGACCTGCGCTGGGTCGGCGACGTCAAGTACGGCCACGTGCACCACCAGTCCGAGGTCGAGTACTCCAAGTTCAGCTTCGAGCAGGTCGACGTCGCGCTCAACTTCGACCTGTTCGACCGCTACGAGAAGGAGTGCCGCCGGCTGCTCGGTGTGCCGCTCGTGCTGCCGGCCTATGACTACTGCCTGAAATGCTCGCACACCTTCAACCTGCTCGATGCGCGCGGCGCCATCAGCGTGGCCGAGCGGCAGCGCTTCATCGGTCGCGTGCGCGCGCTGGCCAAGGGTTGCGCGGAAGCGTACATGGCCGAGCGCGAGCGGCTCGGCTTCCCACTTCTGGCGAAAAGGCGCGGCCGTGCCTGATCTGCTGCTCGAGATCGGGTGCGAGGAGATCCCGGCCCGGTTCCTGGCCGACGCGCTGCCGGAGCTCGAGCGCCGAGCGAGCGCGCTGTTTGCGCAGGCTCAGCTCGCGGCCGCGCGCGTGCAGACGCTGGGCACGCCGCGTCGGCTGGCCCTGTGTGTGCACGGGCTGGCGGCGCGCCAGCCCGACGTCGACGAGACCCTGGTCGGGCCGCCGGTCAACGCCGGCGCCAAGGCCGCCGAGGCTTTCGCCAAGAAATACCGGCTCGATCGGTCGGCCATCCAGGAGCAGGACACCGACAAGGGACGCCGGCTGGTGGCGCGACGGCAGGTGCGCGGCCAGGAGACCGCAAAGCTCCTGCCCGAGCTGGTCGCGGGCCTGATCCGGGATCTACCCTGGCCCAAGTCGATGCGCTGGGGCGATCATCCCGAGACCTTCGTGCGCCCGGTGCACTGGCTGGTCGCGCTCTTCGACGGAGAAGTGGTGCCGATCGAGTTCGCGGGGGTGCGCGCGGGGCGAGCCTCGCGCGGGCACCGGTTCCTGGCCGGGCAGCCGTTCGATGCCAGCTCGATCGAAGGCTGGCGCAGCGAGCTCAGGAAGCGCCACGTGATCGTCGATCCGGTCGAGCGGCGCCAGCTGATCGAGGCCGAGCTTCTGCGGATCGAGCGCGAGACCCGACTCAAGGTGCGGCCCGACCCGGCACTTTTGGAGGAGGTGACCAACCTTGTCGAGTACCCGGTCGGCGTGAGCGGCTCGTTCGACGAGCGGTTCCTGGAGGTGCCCGAGCCGGTGATCGTGAGCGCGCTGCGCAGCCACCAGCGCTACTTCGCGATGACCACGCCGGCCGGCAAGCTGGCCCATCAGTTCGTCACCATCGCGGGCACCGTGGTCAAGGATCCGGCCGTGGTGGCGCACGGCAACGAGCGGGTTCTGCGCGCGCGCCTGTCCGATGCGCGCTTCTTCTTCGACGAGGATCGCAAGCTGCGGCTTTCGGAGTGGGCCCAAAAGCTCGAGGGAATCGTCTGGATCAAGCAGCTCGGGACCATGCGACAGAAGGTCGAGCGGGTGTTCGACTATGCGCGGGTGCTCGCCACCATGCTGGGCGTAGAAAGCGCAAAGGTCGGGCTGGCCGCACAGCTGGCCAAGGCGGATCTGCCCACCCACATGGTCGGTGAGTTCCCAGAGCTGCAGGGCACGATTGGCAGCGCCTACGCGCGCCTCGAGGGCATCGACCGCGAGGTCGCGGACGCGATTGCCGAGCATTACAGGCCGCGCGGCGCCGACGACCGACCGGCCGAGGGACCGGTCGGTGCGGTGCTGGCGATCGCGGACCGGCTCGACTCGCTCGTCGGCATCTTCAAGGCCGGCCTTGCGCCCACCGGATCGGCCGATCCATATGGAGCGCGCCGCGCCGCGCTCGGGATCCTGGCGACGCTCTTGGCGCACAACTGGCACGTCTCGCTGGGCAATCAATGCGAACGCGTGGCGGTCCTCTTCGGCGCACCTGACGGGGTTCCCGCCGTGCTCGAGTTTCTGCGCGGCCGCCTGCGCGGCCTGTTCGCCGACGAGTTCCCGGCCGACGTGGTCGACGCCGTGCTGGCCGCCGACTCGGACGACCCGGTCGACGCGCGCGCGCGCGTGCGGGCGCTCTCGGTCTTGCGGCCGCGCGCCGACTTCGAGCCCCTGGGCGTGGCCATCAAGCGGGTCGGCAATATCTTGAAAGGCGGTGCGCCGGGGGCGGCGCTCGATCCGGCGCTTCTGCGCGAGCCGGCCGAGAAGGCCCTTTTCGAAGCCGCCGGCGCGATCCGCCGGCGGGTGGAGCCGCATTTGGCCGCCCATCAGTACGACGACGCCCTGCGCGAGCTGGCCACTTTCAAAGCCCCGGTCGACACCTTCTTTGATCAGGTGTTCGTGATGGACAAGGACGCCCAGATCCGCGACAACCGTCTGGCCCTGCTGGCCTCGATCAACCAACTTTTCCTGCGGGTCGCCGACTTCCGGCAGCTCAATCTGGGGTAAAAGGAGCCTCAAGGAGCCTCATGGCGCATATGCTGGTCTACTTCTTCGGCGGCGGCCACGCGGACGGCAGCGCCGGCATGAAGGAGCTTCTGGGTGGCAAGGGAGCCGGCCTGGCCGAGATGGTAAACCTCGGCATCCCGGTTCCACCCGGCTTCACCATTACCACCGAGGTCTGCACCCATTACTATGAGAATGGGCGGCGCTACCCGGACCAGCTGCGGGGCCAGGTCGAGGCGGCCCTGGGTCGGATCGAGCAGATCGCGGGCGCTCGCTTCGGCGACCCCAAAAACCCGCTCCTGGTCAGTGTGCGCTCGGGCGCGCGCGCCTCGATGCCGGGCATGATGGACACGGTTCTGAATCTGGGCCTCAACGACCGCACCGTGCGCGGCCTGGCCGAGCACACCGGCAACCCGCGCTTCGCATTCGACTCCTACCGGCGCTTCGTGGCCATGTACGGCGACGTGGTGATGGGGCTCAAGCCCGAGCGCAAGGAGGACCGCGACCCATTCGAGGTCATCCTCGAGGACATGAAGCGCCGGCGCGGGGTCGACAAGGATCACGAGCTTTCGGCCACGGATCTCGAGGAGCTGGTGGAACGGTTCAAGGCCGAGATCCGGTCGCGGCTCGGGCACGAGTTCCCGGAGGAGCCGACCGAGCAGCTCTGGGGCGCCATCGGGGCCGTGTTCGGATCGTGGGAGAACAAGCGGGCGGTCGAGTACCGGCGCATCTACAACATCCCGGCCGAATGGGGCACCGCGGTCAACGTGCAGGCCATGGTGTTCGGCAACATGGGCGAGGACTGCGCAACCGGCGTGGCCTTCACCCGCGATCCGGCGACCGGCGCCAAAAGGGCGGTGGGCGAGTACCTCATCAACGCGCAGGGCGAGGACGTGGTGGCAGGCATTCGCACGCCCGCCCGGCTGGCCGGCGACGCCCCGGACGGCCCGCCCACGCTCGAGCGCGCCATGCCGGGACCGTACCGGGAGCTGCTGGCGGTGTTCGAGCGGCTCGAGCGGCACTACCGGGACATGCAAGATGTCGAGTTCACCATCCAGAAGGGCAAGCTCTGGGTCCTGCAGACCCGTGCCGGCAAGCGCACGGCGCTCGCGATGGTGCGGACCGCGGTCGAGATGGCCGAGGAAGGGCTGATCGAGCGGCCGCAGGCACTTGTGCGCATCGAGGCGGCCCGCCTGCCCGAGCTCCTGGTCCCGGTGCTCGACGAGAAATCGGCGCAGGAGGCACGCGCCGCCGGGCGCGTGATTGCCAAGGGACTGGCGGCTTCGCGCGGCGGGGCGGTCGGCAAGGTGGTGCTGCACGCCGACGACGCCATCGAGCGCGCCAAGGCCGGCGAGAAGGTGATCCTGGTGCGCTGGGAGACCAGCCCCGAGGACGTGCATGGGATGCATGCGGCGGCCGGCATCCTGACCGCGACCGGGGGGATGACATCGCACGCCGCCGTGGTGGCGCGTGGCATGGGCAAGTGCTGCGTGGTCGGGGCCTCGGGCCTGCAGATCGACTACCAGAAGGGCCAGTTTTCGGC
This sequence comes from Polyangia bacterium, assembly GCA_035258845.1. GTDB lineage: Bacteria > Myxococcota_A > Polyangia > JAHFDS01 > DATFWX01 > DATFWX01. The sequence goes on along the minus strand of DATFWX010000236.1, from coordinate 27,812 downwards.
CGGCGGCAAGACCGTGCGCGCGGGCGAGGTCATCACCATCGACGGGGGCAGCGGCGAGGTGTTTCTGGGCGAGGTGCTCGCGCTTCCGGCGCCGCCGTCGGAGCATCTCAAGCGCCTGCTGGGCTGGGCCGACGAGCTGCGGCGCCTGCGCGTGCGCGCCAACGGCGATACGCCCGACGACGCCCGCCGCGCGCGCGCCTTCGGTGCCGAGGGCATCGGCCTGTGCCGCACCGAGCACATGTTCTTCGAGCCAGCGCGCATTCTGGCCGTGCGCGAGATGATCTTTGCCGAGACCGCGGGCGAGCGGCGGCGCGCGCTCGAGAAGATCCTGCCCATGCAGCGCGGCGATTTCGTGGCCATCCTGCGCGAGATGGCGGGCCTGCCGGTCACCATTCGCCTGCTCGACCCGCCGCTGCACGAGTTCCTGCCCCAGGAGCGGGCCGACATCGAGGAGCTGGCGCGCGCGCTCCAGAAATCGACGGCCGAGGTGGCGGCCAAGAACCGCGAGCTACACGAGCAGAACCCGATGCTGGGCCACCGCGGCTGCCGGCTCGCCGTGACCTATCCCGAGATTTACGAGATGCAGGCGCGCGCGATTGCAGAGGCGGCCGCCCAGCTGGCCGAGGCGGGCGTCGATGTGCGGCCCGAGATCATGATCCCGATCGTAGGCCACCCGCGCGAGCTCGAGAAGATGCGCGCCCTGGTCACGCGCGCGGTGGGCGAGGTGCTGACGCGCGCGCGTGCCAAAATCGACTATACGGTCGGCACCATGATCGAGCTGCCGCGCGCCTGTGTGGTGGCCGATACGATCGCGGCCCAGGCCGATTTCTTCTCGTTCGGCACCAACGATCTGACCCAGACCACGCTCGGCATGTCGCGCGACGACGCGGGTCGCTTCCTGCCCGCGTACGTGCAGGCCGGCATCTACCCGGTCGATCCGTTCGTCGAGCTGGACCAGGAGGGGGTGGGGGGGCTCATGAAGCTGGCGGCCACACGTGCGCGCGCTGCCAAGCCCACGCTCAAGCTCGGCATCTGCGGCGAGCATGGGGGCGACCCCAGCTCGATCAAGTTCTGCCACGCGCTCGGGCTCGATTATGTGTCGTGCTCCCCGTTCCGAGTTTACACGGCCCGGGTCGCGGCCGCCCAGGCGGCGCTGGAAGCCCCTGCAAAAGGTAAGCAACCTTCGTGATTTCTAGCGAGTCCAATCCCCGTCATCCCATGTCCCGCGCGCTGGTTTTCCTGTGCTTTTTGGGGCTGGCTTGCAGCGTGAGTGATCAGGGCCACGCGCCGCCGGTCGATCAGTTCTTCTTCCCGACCGGCGTGGTCGCCAACCCATATGGCCGCTGGCTCTACGTCACCAACGGCAATACCGACCTCCGCTTCAGCGGCGGCTCCGTCGTTTCGGTCGATTTCGACACCGCGCTGGCCCTGTTCGCGAGCGGCGGTTGCTCGTCGCGCGACCCGCTCGATACCCGCATCCCCGTGTGCCTGGGCTCGGACACCGATGCTCACGACGGCTCGCGCAGGGTGATCGATCCGGCGCGCACCCTGCGCATCGGCAGCTTTGCCGGCCAACCGGTGGTGCAACGCTTCCTCGCGGCTCGGGGGGCCGGAAGCGTGGGCATGCGCCGCTGCCCCATCGTGCCCGCGGCCAGTGCAGCCGCCTGCCAGATGGCGCGCGCTTGCAACCCGCAGACCGACGGGCCCAACTGCATCCCCACCTTCGATCCCGATCCCAGCCCGGGCTTCCGACTTCTCATCACCGTGCGCGGGGACCCGTCGATGACGTGGATCAACGTCAAGGGCGCGGGCGCGGAGGAGGGGGCGCTCGATTGTGGCCAGGGCACGAGCGGACCGGTTCCAAGTTGCGACAGCAAGCACCGGCTGACCACACTGGCGTCCGATCCGGCGCAGATCCTGGTGCCGGAGCCGTTCGAGATTGCGGTCAGCGAGCACATGGCGATCGCTCTGGCCGCGCACCTGTACCGGGCCTCGGCCTCGCTGTACGCGCTCGGCGACGGGCCGGATATCCAGCCCAGCGTTGTCGATCAGCGCAGCGGCCTTTTCGATCCGGCCTCCTCGGGTGCCCTGGGCGCCTACGGGGTCGCGCTGCGGCCCATCGATCCGGCCAATCTGCCCGCCGTGTGCGAGGGTCAGCCGGGCGGCATCTGCACGCTGGGCGATTTCTCATTCTTGTTCGTGACCAGCCGCTTTTCGCCTCGGGTGGCCCAGGTGCTGGCGCGGGGCGCCGATCTATGCCGACCCGACCTCGGATTCGATCCCTGTCGGGCCAGCTCGTATGCGATGTCGATCCTGTCCAGCGGGCAGCTCCGGCTCGAGTCCTTCTTCATCGACGGCGGCGATGTGCGTGACATCAAGTTCATCCGCGACGGCACGCGCGCCTTCCTGGTCGATCGCCGGCCGCCTTCGGTGCTGGAGCTCGATACCTCGCCCGCGCCGCCTCCGGCAGGTGATCCGCGCAACGCTGTGTTGCGCGCAGTCGAGGTGTGCGAGGAGCCGTCGCTGCTCGCGCTGCGCGAGGATCCGGGGCCGCTGCGCGTGTACGTGTCCTGCTTCTCGGCCGGCCAGATCTACGTGATCGATCCCGAGCGCGGCGCGGTGCTGGACGTCATCCAGGTGGGCCGGGGGCCCAATGCGGTGGTGCAGATCCCGCCGATCATGATCCAGCTTCCCAGCGAGCCGGCGCCGGCGCTGCACACGCTGGGCGTGGTGGCCGACTTTGCCGACAACGACCTGGCCGTGCTCGATTTGACGCCGGGTAGCCCGACCGAGAATACCGTGCTGTTCCGGATCGGGGCGCCGCGGCCCATCACGGGGCAGCAATGAGCAAGCGGACAAGTCGCTTTCGGAGCTATGGAGCCGCGGCCCTGCTGGCCGCGCTGTTCGCGTGCAGCCAGGACCAGATCCCGACCCCACTGCGCGCGCTCAATCGCCCCACGGACATCTCGGTTGCGTGCGTCGAGGGGCCGGGCGGCTCGAGGGGACGGCCCGGCATGCGCCATGCGGTCCCGGCCGAGCGCTGCAGCGGCCAGGTCACCAGCCGCACCGACTACCGAACGCTCGGTTTCATCCCCAACAGCGGCAACGGCGAGGTGGCCGTGGCCGGGCTCAACGAGGGCACGGGCCTGGGGCTGCTCATCGATCTCGACGCCCACCGGCCCGGCTTCGACTTCCTGCCGGTGGGCCGGTTGCCCACGACCGCGCTCACCACCAGTGACGGCTGCCGGGTCATGGTCGCGAACGAGGGCTCCTGCGACTTCGCGTCCATCGACGTGGCAGCGGTGGCCAACGGCGCCGACGCGCAGACCGAGTCGCCGGACATGCTGATGCGGATCCAGCCTCACACCGCGGCCGGACCCATCCTGGCCAAGCCGCATACGTTCGAGCTTTTGCCCGTACAGGGCTTCTCGCCCGCTACCGACACGTTCGAGTGCAGGCCCGACGTGCCTTACTACGCGTACGTCGTTTATCCCGCCTGCGACCTTGTGGCCCGGATCGACCTTTCCACCGGCGCCTACCTGAGCGGCTTTTACCTGAAGCCCGATGGCAGCGTGGTCGATGCCGGCCCCACGCCCAGCTGCCCGATCGAGTGCACCGACGGCCAGTCCCAAATTGCACCGCAGGGACCAGACCCGCAGACCCGGCCTGCGGCGCTCTCGCTGATGATCACCCGGACCCCGAGCACGAACACCACCCAGGGTTACCTTCCGGTCCCGGGCCCGCTCATGATCGGGGGTGCGTCGACCCGCGTCGTGACCTCGATTGGGGTACGGGACATCATGACCGGCGCGCTCGACCTCGGCAACGTCCACAAGGTCGAGCTGACCGTCTGCCCGCCGTTCGACAGCGCGCCCCCGCTGCTCAACGCGCAGCCGCGCTGCAATCCCTTCGGGGTTTCGCGGCTGCGCTCGATCCATGTCAAAGATTTTGGCGCATTCGGGAAGTTCGTCTATGCGGTCGCGCTCGATCTGTCGGTGCGCGTGATTCAGATCGACGACGCAGGCAATCTGCGCGAGTGCGAGACCCAGTCCGATCCGCAGGTGGTGGCGGCGCGCTGGCCGGCCACGACCCCCGAGCAGCCCTACTCGGGCGTGCCGCAGCCCTTCAAATACTGTCTGCCGGTCGACGAGTCGATGCCGGCCCCGCGGCCGTATCCGCCGCTTCGGCGCCCGACCGTGGCCGGCCCCGGGATCCGGATCTCGGGCGGCGCCGTCGACGTGGCATTCGCGCATCCGGCCTCGGGCACGGTGACCGTGACCACGCCGAACGGGCTGAGCGCCTATGGTCTGGGCTCGAACGGGGCGGTGACGTTCATCGACATCGCGCCCAACACCATGTTCACCGAGCCCGCGGTCAACTACCCCCACAAAGTGCACAATCGGAACATCAGCTCGACCAGCGTCTCGACCAGCAACACCACGGATGCAACCTCAGGCCCGCCGCGCATCGACGTGGGCTCGCTCCGGCAGGTGATGCCGTCGACCCTTTCGCTGGATACCACGGGCATGCCGACACCGGCGGTGATCACGGTCTGCCAGGGCGCAGCCAGCAGCATGACGCCCACCTTCGCGCTGCACTGGCCCGATTCCCAGACCGCGCATTTCGAGAACTGGATATTCACGTACGAGGGTCAGCTTCCGGACACGCTGCGCGGGGTGGGCAAAATCGGCAGCGACACCGACACTCCGTCGACCAGCACCCTTCTGGACCCGGGCGCGCGCTTTTGCGCACACGGCGCCAGGCCGGGAGACTTCCTGTATTTCGCCGGCTGCCAGGACAATACGCAATGCCCGCTCGGCGAGTCCTGCTTCGGCGCGGTCGGCACCCGCGCCGGCATCTGCCTGGCGTCGACGCCGACCCCCGGAGGCGGCTCGGTGATCCAGCAGGCCGCGTGCCTGGATCTCATCAACTCGCGTCACGAGTACCGGATCGAGCAGGTCTACAACGGCACCTTGATCCTGGGCGAGAAGCCGCTTCACATCCCGCGCCCGATCAGCCTGCTTTCGGGCAGCTCGATCGTCGATTGCATCGATCATCCCGAGCGCTGTACGCCCGGCTGCCTGACCGACGCCGACTGCCAGGGCATCGATACCATCCCGACCACCTCCGGAACCGTCCGCGTGTTCCCGAGCACGACCTTCATCTGCGACCCGCAGCCATGGCCGGGCACGACCGTCCGCCACTGTGTCGGCACCTGCCGTAAACCGGACCCGATTCCGAACGGCGGCTGGCAGCCCCACGACGACGACTGCCAGCCCGACAACAACCTCAACGCGAACCCGGGGACGGCGGCGCTGTACATCGAATTCCAGGGCTACGTGTGCGGGCACGAAACCATCGGGGCTTTCGACGGCCCGCGTCGCTGCGTGGCGGCGCGCCTGCCGCGCGATCCCAACTACGACGCGGATCCGCGGGTGGGCGACCCGGTGGCGAAAGACTGCTTCGTGGCCCCAGTTGCCTACGAGATCCACGCCGGGCTGTCCTTTGTTGCGGTGGGCGATCGGAGCGGCCATGCGCACAGCCAGACCGTGGGCGCCGACGGTTCGTGCGTGATCGACCCCTCGCTTGGGCCCAAGCGCATCGGCCGCGTGGGCTACAACGCGCCCATGTGCCCGGTTACGATGACGCAGTTTCCGTGTCCCGACAACCCTCTGCTGACCTGCGATTACGACGAGGCCGACAAATTTGATCCGGACCACGGTCGCAACTGCATTTGGGATGCGACCAGGCCGATCCCGAATCCGAATCCGTGCCTGCACGTCAAGAAACAGCCGGCCGCGGGCACCGATGTCACCAAGCAGTACCTCCTGGTCTGGGAAATGGAGAACCCGTTCTTCGAGATCGCTATCGGACCCATCGCGCCCATGTTCGACGACCACAGCCCGCCCCACGGCCCCGCATTCGGCAACGCCTACAGCTTCAGCTTCGCCATTCAGGGCGGCTTCGTGCCGCTCGGTAGCGGGACCAACGCCTATCTGCCTTCGGTCTTGCGCCTGTTGCCCGGTCCGCCCGATCCGCCCGGCTATGACGTGGGCGGCCCCACCGGGGGACGCAACGGCCAGTGGCTCTATGTCATCGACGAAGGCGATCAGATTTCGCAAACTCTGCGCGCGATCCTGACCGGCCAGATGGTGCGGCTCGATCCGGTGCTCTTGGTGCTGGATCCGAACACCGCGGTGCAGTAAGCCAGTCGAAAGTCGAAAGTTCAAAGTCGAAAGCTTGCGATCGCGCCCATCTCGGGGAAAATGAGAGCGATGTCGGTTCCCATCTCAGACCGGCTGCGGGGCGTGCTCGAGCGGACGCTCACTGATCTGCGCGCAGCCGGCGTGTTCGAGGGCGAGCTGCCGCCCGTCCAGATCGAGCGGCCCAAGCGCGCCGAGCACGGCGATCTGTCGACCAACGTCGCGCTCGCGCTGGCCAAGCGCGCACACCTTTCACCGCGGCAGCTCGCCGAAACCATTCGCGGGCGGCTTTCCGATCCGGAGCGGCTGGTCGCGCAGGCCGAGGTGGCGGGGCCCGGGTTTCTGAATTTTCGCCTTTCGGATCGGGTGTGGCAGGCGGTGCTGGGCGAGCTTCTTTCGGAGGGGCCCGACTACGGCCGCGGGGCCGGCGAGCCGGCTGCGCCGCGGGTGCTGGTCGAGTACGTGAGCGCCAACCCGACCGGCCCGCTTCACATCGGGCACGGCCGCTGCGCCGCCATTGGCGATGCGGTCGCGCGGTTGCTCCGGTTCGCCGGTTACGACGTGGCCCGCGAGTTCTACATCAATGACGCCGGCAACCAGGTGTACATGCTCGCGATCTCGGTGTGGGCGCGCTATCAGGAGGCGCGTGGGCGCCCGGTCACGTTCCCGGAAGCGGGCTACCAGGGCGAGTACGTGCGCGAGCTGGGGCGCGAGCTGGCGCAGCGCGACGGTGGGCGCTGGGAGAGTCTGACTGAAAGCGCTGCCGAGCTCGCGCCCATCCGCGAGCATGCGACCGAGAAGATGCTGGATTGGCAAAGGCGCACGCTCAGCGCGTTCCGGTGCGAGTTCGATCGATGGTTTTCGGAGCGCGCGCTCTATGCCACCGGCGCGGTCGAGGCCTGCCTGGCCGAGCTGCGCGAAAAAGGCTGGCTGTACGATGAGGACGGTGCGGTCTGGCTCAAGTCCCGAGAGCTGGTCGGCGACGAGCGTGACCGCGTGGTGATAAAGTCGAGCGGCGAGAAAACGTACGTGGCCGGCGACATTGCCTACCACCGGGACAAGCTGGCGCGCGGGTTCGGACGCCTGATCGACGTGCTGGGTGCCGATCACAGGGACCACCCGCCGGGCGTGCGCGCCGGGTTGCGTGCGTTCGGTCTCGACCCCGAGCTGCTGGAAGCGCTCTTCTACGAGTTCGTGCGTTTGATGCGCGCGGGCGAGGAAGTCAAGATGGGCAAGCGCTCGGGCGAGTTCGTGACGCTCGATGATCTGATCGAAGAGGTGGGGACGGACGCGGCGCGCTTCTTCTTTCTGACCCGCCGTCACGACTCGCACATCGTGTTCGATCTGGATCTGGCCAAAAAGCAGTCGCTCGACAACCCGGTCTTCTATGTCCAGTACGGGCACGCCCGCTGCGCGGCCATCCTGCGGCGTGCGCGCGCGCTGGGGGTCGAGCCGCCGGCGTGGGATCCCAAGCTGGCCGAGCGGCTCGAGCTGCCCGAGGAGATGGCGGTCTTGCGCAAGCTGGCCGAGCTGCCGACTCTGGTCCGGGATGCCGCGGCGGCGCGGGAGCCACATCGCCTGGTCGGCTACGCGACCGAGCTGGCGCAGGAGTTCCAGAGCTACTACACGCACCTGCAGAAGGTGCACGGGGACACCATCCTGCCGCAGGAGCGCCATCGCAAGGACGCCGGCTGGCGCGAGAGCTGGGACTGGCAAAAGACGAGGGCGCGGCTTTTGTGGGTGAGCGGCATCAAGCAGGTCATGCAAACCGTGCTTTCGCTCTTGGGCATCTCGGCACCCGACGAGATGGCGCGGGCAGCCGACGACGCCGCGCCCGAGGAGGACGACAAAGCGTGAGCCAGGACGAAACTCCCGCCGAGGGCGGAAACGAGCGCATGTTGCGCGACATGGAGCGGTGGAAGGACCGGGTCGAGGTCAGCCTCGACAACCGCCAGGTGTTTTTCCTGTTTTTCGGGGGCGCGCTGACGGCCTGCCTCATCTTCGTTCTGGGCGTGATGGTGGGCAAGCGGCTGGAGGCACGGGCACGCGATCAGGCGGCGCCGGTGCGATCGGACCCGCTGGCCGCGCTCGATCAGGCAGCCGAGGAGGAGGAGCCCAAAGCGGCCGAATCCGCGCCCGCGGCCGCACCATCGGTCGGTGCGCAGGCTGCTCCTGCTCCGGCGGCGAGCCCGACCAAAAAGGCGCCCGCTGCGGCTGCGGCCGCGGGCGCGCCTGCGGCCACTCCGGCCGCGCCCGCGACGGTCCCGGCCGAGCGGCTGGCCGCTGCTTCCAAGACAGCCGCGCCACCGCCCGCCGCCGCCAAGGCAGCCGTGCCGCCCGCCGCCGCCAAGGCAGCCGCGCCGCCCGCCGCTTCTGGTGCTGCCGCCCCGGCGCCGACACCGCCGCCGGCCCGCTACACCCTTCAGGTGTCGGCGTTCCAGGACCGCGCCGAGGCCGAGGAGTTCGCCAAGAAGATCCAGGGTTACAAGCTTTCGATCGTGGCCGCCGACATTCCCGGCCGCGGGGTATGGTATCGCGTTCGCGTGGGCGAATACCCGACCCAGAAAGCGGCCCTCGAGGGCAAGGCCGAGTTCGAGCGCAAGCTGCACCTGATCGCGTACGTGACCCGCCTCTGAGAGCCCGTCCTACGGTCCGCGCGGATCCTCGCGCCGCCGCAGGCGCTCCAGCAGGGCGTCGAGCCGCTCCGCGCTGGCCGGATCGAGCGGCCCGAACACGAGGCCGACTCCGCTCACGAGCCGGGGCGAGTGGTCGCTCATCGAGTGCACGACCTGCGCGTTCAATCGAAGCTCGCTGCCGTCGCGCAGGTGGATGGCAAGCACGAGCCGCGCTCCCGCGCCCGGCGGCGGATCGAGCGCCAGAAACGCGCCCGTACGCGAAAGATCGTACAAGGTGCCGAACACACGCCCGGCGTGCGTGTGCACGCCCACGGTCAGCGAGAGCGGGTGCCGTGCATGGCCGCGCCTACGATCGGTGCGCTGTCTGCGCTCTTTCATCTCAATCAGACAGGAAATTCTTGACCGCAGTCAGAAAAGCCAGCACCGGATCGTCGTCCCGGTGCAGCCGAAGCTGCGCATCCACGCTGGTGCGCCACTCCGCGGCCACCGCCTCCGGATCCTCGCGCGTGACGCGCACAAGCATAAGGCCCAGCCGATTGGCGCTCGGGACGAGCCCGCAGTAGGAGCACTTGCCGTCGAGCGTAGCGCCGAGCGGCGCGCCGCAGCCGGGACATTGATCCGCGTCCGCGGACGCCACACCGGACCCGTTCTGCGGCGCCGGCTCCAGGTGCCAGGTCTCGCGCCGCGGCTTGGCGCCGCGCAGGCCCCGCAAGATCATGTGCGAGCGCACGTCCTGCCAGTATTCGGCGTACAGGGCATCGATGCGGGCCGTGCGGGCTTCGTCTGCGGATCCGCCGAGCGCGATCGCGCCCACCGTCACCCGATCGATCACGTGGCGCACGCCGCTGCGCCGGTCATGCTCGATCTCCTGCTGCAGCTCCTCGCGCAGGTCGGGCCCCAGCCAGGGCAGCGCGGGCTGAAGGTCGCCTTCAGTGCGGCAGCGCGCAAGGAGGAGGAAAGCCGAGCGCACCCGCGCAAGCAGTGGATCCGCGGGCGCTTGCGGCGCGGCGTCCGCGGGCTGGGCGGGAAGGGGAGCGCCGCAGTAGATGCAGGCCGGCGCGCGCTTGACCGCGACGGGCCGCCCACATTTGCCGCAGACACGCGGGCCCACCCTCACATTTTACCATTTTTGTGATAGACGGGTGGCGATGCAAAAAACGGCTCGCACGCCAGCCGAAACCCCGCTCATGCGGCAGTATCTCGAGGTCAAGCAACGTTTCCCGGATGCGATCCTGTTTTTTCGTCTCGGCGATTTTTACGAGATGTTTTTCGAGGACGCGGTCTATGTCGCGCGCACGCTCGACCTGACGCTGACCACGCGCGACAAGGGGCGCGAGGATGCCGTGCCCATGTGCGGCGTGCCCTACCACTCGGCCAAAAGCTACATCGGCCGCCTGCTCGAGCTGGGCCATCGTGTCGCCATCTGCGAGCAGGTCGAGGATCCCAAGCAAGCCAAAGGGATCGTCAAGCGCGAGGTGGTTCGGGTGGTCACGCCCGGTGTGGTGCTCGACGAGGAGCAGCTGGAAGCCAAGGTTCCGCACTTCCTCGCGGCCGTGGTCGAGGAGGGCGGGCGATTCGGTCTGGCGCTGCTCGACGTCACGACCGGCGACTTCCGTGCCACCGAGGTCGACGAGGTGAGCGCTCTGGGCGAAGAGATCGTGCGCGTGGAGCCGCGCGAGGTGGTGGGCGAGGTCAGAGAGGCCGTGCGTGCTCGTTTCCCCGCTTGCGCCTACACCAGGCCCAGTCCCCAGGTCATGGCCGCCGCCGCCGATCCGGCAGCCGCGCTGGCCGGGCTCGAGACCTCAGGCGCCCCGGGCCTGGCCCTGCGCGCGGCCGCGATGGCCTATGCCTACGCGCGAGCCACCCAGCCCGTAGGCGCCCTGCCAGCCTTTCGCGTGCTGCCCTACCAGCGCGCGCAGTTTCTGGTGCTCGACGATACGACCAAGTCCAACCTCGAGCTGTTCGAGACCCTCCTCGGCCGCACCAAGCGCGGCTCGCTGCTGGGCGTGATCGACGAGACCCGTACCGCGCCGGGCGGGCGTCTGCTCCGAAACTGGCTCGCCTTTCCGCTGCGCGATCGCGCGCTGATCGGGCGCCGCCAGGACGCGATCGAGCTGCTCGTGGAGGCGCAGTCGGCGCGCGATCGGCTGCGCGCTCTGCTCGCCGAAGTGTACGATGTCGAGCGGCTGACCGGACGCGTCAAGCTGGGCGTGGCCAGCCCGCGCGACTTGGCCGCCCTGCGCGCCTCGCTCGGCCAGCTGCCCGAGCTGTGTGCGCTGCTCGCGAGCGCTCTCGCGGGCCGGCTCGATCCGCCCGCGCTCCTGATCCCGCCGAAGGATCCGCTGGCCGACGTCGCCGCGGATATTGCGGCCGTGCTGGTCGACGATCCGCCCGCGCTCAGCAAGGACGGCGGCTACATTCGGCGCGGCTTTTCGCCCGAGCTGGACGAGCTGCAAGGCATCGCGAGCGGGGGCAAGGCCCAGATCCTGGCCATCGAGGCGCGCGAGCGCGCGCGCACCGGCATCGCCTCGCTGCGCATCAAGTACAACCGCGTATTCGGCTATTATCTCGAGGTCACGCGCTCCCACCTCAAGAACGTCCCGTCCGACTACATCCGCAAGCAGACCCTGGCCGGCGCCGAGCGCTTCGTGACCGCCGAGCTGGCCGACTACGAGGCCAAGGTCCTGCACGCCGATGAGCGTCGGGTCGCGCTTGAGCAGGAGCTTTTGAGCGCGCTGCGCAGCCGCGTGGCCGCGCAGGCGCCGCGCCTGCTCGCGGTGGCCGAGCAGGTGGCCACGCTCGACGCGCTGGCCGCGCTGGCCGAGGTGGCCCATCGCTCGGGCTACGCGCGCCCGAGCCTGCTCCCGCAGGGCGGAGTGCTCGAGGTCGAGGACGGCCGCCACCCGGTGGTCGAGCAGATGGCGGCCGCGGGCGGCTTCGTGCCCAACGATACCCGGCTCGATCCGGCGGCCGAGCAGATCCTCATCATCACGGGTCCCAACATGGCCGGCAAGTCGACCGTGATGCGCCAGCTGGCGCTCATCCAGATCCTGGCCCAGATGGGCTCCTTCGTGCCCGCCAAAGCGGCCCGGCTCTCGGTCTGCGACCGCATCTTCACGCGCGTGGGCGCGGCCGACAATCTTTCGCGCGGCGAGTCCACGTTCATGGTCGAGATGCGCGAGAGCGCCCACATCCTCGCGCACGCAACCCGCGACTCGCTGGTCGTGCTCGACGAGATCGGGCGCGGCACCTCGACCTACGACGGGCTCTCGATTGCGTGGGCGGTGGCCGAGTTCCTGCACGACCGGGTGGGGTGCAAGACCCTGTTCGCGACCCACTATCACGAGCTGGTCGGCCTTTCGGCCACGCTTTCGCGGGTGCGGACCATGCAGGTCGCGGTCAAGGAGTGGAAAAGCGACATCGTGTTCCTGCGCAAGCTCGTGCCCGGCGGCGCCTCGCGGAGCTACGGCATCGAGGTGGCGCGTCTGGCCGGTCTGCCGCGCGAGGTGCTGGTGCGCGCCCGTGAGATCCTGGCGCAGCTCGAGCGCGCCCGACTGGGCGGCGCGGTGCCGCAGCTCGATTTGTTTGGCGCACCGGCGCCCGCGCCGACGGCGGCCGCACCGGCTGTGCAGGGGCCCACAGAGGCGGAGGTCGTCATAGCCCTGCGACAAGCCGATCTGGACAGCATGACCCCGCTTGAGGCACTTACCCTCCTGGCCGAGCTCAAGCGACGCTGCTAAAGTGGTGGTAGGGAATGCCGGCCGCTCTCTTGCTCCTGATTGGGCTCCTGCTTCAGCCGGTACCGGCAGCTCCACCACCGCCTCCGCCCGCCCAGCCGGCGCCGTCGCCTCCGCCGCCGCCACCGGCGCAGCCTTCGCAAGGGGGCCAGCCCCCCCAGCCCGGGCCCGCGCCCGGCGCCCCCGCGGCCGCCCAACCGCCTGCCGCCCCGAAGCCGGTCAAGCGGCCCGCCCGTCCCAGGCGGGCCCGACCCAAGCCGCCGCCGCTCATCCTGTACCACGTCAACCGCCGCGAAACGCTCGCTTTGCTGCCCGATGCACGCGGTTTCTTCCCGTCCGGCACCCAGCGCAAGTTCAACCACTTCATGCGCTGCCACCACACCGGCCGCCAGCATTCGATGGCGATACGCCTGCTGCGCCTGATCGAGGACATTTCGCACCACTTCGACAACCGGCGCATCGACATCGTGGCGGGCTACCGCGCGCCCGCGGCCGCGCGCAATCCCAAATCCCCGCACAAGCGCGGCTTGGCCGCCGACCTGCGCGTCGACGGGGTGTCCAACGCAGCGCTGCGCGACTTCTGTCGCACCGCGTTTCAGCACGTGGGCGTGGGCTACTACCCGAACTCCTCGTTCGTGCACATCGACGTGCGCAAGAACCAGAGCGCGTTCTGGATCGATTACTCGGGCCCGGGCGAGGCGCCGCTGTATTCGCGGACCCCGAACGATGACCTCCAGACCGGCCGCGCAGAGACCTTCAAACCGGGCAAGAGTGGCGAAGGGGAAGGGGATTTTGATGGAGAGAGCGTGGGCGCGGGCCCCCTGCCGGTGCCGGCGACCGGGGGTCCCAGCCCCCAAAAGTACCCACCTCCTGAGTGACAATTCCCTAAAACTATAGACGTTTTTGCGTTGGTTCAGGCCTTGCTTTGTGTCCTGGCCAGAATGGAGGGTACCGCGATGCGGAAGACACTGGCCACCTTCTTGGTCCTCGCCCTCGCAAGCTGCGGCGAAGATAGGGGTCCTGGCATCCCCAAGGAAGTCACGTCGATCATCTTCCTCCAGCGCTCCATACGCAACGAGGGAGGCAACGTGTTCGACTACCTGGGCTACCAGGCCGGGAGCCGGATCGTGAAGCTGGAGCCCCCTGCGGCCGACGGCAAGCTGACGGTCTTGACGTCGGATCCGATGTGGACGGGCGCTGACTTCATGGCCTGGGATCTGTCGTTCGACGCCAGCACCATCGTGTTCTCGGCGCGCCTGGCGAACGAAGATCGCTACCAGATCTTCACCATGCACGTCGACGGTACCAATCCAAAACAGCTGACCGACGGCCCCCGTGACCACGTCTATCCCATCTTCATTCCGGGGCAGAAGATCCTCTTTTACACCAACGACGTGGTCGAGCCCACGGCCCAGCAGTTCCGCGACGAGTACGAGCGCGCCACCACCGCCCAGGTCGGCATCATGAACCAGGACGGCACAGCCCTGACCCTGGGCCCGCGCAACGTGTCGCATCGCGTCTCGCCGGCTCTCCTGCCCGATGGCCGCGTGCTGTACACGGAATGGCTGCACCTGGGTGGCGTCAACGACGGCCACCTCCGCCTGATGAACAGCGACATGACTGGCCAGCGTGAAGCGTTCGGCGGCGAGGGCGATGGCATCACCAACAGCTATCTCAAGGGCCGCTACGTGGCCACCCGCACGACCGCCGACGGCAAGACCGACTACCGCATCGTGACCATCGGCACCTCGCGCGACCGCACGCTGCAGTCGGGCAAGCTGCTGCTGGTCGACCTCAATGCGAGCGAAAGGACGGCCACCTACAAGGACATGACGCCGCTGGTTCCGGGCGACCGCGGACCCTCGCAGATCGGCGTGGGCCGTTACTACGACGCCGAGATCCTGCCGCCCAATCCCAGCGACCTCTTGTTCTTGGTCTCGTGGGCCGACGGGCCGGTCGAGTCCGAGGTGTTGACGCAAGCCAAGACCAACGCCGACTTCGGCATCTACCTGTTCGACGGCAAGACCGGGCTTCGCTACCCGATTTACAACGATCCCAAGTACTGGGATGTGCTGGCGCGTCCGGTCATGCAGCGGCCCGAGCCGCCGATTACGAGCTCGCCCATCAGCGGGACCCAGTTCGTGGTGGGCGCGCTCGACGTACGCAACTCGTCGATCTTCTCGCAGCTGGCCGGCACCACGCCGGGTGTTGACATCTTCAAGGTCCGGCTGATGGAAGGCTTCTCGACCGAGGAAGGCTTCCCCGACATGTTCGGGACCACCGAGTTCGACGGCCATTCGCGCTATGGCGAGGTGCCCATCTACCAGGACGGCTCGTTTGCGGCCGTCGTGCCCGCGAACGTGCCCGTGCACATGCAGGTGCTCGACAAGTTCGCCATGTCGATGGCCAGCGAGCCGGTCTGGATCAGCGGCCGCCCGGGCGAGCAGCGCTTCTGCGGCGGCTGCCACGAGGATCGCGCCAAGGCCACCCAGATCCAGCCCGGCACCACCGAGGCCGTACAGCGCGGCGCCACCAACCTCGACGTGCCGCGCGACCAGCGCATCTCGCTCGACTACAGCTACGCCGCCATCCGCGGCGTACCGTGGGACCTGGCGCTGCAGCCGATCTTCGACGCCCATTGCGTGAGCTGCCACAACGGCGTGCCGGGACCGGCCAATCCGAGCTACACGGTCACCGACCTGACGACCGGGACCATGCAGACCTTCGTATTCGACCTGCGTGGGCAGAAGATCAACATCACGGTCGGCGAGCGCATGACCGGCGACTTCACCGCGTCGTACATCTCGCTGTCCGGCCTGGGCATGGAGCTGGGCGAGGACGTCGTCCAGATCACGGGCAACTACAAGTCCTACATCAACCCGGGCTCGGCGCGCGACTCGGACGTCATCAAGATGCTCAACCCACCGCAGCGCTTCCCGACCCTCGATCCGTCGGTGCGCGGGTTCCAGAACGCGATTCACCCGGCCGACGTGGGCGGGACCGAAATCGCGCCCGACGATTATTACAAGTTGATCCTCAACATCGACATGGGCGGGCAGTTCTTCTTCCGTGAGAACCGCCCGGGGAGGCTGTAGACCATGCTGCGCAGAATGACAGTCCTGGCCGCGCTCGCCCTCGCGTGCCTCTTGCCAGCGTCCGCGCTGGCCGGCCGCGGCGCCAGCTACACGGCGATTCGCAACGCCATCTGGTCGGGCTCGGCGGATGCCATCAAGGCCGAGCTCGAACGGGCCGAGACCCTGGTGTGCCCGGCCTGCGTGGACCTGGTGATGCCGCTCATCGATCACCAGGATGCAGGCGTCCGCCAGGTGGCGGCCTGGTGGCTGACGCGGCGCGCGGTGCGCACCGACGTCCAGAACCAGATGATCGCGCGCCTTGGCGACGTCGACTCGGTGAAGGCCCGCAACGCGGCCGACATCCTGGGCGAGTTCCAGCGCGTCGACGCCATCGGCCCGCTCGGGAGCGCGCTCCAGAATTCGACCTTCACCGCCGAAGCGCGCGCGCACATGGCGCAGGCGCTGGGGACGATCGGGGACCTGCGAGCCCAGCCCGCGCTGTCGCAGGCGCTGGGGTCGGCCGACGCCCAGGTGCGCGCGGCCGCGCTGGAAGCGCTGCGCTCTCTGCGCGGCTTCACGAGCCCGCAGCTGGCGCTGCCACTTTTGACCGATCCCGATGAGAGCGTGCGCGTGCAGGCCATCTTCATGGTCGGCAGCTCACGCGCGGGCGCGGCAACAAGTGGCCTGGTCAATCTGCTCGGGAGCGACTCCAGCGCAAACGTGCGCAAGAAGGCGGCGTGGGCGCTGGGCGAGATCGGAGCGGCCGCCGCCTCGGCGGCACCGGCGCTCCAGCAGGCCGCGGCCCACGACGCCAGCCCGCTCGTGCGCTCGCTGGCACAGGCGGCGCTGGGCCGGCTCAATCGCTAAACGCCCGGAGAGCCGGGTCGCAGAACGACCCGCGCCAAGACTGCGGCCCGGCTCTCCACTACTTTCTTTGATATGATGGAACCGGCGACATGATGTCCCATCGTGTTCTGCTTTGGTTGTCCGCAGCGGCTCTTGTATGCGCGTGTGGCGCCGCCCATCCCCCCGAGCAGCAGTTCTACTACGAGCACATTCAGCCCATCTTCAACAACTTCTGCGTCGGCAACACGTCAGGCTGCCACAAGAACGCCGGCGACGGCACCGCGCTCGGCAACCTCGATCTGACCTCGTTCGATTCGGTCCAGAAGCGGCGCGACGTGCTGCGCACCTACGGCAGCTACCCGCAGCCGCTGCTCCTGCTCAAGGCGCTGCCTGAGGACACCGTTCAGATCCCGTACCGCGGCCAGCTCTACGCGAGCGAGATCCGCCACGCCGGGGGCAAGCCGATCGCACCCAACTCGGATGCCTTCTACGAGCTCAAGCGCTGGCTCGACAACGGGGCCACGCCCGATGGCCTGCCGCCGCCCGCGCAGCAGAGCCACGGCTCGGGCCAGTGCAACACGGCCTACCCGCCCGACTACGACCTCACCATGGTCAACACGAGCTCGCAGGTCTACCAGGACTTCGTGACCAAGGTGTGGAACCCGGTGCTCAAGCCCTCGTGCGCGTTTGGCACCTGCCACAGCTCGCCGCAGTCCGATTTCTATCTCACCTGCGGCGACACCGACGATCAGATGAGGTTCAATTTCCTGCAGGCGTCGGGCTTCATCGTGCCCATGGGCACGCCCATCGAGCAGAGCGAGATCCTTCTGCGGCCGCTGTCGCCGCAGGCGGGCGGGGTCAGCCACACCGGCGGCATTTTCTTCGAGAGCCGCGACGACGCCACCTGGAAAGCCATGCGCGACTGGGGCAACGAGGTCCAGCAGAACCCGCCGCCCCTTTTCAGCCGGTCGGCCGGGCAGATGTTCTTCGAGGCCAACGTGATGCCGGTGCTGCTCAAGCGCGGCTGCGTGCTCGAGGGCTGCCACAGCCCCGATGGCTTCAACGATTATCGGCTGCGGCCGGGCGCGCAGGGCTTTTTCGCGCCGCTGGCGCTCAAGCGCAACTACGAGGCCACGCTGCGCGAGTTCATCGCGCTCGACACGCCCGACGTCAAGCAGTCGCGCGCCGTCAAGAAGCCCATCTTCGCGAGCTCGGGCGGCATCACGCACCGGGGCGGGCCGGTTCTGGAGACGCCGGGCCAGGACATCAGCATGCCGTGCCCGTCGCCTTACAATCCGGCCACCGCCAGCGCGTTCTGCACCTTGAAAGAATGGCACCGCATCGAGCGCCAGGATCATGCCGCCCTCGTGTCGCCGCTCGCACAGGGGGACGTGGTGCCGCTGGCCTTCATCGCGCGCCCACCCAACGACGACACGCTGCTCCAGTTCGATACTTTCCGGGGCGGCGCCGACCTGAGGCTGGCCGACGCCCACGTCGGTGCGGCCGGCCGGGTCGACTCGGTCGACAACGTGCGCAGCGCGCTCGGGCCCTGTGCGGGCCTGTCCCCGGGGCCAAACCTCGACGTGCGCGGCCCCGAGTGGAGCTACGACGGCTCGAAGATCGTGTTTGCGGCCCGCCAGGGCGCGGGCGGCGGGCTCGACCTGTGGCTTCTGGACCTCGGGGCCGGGAGCTGCCGGCAGCTCACCAGCGACAACGGCCGCATGCAGGGGCCGGTCAAAGTGCACAACTTCGACCCGGTGTTCGCCCCCGATGGCTCGATCGCGTTTGCCTCCACGCGCTCGGGCACCATCACGCTCAAGACCTTCCTGCCCAACGCGGACCTTTTCCGGGTGGCGCCGGGCGGCGACTTTTCGAACCCGGAGCAGATGACCTGGCTCCTCAACTCCGAGCTGTCGCCCGCCTTCATGCAAGACGGCCGGATGACCTTTACTGCCGAGAAGGCGACCGCCGACTTTTACCAGCTTTCGGGGCGCCGCATCAATTGGGACCTGACCGACTACCATCCCCTGCTCGCGCAGCGCGCGCAGTCGGACGACACCTTCGGCACCACACGTGACTCGATCGGGTATCAGCAGGCGACCGAGATCCGGGAGGGGCTGGACCGCAACTTCCTCATCATCCTGTCCAACGCGGGCGACAAGGGCGGGGGCGGAGATCTGGCCACCTTCAATCGATCGATAGGGCCGTTCGAGCTGGGCCGCGATGACGTGACTTTCTTGAAGTCGGTGGTGATCTACGACGCTGGCGGCGGCGCCTACAGGTCCCCGTTCTCGCTGCCCAATGGCGAGATCCTGGCCTCGTACTCGGCCAGCAAGGACATGCCGCGCTACGACCTGGTTGCGGTCGACGGGCAGTCGGGTGCGCGGCGCACCCTGTCCGGCGGCGGCGGCAGCTCGCTGGTCGAGGCCGCGCTGGGCTACAAGCGCGCCGAGCGCCAGCTGTTCTGCAACCTGCCCCAGCTGGTGTTCGGCGGGCGCGGGTACAACAATCCCTCGTGCCCGGTCGCGAGCGGCCTGCCGGCCGACCAGGCGGTGATACATTTCCCCGATCTGCCCATGCTGGCCACGCTGCTCAACTTCAATCTGCGACGCGGCCGCAACGTGGCCAAGTTCGACGCCACGGCCGGCCTGCGCGTGTATGCCGAGAGCCCACCACCCACCGCCAACCCCGATCCATCGAAGCTGCAGGGGCCCCAGATGGTCTACACCGACCGCCGCGTGGTCGGCGCGGCGCCGCTCGAGTCCGACCATTCGATCAAGGTGCAGGTGCCGCCCAAGACCCCGCTCATTCTCGAGCTCATCGACGGCAGCGGTCGGCCCGTCTTCACCATGCGCGAGGAGCACCAGGTCAGCCCCGGCGAGAGCATCGCGCCGGGCGTGCCGCGCAAGCTGTTCAACGGCATCTGCGGGGGCTGCCATGGCTCGCTCTCGGGCCAGGAGCTGGACGTCGCGGTCACCCCCGACTCCCTGACCGGGGCCTCGGTTTCCATCTCTCGCGACGCCGCCCCCAAACGCCTGCAGTAGCTGACAGATTGCCGCTCCTATGCTACCCTCCACCGCATGAAGCGGACGAGCGTTTTGGTGGCGATGAGCATCCTCTCGATGGTGGCCTCGGCCGGGGCCAAGCCCAAGGGCAAGGCGGCGGCGCCCAGGCAGGCCTCCAAGGAGACCGCACGCGCCATCGACGAGCTCCAGGGCAAGTTCAAGTGGGGCATGACGATGGGCGAGGTCAAGAAGCTCATCAGTGACGAAATCCACAAGAAATACGCGGAAGACTGGAAGAAGGCGGTCGGCAACGCCTATGCGCAGGACAAGATCAACCAGGAAATCAGCGACGAGACCAGGAAGATCGAAAAGAGCTACATCGACTTCAAAGGCCAGAAGACGCCCTGGGAGGTCTCCATCATCGATCGTGAGTTTGCGCACGGAAACGGCGAGGCGATGCTGGTGATCGAGGAGGGCATGCACAAGCAGCGGCGCTTCT
The DNA here is from genome assembly GCA_035258845.1 of Polyangia bacterium. Classification (GTDB taxonomy): domain Bacteria; phylum Myxococcota_A; class Polyangia; order JAHFDS01; family DATFWX01; genus DATFWX01. The sequence continues at coordinate 7,812 of DATFWX010000236.1, read as the reverse complement.
TGTTCTTCTACAACGAAAAGCTCTACAAGCAGTTCATCGCGTTCGACAAAGAGTTGTTCCAGGGCAAGAATTTCGATCAATTCGCCCAGATCATTCAGAACCGCTACGGCCGCGGCGTCGCCAAGTACAAGCTCAACCGCAAGGGTGAGCAGATCCTGGAGCATCTCGAGTGGCCGCCCTCGGGGGCCACGCTTTTGCGCGCGGTCGACCAGTCCAACTTCTACGACACCTTCTGTCTGGTCATCGAGGACCGGGGCGTTTCACAGGTGGTGGCGCCGCGGCACAAGGAGAACGCGTTGGGCGAGGGCGCGGGCTCGGCCATCGTGCGCGACATCCAGGCACCCGAGAAGGTGTCCGGCGATGTCAATTCGGACATTGTCGATCGCATCACCGGGCGTGGGAAGGGCAGCGAGGAGACCCCGCCGCCCGCGGCCAGCGAGCCCGCCCGCATCTCGAACTCACCGTCGTCGGCGCCGCCGCCGCCGGCCACCCAGGAAAAGAAGCAGCCTGCCAAGACCCCGGCCAAGAAGGACACCGGCAAGAAGCTCGAGGACCTCGAGTTGTAAGCGCGCGCCCGCCGCGAAGCGGCGGGGCGGATCCCTCACCGCGCGGCCCCGGAGGCGTGTCTTTTGGTTGCGGCGTCTGCCGCGCTGTGTAACATAGCGCGCCGGTGCGGCTGCGCTGGACCTTCGCGGTGGGGCTCCTATCCTGCCTGAGCGCCGGACCCGTATGGGCGCAGGCGCCGGCCCCCGGCATTCTGGTGCACGTCTTTGGCGAGGCCGAGCCGGCCGGTCGGATCCGCGAGGCCATGATCCGCGCGCTCGAGGCGGCCGCTCCCGTTCAGCCGCGCGATCTGTTCAGCGCGCTCGAGCCGGCGGGGCCCGACCGGGCCGCGCTCGACCATGCCGACGCTGACCTCGCCGAGGCCAAGCGCAAGCTGCTTGAGCTGGAGGTGCCCGAGGCGCGACAGCTCCTGGAGCGGGCCGCACAGGCCTACGAGCTGCGCGGGCATCGGCTGTCCGAGCGGCCGCATGCCCTGGTCACGCTCGAGGTCATCTACCGCGAGCTCTCGGCGGCCCGGTTTCTGGACGGCGACGAGGCGGGCGCGCGGGCGGCGCTTCGGCGTGCGCTGGTCCTGGACCCCAGCCTCGACTTCCATCCGAAGATCTTCCCGCCCCAGATGCGCAAGCTGGTGACCGAGGCGCGGCTGCTGCACGACGAGCTGGGCAAGAGCGCGCTCCTGGTTGAGTCAAATCCGCCCGGCGCCCTGGTTTACGTCGACGGGGCCGCGCGTGGGCGGGCACCGCTGTGCATGACCGACCGCCCGGCCGGGCCGACCATGGTCGTGCTCACGCTGCCCGGGCGCCGGCCCACCCTGCGCGCGATCGAGCTCAGCGGCGCCGAGGAAAAGCAGGTCACGATTGCCCTCGAGCGCTACCCGGGCGCCGATCCGCTCACGCTCTTGGAAGCCGCGCGCCGCGCGCTCGGCGAGCCGGCCCTGCCAGGGCCGGTGCGCGCGCTCGCCCAGCGTGCCGGTGTGCCCATGCTGGCGCTGGTGTCGGTGACCCGGTCGCGCGCGGGCGAGGTGACGCTGCGCGGATACGTCTACGATGTGCGGCCGGCTCGACTGCTCAAGCAGGTCGAGCAAAAGGCCCCGGAGCAGGCGCTCGAGCAGGCAGGCGGCGATCTGGCGAGCGCGCTTCTTGTGGGGGTGCGCACGGACGGGGTCTGGGTGCCGCCCCCGGCTCCGCCCTCGGTCCCGCTGTCGGAGCGGCTGCACGAGTTCCGGCACTCGCGCTGGTTCTGGCCGACCGTGGGTGCGGTGGGCGTGGCCGCAGCCGCTCTCACAACCTGGGGCGTCGCCCGCGCAACCGGCGGGCTCTCGGATCGCGAGCGGTTCGCGATCTTTCACTTTTAGCAGGAGGACAGTCTCATGATGCGAAGCTTCGCGCTCGGGCTTGCGCTGACCGCGGCCGCCTCCTGCGGGGGCGACGAGGTGCAGGTCAATAACTCGTCGCCCAGTGGCTCGGTGGGCGGCATGGTGGTCGACGCCGCCACCCGCGCGCCGCTCAAGGACGTGCAGGTCAAGCTCATCGCGGGCGCGCAGACCATGATGCAGAAGACCGACATGGGCGGCGTGTTCGGTTTCCGCGGCGTCCCGGCGGGGGCGGTGCTGCTCTCGATGCACCTGGATCGTTATGTGGACGCGGTTGATCGCGAGGTGCTGCCGGGCGCGGCCGGCCAGTTCCCGACCGGAAATGGCGCGGTCACGGTGGGGCCGCTGGGTCTTCTGGCCGCGTCGTCGAGCTTCACCGTGCGTGTGGTGTCGGTGCGCGGCGAGCCGCAGAACATGGTCGTGCTGTCGGCGCGTACGCGCGTGCAGCAGGTCGACTTCTCGGACCCGGCCGGGGTCGCGCGCGGCGAGCTGACCGTGCACGCGACCACCGACACCGGCGGGTTGGCGAAGTTTACGGACCTGCCCGATTTTGCGTCGCTGGCCGGCCTGATCCCGGACCTGGTCACGGTCCAGGTGCCGCCCTTCCGGGTCGGCAGCACGCCCGAGAGCCAGTACGACTTCCCGGGGCTCCAGGTCAACTTCAACCTGGCTCAGCTGGGCTCGACGGTGCCGACGATCGTTCTGGCGGCGCCGCCGACCGGGCTGGCTCTTCTGGCCTCCAACGTGGCGACGCTGTTCGGGGTCAGCCTGGGCACCGACCTGAGCTCCGTGGTCGCGTCCACCGACACCTTGTTTGCGGTGTTCAACCTGCCCATCGACGGTCCCTCGCTGCGCGTCAGCCTCCTCGACGAGCTGGGTGCCGAGGTCACCGGTTATCAGGCGGCGGCCGACGGTTCCCTGGTCAAGGTGTTGCCGGGCGCCAGCGTTCTGCCCGGACGCGAGTACAACCTGACCATCGAGGCGACCGGGCTCGGCGTGGGGACTGTGTTCCGGCGCACCGTGGCCGGACCCTTCTTCACCCGGCCCTCCACAACCGATGCCGCCATTGCGAGCCTGTGCCAGGAGCCGGGCGGCTACCTGCGCGTCACCTTCAACGAGCCCGTCGGCACGGGAAACCCGGGCACCAACTACCTGGCGGGCGGCAATTGCGCGCTGTGGTTCGTGGCCGATCTCAATGGCAGCGGAGCGGTGGGAGACTACCCAGGCGAGCGCGGCAACCCGAGCTGCAACGGCGGCATCCCGTTTTACGCCGAGGAGCCCGATCCACCGGGTCCGGTGGGTCTGAGCGGGTTCACGACGCGCTGGCACTTTCCGATCCCGCAGGTCGCGACGGGCCCGCTGGGCCCCGGCACCGGCTTCGACATCGCATTCGGACAGATCCCGGACCCGTCGTTTTTCCTGATCCGCGTGACCGGACAGCGCGTGCGTGACTTCGCAGGCGCGGCTTCGCAGACCATCCCGGCCATGAGCTGTCCACCGTAAATGCAGTCGAAGAGTCGAAGAGTCGAAGAGTACTCAATTCGGGTAACAGCTCGGGTCCAAAAGCTCAGGGCGATACTCGAAGTGCATGGTGTCGTAGTGATACCAGCGGCCGCCCCAGATGAAGCCCTCCGCCTCGAATGCGTCCACGATGGCCTGGGGCACCCGGTTGCGCCAGCGTAGCGGCGCGGCCGGCTTCTGCCAGCGCCAATAGTCCGAGCGCTCGACGTTGATGTCGACGGCAGCCGCATAGGCGTGCGCGCTCGGCCGATCCGTTCCCGCGATGTTGCGCCATGCGAAGCTGCCGCCGATCCCGGTCAGGTAAGGACGCAGCGTGCTCTCGCGCGCAACCGCCCGCTCGAGCCGCGCCACCACCCGCGCCAGCGCCGGCGCAACCCGGCGGTGCACGAGCGGCGACTGGTCGAAAAAGCGCAGCGGTACCACGTCGACGCTGGCCTGGCTCTTGCCGTAGGTGGCGGCAAACAGGGCGTCGATGCGCACGCGGCCCGGATCCTCGTCCTCGGTCCGCACCGGGCGAATGGGCCCGGGCCGGTAGCGCTGCGCGAACACGTCCTCGACGTCGGGCGCGGCCAGGCGCTCGGCCAGGGTCTTCTTGCGCCCATCGTCATAGGGGATGCGCGTGCCGTCGGGCAGCACGAGCATCCAGCCAGCCCGGGTGTGCTCGGCGGTGCCCGCATACAGGCGCTGCAGGCATTTCAAGGGTGCCGGGGCCTCTTGGGGCGGCGCCGGGCCCCCCGCGAGCGCGATCAGCGCGGTAAGATGGATCGGCCCGGCTCGCACGTATGAATTGTAGAAGCAACCAGGGGAGGGGCAATGAGATCGACTGTGCACGTCATCACAATCCTCGTTCTGGCGGCGGCGCCCGTGCGCGCGCGCGCCGACCAGGCGCAGCCGTTTCAGCCGGCGCCGGCCGACCAGGTGCCGGGCTACTCCGCGGCCGTGATGCCGTGCAAGATCAACGTCGATGAAGGCCCGGCCGGCACCCAGGTGAGCTGCAAGGGCGACCTGCTCGAGCACAAGACCCTGCGCGAGCTGTCGATCCTACGCAACACCATCTACGCGCGCTACGGCTGGGACGGGTACCGCAAGCCGTGGCTGCGCGACTACTTCCACGGTCAGCCCTGGTTCCGGGCCAATCCCAAGTTCAGCTACAAGCAGCTCAGCGACGCCGACCGCAAGAACGCGCACTTCGTCGGTGTGCGCGAGCAGTCGTTCCGCGAAACCGAGCTCGCCCGCATGCGCGACGACATCTTCGCGCGCCACGGCAAGGCGTGGAACGACAAGCCCGAGTGGACGGTCAAAGGCAAGACCGTGCGCTTGTGCAAGCGGCCCCGGGGCGCCCAGGAGGACGAGGAGGCGGGCGCGGGCTCCAACGACTGCTACTACGCCAAACAGAGCTGGTATAAGGCAAACCCCAAGTTCAACGAGGACATGCTGACCGTCGACGACAAGATCGAGCTGGGCCTGCTTTCGCGCGCGCTCGGCGAGTTCGCGATCGATGCCGAGAAGCGGGGCAAGAGCGAGGCTTCACTCGACCGCGTGCTCGGCGTGGGCGAGCTGCGCGCGCTGTCACTGCGCGACCTGCGCCTTTTGCGCAACACCATCTACGCGCGCCGCGGGCGGCCCTTCAAGTCCGAGATCCTGCGCAACCACTTTCGAGGCATGAGCTGGTACAAGGAAAATGGCGCCTACACGGATCAGGTTCTGAGCGCCAACGACGTGCGCAACATCCAGCTCATCAAGTCGGTCGAAAACGAGTTCGGCGGTCCGCTCACCGACGAGGACTGGCTGATCGAGCCGGCCACAGACGGGGCTTGATGAGGGCCTGCCGCCCGGTCGGGCGGCCCCGCCTGGTCTTACTGAATGCGCACTGCGTCGCCCACGCGCTCGGCCTTCGAGCCCAGGTCGCGCGACAGGTTGATGATAAGGTCGTAAAGGCCCGGATCGTCGGCGCGTCGGGGCGCGCCGCCGGCGAGCCCGGCTGCGATCGGGAGCGCGCGCACATCGGTCGCGCGACCGTCCTGCTCGATGCGCGCGACCAGCACATAGGCGTCGAGTACGTCGGTACAGCGGCACGAGAAGGCCAGGTTGCCCACCGAGTAGGCGATGACCGCGCGCCCGCGCCGCTCGATGCCTTGCACGGTGTGCGGCCCGTGGCCGACCACGACCGACGCGCCGGCAGAAGCCGCCCGGGCGGCCAGCTCGCGCTGCGCTCGCGTAGGCAGGAGCGATCCCGCTTGGCCCCAGTGCAGCGATACCACGACCGCGCCGCGCGCGCGCGCTCTCTGGATGGCCGCGCCCAGCTGGTCCGCCGCTTCCGCGTCCACGCCCGCAGAAAAATCGCGCGCGACCACGATCACGCGCTGGCCGGCGCGCCCGAGCTCCGCGTCGTGACCCGAAAAGGCCGCCGCGATGCCCTGGCTGAAAAGAGCGCGCGCGGTGTCGTCGCGCCCGTCCAGGCCCTGATCGAGCGCGTGGTTGTTGGCCAGGGACACCACGTCGATGCGCCCGTGCAGAAGGGCCGCCGCGCCGGGCCGGGCGCGGAAACGGATGGGCGCGCCGGTCGGCCGCCCGGCCGCGTCCAGCCCCGCGGCCGCGCCGCGGGTGGTCAAGGGCCCTTCCAGATTCAAAAGGCGCAACTGACCGGGCAGGAGCGCGCCCAGCGAGCTCAGCTGCGCCGCGCCCGAACGCTCATCGAGCTCCAGATCGCCGGCCGCCGCCAGCACGATGCCGGGGCGCGCGCACCCGCTGGCCGCGAAGAGAAGCGCAAGGATGGGATTCAGAGCGCGAATACTTTGGGCTTGGCGGCTTCGTCGGCCAGATGCTGCTGCAGGCTCTTCTGGATGTTGAACAGCTTCGTGGCGAGGATTCGGATGTTGGCCAGCCGCCGTTTGTAATCCAACCCGGCCAGCGCCTCCGGGCGCGCGCCCGAGACCATGCCGTCGAACATCTCGCTGTGCGCGAGCGGGATCACCTTGGGCCCGCTGCCCGACAGAACGGCCTTGAACGTGGTTCCGCCCGGCGAGTAGGTGGCCATGAAGCCCTCGAGGTCGGCCACGTTGGTGCAGTCCTTCTTGCCGCCCTTGCACACATTCTCGATCAGTTGCACGAGCTTGCCGGTGGTGACCTTGCCGGGCTCGATCACGACGCCGTACAAGACATCCTGGGTCTTGGATTCTTTTGCAAAGGCGTCGAGCAGATCCTTCTCCTTCTCACTCGCGGAGACGTGGCGGCGGATCTGCTCGTAGAGCGCGATGGTGTCGTTGTAGTAGTTGAACAGCTCGTCGATCGCGATGTCCTCGAAGCGCGCGTAGTTGGTGCGGAACAGCGTGGTCTGGTTGGGCTGCGACAGATCGAACCCCTTCATGGCCGCGGTCAGCTCGAAATCGGGCGCGCCGGTCGGGTATTTCTGGCCGTTGCGGTTGAGCGCGTCGACAATGATGGTCAGCCGCTTGGACATGACCTCGACCTCGCCCTTGATGCGAGCGGCGTCGTCGACCATGCGGTTATGCATCTTGCGATCGCCCACCACGCCGCCCCACCAGTAGCCGAAGATGAACCCACCCAGAAGAGCGAAACCGAGGGTCATGCGGGCGGCCCGATGGGCGCCCCGCGCGGCCACCGACTCGACCGGCTTGCCGTCGTCGATGTAGGGGTGATACGCGGGCGCCGGGGCGGCCGACGCCATGGCGCCCATGGCGCGCAGCGGATCGGTGCGCATGTCGGGGGCGGGCGCGGCCTGCGCCTGCGCGCTGGCGCCCGGAGGAGCTGGAATGGCGCGCGGCGCACCCGGGCGGCCCGGGGCGGCCCCGTCGCCTCGCGGTACCGGCGGCGCCGGCTTGGCCAGCCCGAGCCGCGCCTTGAGGTCGCTGATGTCCCTCGGCTTGCCGGGTTTGTTCCTGTCTTCCAAAGCTCCTCCTCCTCGCTACCTTTTGCCCGTCAGGGCGAGCCCCCAACCCGGGCTGGACCAGAGGTTTGGATCCCCGAGACCCCGGACTTTATCCGGCAGCACCATGAAAGTCAAGGGATCCCGCGCAGGTGTCTCGCTAGGTTCACAGCAGCCGTGAACCACGGTTATCGGTCCTTGGCTAACCGTCCGGCAAGAGGCCGCTGACCCCATGGCACGAAAAATGCTCATAGTTATGGGTATGAGCCGTGCTTTCTCTACTATGACGCCACGCAATTCTCGAGGTTCCCTGCACAGGGTCGCGCTGGCTCTTCTGGTCGCTGGCACCGTCATGGGCGGCGTCATTATCGCACCTACGAGCGCGCACGCGCAAGTGGTGGTGCGGTACGGCGGTGGGTTCTACCGTCCGTATCGTCACTGGGTGTGGCGCGTGGGGGTGGGCTGGGTT